>NZ_JBXAOE010000014.1:11096-221437 GCF_058802485.1 Cupriavidus sp. GW822-FHT02D05 | reverse complement strand
GCGCCTTCTTTGCCTACTTTCTTGGCAAGACAAGAAAGTAGGTCGCCGCCCCGCAGGGGTGGTGAAACTGCAGTTGCCTTTGCCGTTGACTTACTTCAACGACACAACGACACAACGACACAACGACACTTACCGCAACGACATCCCCGAAGCCAAAATCACCGAAGCATACCTAGGCAAATCCCGAGCCAACGTAGCATCCAGCTCCTGCGCCGAAGACCCCACCACAACATACCCCGCATCCTCCAGCTGTCCCCGCGTAGCCGGCACATCAAGCACAGCCGCAACATCGCGGCTAATGCGATCCACCACATCAGCAGGCGTAGCCGCAGGCGCAAGCAGCCCCTGCCAGCTTTCCACCGCGAAACCCGCAGCACCTGCCTCCGCCATGGTCGGCACCTGTGGCAGCGCCTTCGAGCGATAGGGCGTGGTCACCGCCAGCGCAGTCAGCCGGCCGGAGCGCACGTAATCGGTCACCGCCGCGAGCGTGATCAGTGTTGCGTCGATATGCCCGCCAAGCAGGTCCACCGTGGCGGGCGCGCCCCCGGCGTAGGGAATGTAGTTGACCTTGATGCCGGTCTGGCGCGATAGCATTTCATGGGCCACGTGGGCAATGCCGCCATTGCCCGGCAGGCCAAGCGTGACCTCGCCGGGCTTCTTGCGTGCCAGCGCGATGTAGTCCTGCAGGTTGCGCACGCCAAGATCTGGCCTGGCGACCAGGATCTGCGGATTCACCACCGCCTTGCTGACACCGCGAAACGCGCGGCTCGCATCGTACGGCAGCGTCTTGAACAGCGAGGCGTTCAGCGTCACGCCTTCGCCACCCAGCAGCAAGGTGTAGCCGTCTGGCTTGGCCCGCGCCACCTGCGCGGCACCCAGGGTGCCGCTGGCGCCCACCACGTTTTCCACCACCACGGGCTGGTCCCATTTCTCGCTGAGCTTGAGCGCCAGCGTACGCGCGAGCTTGTCGGCGCTGCCGCCGGGCGCCACCGGCACCACGATGCGCACGGGACGCGCGGGGAAGGCCTGCGGGGCCTGCGTGGCATAGCTGTGAAAGGGTACGCCAGCGATGGCCGCCGCCGCAGCGGCGACGGGCAGGCAGAGAAGGGAGCGGAACAGGGTGCGACGTTGCATGACGGTAATGCCTGAGGCGAATCGAGCGCAAAGCTTAGAAAGCGTGGCCCCTGCGGCCAACGAATCTTTCCGCGCATGGATATGCGGCCGCGCTGTGCTGCCACGGGAAACGGAATGCGCATAACGATTGGCTCTTTTATTCGTTCCGTGCCCGGCGGCGCTTGCGTACAGTTTGTCGGCTGCATTGCACTAACCACGACTTAGCCAACAAGAACTCGAACACACCATGACCCGCACTCTTTCGCTGCGCTCCCCGCGTCCTCTCGCCTTCGCTGCCGCCTTGCTGGCCGGCACTTTCTTTGCCGGCGCCGCGCAGGCCGACGCCACGCTCGACAAGATCCGCCAGCGCGGCAAGATCGTGGTCGGCATCATGCTGTCCGGCAGCGCTTTCGGCTCGATCGATCCCGCCACGCAAAAGCCCGTCGGCTTCAATGCGGACCTCGCGCAGGACCTGGCCAGGCAGCTCAATGTGGAGCTGGAAACGGTGCAGGTGCAGCCGTCCAATCGCGTGCAGTTCCTGCAGCAGGGCAAAGTCGACGTGCTGATCGCGGCGATGGAATACAACGCCGAGCGCGGTGAGCAGCTGGGCCACGTGCCTACGCCTTACTACCGTGTGGGCGGTGCGGTGATCGTGCCCAAGCAAAGCGATATCCGCCGCTGGGAAGACTTGAAGGGCAAGACGGTGTGCATCTCGCAGGGCAGCAGCTATACGCGCCCGGTGCAGGTGGAATACGGCGCCATCCCGAAGGGCTTCAAGGGCTCGGCGGAATCGCTGCTGGCGCTGCGCGGTGACAACTGCGCCGGCGCCGTGCACGACAACACGCTGCTGCAGCCTCTGGTGCGGGGCAACCCGGAATGGCAGAACTACCGCATCGTGCTGCCTGAACTTAATCCCGCGCCGACCGTGATCTGGACCCGCAAGGGCGAGCAGGACACCATTTCTGCGGTGGACCGCATCGTGCAGAACTGGCATCGCAGCGGCTGGCTGGTTGCCACCGAAAAGAAGGCCGGCATTCTGCCGCCGTCGCCGGCGCTGACCGAGCTGCATGACAAGTTCAAGGGCGCCCGTTCCTGATGGAAGCAGCGATTGCCTGGTGGATCGATGCGGCGCACCGCATCGGCCTGAACTACGCGTTCCTCGCCGATGCCTATGACCGCGCCTCCTTCGTGCATGGCGCCTGGGTAACCATCCAGCTGGTACTTTGCACCCTTGCCGGCAGCCTGGTCGCCGGAGTGGGAATGGCGGCGGCGCTGACCTCGCGCAACGCGCTGCTGGCCGGTGCCACGCGCGCGTTTGTGGAAATCACCCGCAACACGCCAACCCTGGTACAGCTCTACTGCGCCTTCCTGGTTCTCAACATGCTGATCACCCATGCCTTGCAGGACGCGCAGCGGACCAATCCGCTTACGCCGTTCCTGTGGGTGGTGGTGGTGCTGTCGCTGCACAAGGGCGTGTTTCATGCCGAAGCCTTGCGCGCTGGCATCGAGGCGGTGCCCAAGGTCACGCTGGAGGCGGCGGCGTCGCTCGGCTTTGATCGCCGTACTTTGCTCTGGCGCGTGCAGTTGCCGCTGGCGGTGCGCTTTGCCCTGCCTGCCCTGGTCAACAATTCCGTGGAGCTGGTCAAGGCCACGGCGGTGGCGTCCGCGATTGCGGTGGGCGATATCACCTACGCCTCCATCATGATCTGGACCCAGCGCGACAACGTGCTGGAACTGATGGTGCTGTTGCTGTTGTTCTTCGGCCTGCTGACCTGGGTGGTCAGCCAGGCGGGCAACTGGCTGGAACTTCGACTAAGGATGCCCGGCTATGGCGAGCGCTGATTCCACTTTTCTCTCCGCGCCCGCAACGTCGCGCGCCGGTCGTTATGCGGGGCTGCTGTGGCTCCTGCCGCTGGTGGCGGTGGCGCTCGCGGCGACCCGCCATCCGGACCTGGCCCGCGCGCTGGCCAGCGCCTGGCAATGGTCGCCGGCGCTGGTGCGCGGCTTCCTGGTCAATATCGGCGTGAGCCTGCTGGCGATCCTGCTGGGCACAGCCGGCGGGCTGCTGGTCGGCGCCTTGCGCTTGTCGCCGGTGGCGCTGCTGTCGCGCCCGGCGCATCTATACGTGCAGGTGTTCCGCAATGCGCCCTGGCTGGTGCTGATCTACTTCTCCACCTACGTCTTCCCGTTCGAGGTGAATATCGGCAGCCATATCGTGCCGTTCCCCGACTGGTTCAAGGTGGTGGTGGGGCTGGCGCTGCCGGCCAGCGCCAATGTGGCCGAGGTGCTGCGCGGCGCGGTGCAGTCGATCCCGCTCACGCAGTGGGAGGCGGCCAGCTCAATGGCGTTCTCGCGCTGGCAGATCCTGCGGCTGATCATCGTTGCGCAATGCGTGCGCCGCATGCTGCCGCCGTGGATGAACCTGTACGCCACGCTCACCATGGGCACCGCGCTGGCCTCGCTGGTGGGCGTGCACGATCTGCTCGATACCGCGCAGATCGCCAGCAATACCGTCAACCAGACCGCCTTTACCGTGCTGATCTATTTCACCGTGCTGGCGATGTTCTTTGCCTGGTGCTACCCGATTTCGCGCTTCACCCGTTTCCTGGAACAAAAATATGCTGTTGCCTGAACATAACGGCGGACCCGTGTTGTCCGTGGTCCCCGAGGCTGCCGCGCCGTTGGTTGCGCTCAAGGACGTGCACCTTGCCTTTGGCGGCAACCCGGTGCTCAAGGGCATCGACCTGGAAGTGCGGCGCGGGCAGGCGGTGTCCATCATCGGCCCGTCCGGCTCGGGCAAGTCCACCATCCTGCGGTGCCTTACCGGCCTGCTGGAGCCGCAGCAGGGCACGGTGACGGTCGGCGGCGTTGCAGTGCGCGAGTTGCGCAGCGAGGCCGAGCGCATTGCGCTGCGTAAGCGTGTGGGCTTTGTCTTCCAGCAGTACAACCTGTTTCCGCACCTGACCGTGCTGCAGAACCTCACCATCGCGCCGTTGTGCGTGCTGGGGCGCGGCCGCGCCCAGGCGGAGGCCACGGCCATCGCGTTGCTGCGCAAGGTGCGCCTGGCCGACAAGGCCGGCGCGTATCCGGGCGAACTCTCCGGCGGCCAGCAGCAGCGCGTCGCGATTGCCCGCGCGCTGGCCATGGAGCCCGAGCTGATCCTGTTCGACGAGGTGACCTCCGCGCTGGACCCGGAGACGGTGGGCGAGGTGCTGACCGTGATCGGCGACCTGGTCGAGGAGGGGCTGACCTGCCTGCTGGTGACACATGAGATGCGCTTTGCCGAAGAAATCAGCGACGAGGTCTACTTCACCGAAGGCGGGCGCATTGTCGAGCATGGCCCGGCCAGCCGCATTTTCAGCGCGCCGCGCAGCGAGCGCACGCGCGCCTTTCTCAACCGCTCGCTCGGCGCGGCCCCGCGTGCGCAGGCCGATCCCTTCGTCTTCTCCTTCGACAAGCTGCGCTTCGCTGTCTGAGCGCGGCGCAAGCCACCATCCCAATCCAGGAACCATGAGCCATCATCGCGATACCCAACTGATCCACGCCGGCACGCCGCCCTTTGTCCAGGGCCACGGCCCGGTCAATGTGCCGGTGGTGCGCACCAGCACCGTGCGCTTCGAGAACTCGGACGCCTATGACGATATCCGGGCCCGCCATGCGCGCGGCGAGCGTGTCAGCTCCTATGGCCGGCAGGGCATGGATACGCACCGCGCGCTGGAAGACGCGATTGCCGCGCTCGAAGGCGGCAACCGCACCTTCCTGGCGCCCTCGGGGCTGGCTGCGATCTCGCTGACGTTCCTCGCGCTGCTGTCGCCGGGTGACCATGCGCTGGTGGTGGACAGCGTCTACGCGCCGGTACGCAGGCTGGAGCAAACGCTGCTGCGCCGCCTGGGCATCGAGGTCAGCTACTTCTCTCCCAGCCAGGACGATCTGGACGCGCTGATCCGCCCCAACACGCGGCTGCTCTACCTGGAGTCGCCCAGCTCTCTGCTCTACGAGGTGCTGGACCTGCCGCGCCTTGCGCAGATCGCGCACCGCCATGGCGTGGTGGTGGCCACCGACAATACGTGGGCTTCCGGCCATGTGCTGCAGCCGCTGGCGCTCGGCGTGGATGTATCGATCCTGGCATCGACCAAGTACATCAGCGGCCATTCCGACCTGATGCAGGGCGCGGTGGTGGTCAAGGACGAGGGGCTGGCGCGCCGCATTGCCGATGCCTACGATGGCTTCGGCCTGGCCATCAGCGCGGACGATGCCTACCTGGCGCTGCGCGGCATCCGCACGCTGGCCGTGCGGCTGGCCCAGCACCAGCGCAATGCCTTGGCGGTGGCACAGTTCCTGCAAGCGCATGAGGCGGTAGGGCGGGTGTTCTATCCGGCCTTGCCCTCGGACCCCGGACACGCGCTGTGGCTGCGGGATTTCTCGGGCGCCAACGGGCTGGTCTCGTTCGCGCTGCCCACCGCCGATGTGGCGGCGGCGCGCAAGCTGGTGGATTCGCTGAGCCTGTTCGGGCTGGGGGCTTCGTGGGGCGGCTATGAAAGCCTGGTGCAGGTGGCAGCGCCGGAGCGCCTGGCGGAACACTCGTACTGGCGTGGCGCCGAGCCGGTGATCCGCCTGCATATCGGCCTGGAAGCGCCGGAGGATCTGATCGCCGACCTGGCGCAGGGACTGGCAGCGACGGTGCAGGCATCCGTGCCGCAACGGCGCGCGGCGGCCTGAGTCTGCGCGATTTGCGGCCATTCGCGAGAGGGCGAGGCCGCTAAAAAAAGAAGCGGGACGGGAATTCGCCCGCTTCGCAAAAAAGCCAGTGTCATCGTTGCGCTGGCTTTCAGTACCCGCTTGCGTGGCAACACCGCATGGCCCGTCGGACCGCGCGGTGTCGCCTCTCGATACCGGCCGCTGGCAGTGCCACGGCCGTCAAGGCTCAGATCGCCCAGCCGCCGCCGTAGAAAACGGCCAGCGCCAGCGCGATGCCCACGGTGCCCACATTCAGCTTGCGGTATTCACCGGCCACGATGCGGCCGATCACCAAGGTGCAGAAGCCCAGCATGATGCCCGTGACGATATTGCAGGTCAGCACGATAAAGACCGCGCAGACCAGGCCGGCCATGGCGTCGACCATATCGTCCATATGCAGCTTGCTGACGCTGCTGAGCATCAGCAGGCCCACATACATCAGGGCAGGTGCCGTCGCGTACGAAGGCACCAGCCCGGCCAGCGGCGAGAAGAAGATCACTGCCAGGAAGAGCAGGCCGACTACCACCGCGGCCAGGCCGGTCTTTGCGCCAGCGGCCACGCCAACGCTCGATTCGATGTAGGCCGCAGCGGGCGCGCCACCGAAGAAGGCCGAGAAGATCGAGCTGAGCGAGTCCGTGGTCAGGGCACGGCCGCCGTTGGGGATCTGGCCCTTCGCATCGAGCTGGCCGGCCTGGCCCGCGACGGCGCGGATGGTGCCGGTGGCGTCGAACACGGCCGTCATCACCAGTGCCAGCACGCTAGGCAGCACCGTCAGCGACAGCGCGCCCTTGATGTCCATCGCACCGATCAAGGAGGCATGGCCCGGCGCGCTCAGCGCGGGTAGCGCGAACACGCCAGTGAACTTGACGGCGGGATCAAAGGCCAGGCCCAGCGCGGAGATGGCGACGATCACCAGCAAGATGCCGCCCGGCACGCGGCGCCGTTCCAGCCCGAAGATGGCGGCCAGGCCGAGGATCGACATGACGACCGGGAAGGCGGTGATCTTGCCCAGTGTGACCGGCAGGCCCGCGCCAGGGTTCTTGATCACCAGCCCCACGTCGTTGGATGCGATCAGCAGCAGGAACAAGCCAATGCCGATGCCCGTGCCGTGCGCCACGCCGGCCGGCAGGTTGCGCAGGATCCAGGAGCGCACGCCGGTCACGGAAATGGCGGTGAAGACCACGCCCATCAGGAAGATCGCGCCAAGCGCAACGGCTGGGGAGAGCCCCTGCCCAAGCACCAGCCCGAAGGCGGTGAAAGCGGTCAGCGAGATCGCGCAGCCGATGGCGATGGGCAGCTTGGCCCACACGCCCATCAACAAGGAGCCGAACGCCGCGGTCAGGCAGGTTGCGACGAACACGGCGCTGCCATCGAAGCCGGCCTTGCCGAGCATGCCCGGCACGACGAACACAGAGTAGACCATGGCCATGAAGGTGGTGGCGCCGGCCAATGCCTCGCGGCGCCCGGTGCTGCCGCGCTCGCTGATCTGGAAGTAGCGGTCGAGGAAGCCCTTGGCTTCCATGGATGCGATGGCGTCGATGGCCTTGGCCTCGATCGCGTCGGTGCCGGGGGCGGTGGCACGGCCGGGGAACGGCTGTTCAAGCATGGCGGAGTGTCTCCTTTGTGGTGCGCTGGGGCGGCGGCTACGTCGCTCATACCCAGGCTGTCTCGCTTTTTCGTTGTCGTTGCCGAGGCCGTCATGCGGGCCGCTGCGCACAAGGTCTGTGTCGCATTCGGCACTGCATGCAGCCCGGTACGCCGCTGTCGGCCGCTTGCTCGCCACTCCGTGCTGGCGCTGCCGGTCCGACATGGCGCAAGACTAAGGGAGGGGCAGCATTCGTTCATAACGGCCGGAACATGGCTGACATTGGGAATTGAATATGAGTGGCCGGTTGCGCTGGCGGCTGGCGGGGCGTTCGGAAAAGCGCGGATTGTGGCTGGACGCGGGCAGGAAGGCAACTACCAATGCGGCGATTGTGCGAATGCCGCCCAAATTGTCATGACTGCCGGGACATTGGGTAAGGGGTGGGGTGGCGGGCGCGGCAACTAGACGTACTCGTCTCTTCGCCCCTACACTGCATGGCCGCTCCGGCACATCGAGCGCCTCCACCTAGCCAAGCCATGCACGCCATGCAAGTGACCTTCCGTTGCGATCCGCTGCTGCAGGACAACCTCCCGCGCCCGCAGCCTGCCCAGCAGGCGCTGCCGGACTGGGTGCGGGCGATGCGTCCCAAGGCGTTCTCGCCCCTGCACGGCAGGGACATCCGCACCATCAAGCAATGCCCGCCGTTCATCGATGCCATGACCCATGGCTTTGTGATTCTGCTGCCATGCGACGTGCGCGTGGAGCGGGGCGTGTTCTCGTGGGATTGGGACTTGCCTGAGCCGGGCATCGACGGCCATCCGCGCGCGCCGCTGAGCTTTCACGTGCCGGAGCAACTGGGCGGCACGCCACTGCACTCGGATGCCGTCGCCCTGAAATTCAACAGTTTCTGGACCATCGAGCTGCCGCCCGGGTGGTCGCTGCTGGCGATGCATCCGGCCAACCGCTGGGATCTGCCGTTCCGCACGCTGAGCGGCCTGGTCGATGCGGACCGTTTCCACGACGTGGGCATCAATTTCCCGGCGCTATGGACCGACGCGGAGTTCGACGGCGTCCTGCCCAAAGGCACGCCTGTCGCGCAGTGCTGCCCGGTGCCGCGTGCGGAGCTTGAGCTGTCTTTCGGCACGATCGACGCCGAGGGCGCCGGGCGCTACGAGAAGCTGGCGGCGGAGGTGCTGACCACGCCCGGCGTGTACCGCAAGCGCTTTCGCGCGCCGCGCGCGCGGGGCGGTCAGTCCTGAGGGCAGCCCGGGCTGCCGAGGCTGGCCAGCAAGGCACGCAAGGCGCCGAGGTCGGCCCATAGACGGCCGTGCGGTCCCGCGCACAGCGCCTGCGCGATGCGGCCGAAGGTCTCCGGCGCAACGCGGTAGGCGTGGGCATAGGCGGCCAGGGCCGCATCCGGCTGGCCGTCTGCCTGCAGCACGATGCCAAGGTTGACCGCCGCCGGCGCAGCGTCCGGCTGGCAGGCCAGGGCGCTGCGCAAGGCGGCCTGCGCGCCGCGCAGGTCACGCCGGTCTTGCCGCACCAGCCCAAGCTGGATCCAGCCGTCGTAGTCATGCGGATGCGCGCCGACGAGGGCTTCCAGCGTGGCTTGCGCGGCGCTCAGGTCGCCGAGTTCTTGCTGCGCGATGGCCAGGTTCAGGCGCGCCTCCCGGCTGCGCGGCTCCAGCGCGACGGCACTGGCAAAGGCGCTGGCGGCCTCGGCCTTGCGCCCGAGCGCATGCAGCACTTTGCCCCGCTGGAACTGCGCGCGCGCGATATTGCCGTCCAGCGCCAGGGCGCGGTCCAGCGCCGCCAGCGCGGCTTGCAGCTCGCCGCCTCTGCGCATCGCTTCCGCCAGTTCGATCCACGCCGGCGCAAAACCCGGTGCCCGCTGGATCAGCAGGCCCAGTTCCGCCACGGCGTCCGCCGCTCCGCTCTGCAACCTGGCGACGCAGGCGAGATAGCTCGGCTCCAGGGCATTGCCGCTGAGTGCGCAGGCGCGCAGCAGGGGCGGCAGCGCCTCTGCCGGCGCGCCATCGGCCAGCGCCGCCCGGCCGGCGATCAGCAGCGAGGGCAGGTGATCCGGCCGCAGCGAGAGTCCCTGCGCGATATGGCGCCGCGCCAGCGTGGCATCGCCACGCTGCAGGGCAATCTGCGCGCTCAACTGGCACACGGCGGGATGCGCCGGATAGCGGCCGATGAGCGCGGCCGCATAGCTGGCGGCGGCATCGATGTTGCCCTGGTTCAGATTCGTGATGGCCGCCGTCAGCCCGGCCTCCAGCTCAATGGCCAACTCAACTGCCAGCGCGGCTTCGGGCGCGCTCGGGTCCGTACTCGGCTTGGTCATGGCAAGCGGCGTGGTTGCGGTGGCGCCAGCTTAACCGGTCTGGCCGGCACGCGGCGTGCTTATGCCTGCTTCATTCGCCGCTATCCAGCGCTATCCAACGCCATCCAACGCCATTCAACGTCAGTCAATGTTGGCATGCTGGCCAAACTCCTCCAGCAGGCTTGCGCGATGCTCGTCCAGCCTGGGCGAGCGCCGGAAGCGGCTCGCGCCTGCCTGGCTGCCGATCTTGATCGGGTTGCCGGCCAGGGTGATCGGGCGGTCCTCGCCGATGCTGGCTTGCAGCAGCATGCCGCGCGCTTGCACATGTGGGTCCTGCACGATGTCGGCCACGCTTTGCAGCGGGCCGTGCGGCACGCCGGCGCCTTCCAGCGTGGCCGACCAGGTGGCGCTGTCCGCATCAGCCAGGCGCGCTTCCATGCAAGTCTTGAGTTCGGCGTGGTGCTGGTTGCGCGCCACCACGGTGGCAAAGCGCGGGTCGGCAGCTAGCTCCGGCAGGCCGAGCGCGGCGCAGAGTTTCTGGAACAGGGTGTCGTTGCCCGCTGCAATCACGATGAAGCCGTCAGCGGTCTTGAACATGTCGAACGGGGTGATGGAGGGATGGCGCGTGCCCAGCGGCGCGGGCACGGCGCCGGTGGCGGAGTGGCGCGCGATGGCGTTTTCCAGCAGCGCGACCTGGCAATCGAGCATGCCGATATCGACGCGTTCGCCAAGCCCTGTGCGGCTGCGCTTGAGCAGCGCGGACTGAATGCCAATGGCGGCATACAGTCCCGCGCCAAGGTCGCCGATGGACACGCCGACCCGCACCGGGTCGCCGCCGGTCTGGCCGGTCACACTCATCAGGCCGCCCATTGCCTGCACCACCATGTCGTAGGCGGGCCGGTCGCGGTAGGGGCCGGTCTGGCCGAAGCCCGAGATCGAGGCATAGACCAGGCGAGGGTTGGCGGCGTGCAAGGCTTCCCATGTAAAGCCGAGCTTTTCCATGACGCCGGCGCGGAAGTTTTCCACCAGCACATCGGCGCCGGCGATCATCGCCGCCAGGACTTCACGGTCGCGCGGGGATTTCAGGTCGAGCGCGATGGATTCCTTATTGCGGTTGACCGAGGCGAAGTACGCCGACTCGCCATCCACGAACGGGCCTACATGCCGGGAGTCGTCACCGCCTGCGGGGTTCTCAATCTTGATCACGCGCGCGCCGAGGTCGGCCAGCATCATGGTGCAGTAGGGACCAGCCAGCACACGGGTCAGGTCCACCACGGTAAAGCCCGCGAGCGGGAGGTTTGCGGCATTGCGAATCATGGAAATCCTTTTGGGCCGGGAGGCCCGGGGTGCATCGAACGAGTGCGGGAATGGCGTGCGGCTCAGTCGATCCTGGCGCCGCTGCTCAAAGTCAGGTCTGCCACGGTCTTGCCTTCGCGCTGCGCGAACTGCCGGAACTCCGCGGGCGATGCGGACGGCGAGACTTCCTCGCCGCGGCTGGCCAGCCTGGCCCGCAATTCCGGTTTGGCCAGTGCCTTGGCGGAAGCGGCGAAGAGTTTCTCGATCACGGCGGGCGGTGTTTGCGCCGGGGCAAACAGGCCGTACCAGTTGGTCACGTCGTAGCCTTTGACGCCGGCTTCGGCGATGGTCGGATAGTTCGGCAGCACGGATGAGCGCTTGGCGGAGGTGACGGCTATGCCGACCACCTTGCCGGTATCGATCATGGCCTGCACGGAAGCCGGCGTGGCAAAGGTGAACTGCGCATCGCCGGCGGCCACCGCCTGCGCGGACGGCGCGCCGCCCTTGTAGGGCACGTGGGTAAGCTGGACGTCGGCCAGCTTGGTGAACTGCACGCCGGCCAGGTGCGTGATCACGCCGTTGCCGGAGGACGAGTAATTGAGCGCGCCGGGGTGCTGGCGGGCTTTCGCCAGCAGGTTGGCCACGCTGGTGATGCCGGATTCCTTGTTGGCCGCCAGCAGCAGCGGCGAGACGGTCAGCCGCGTGATGGGCGCAAAGTCCGTGGGCTCGTAGCGGATGTTCTTGTAGAGCACCTTGTCGCCGCCCATCAGGCTGGCCGAGGCGATATACAGGGTGTAGCCATCGGCCGGCGCCTTGGCCACGGTCTCGGCGGCAATGGTGGTGCCCGCGCCAGGCTTGTTGTCGACGATAACCGGCTGCCCGAGTTCCTTGGAGAGCGCGTCGCCGTACAGCCGCGCCACGTTGTCGGCGCCGCCGCCAGCGGGAAAGCCGATCACCACGCGGATCGGCTTGATTGGGAAAGCGTCCGCCGCCAGCGCGGGGCCGGCCAGAGCGGATGTGGACGCTAGCAGGAACAGCAGGGTTGGGTGCCGCTTGATCATCGTTGTCTCCGGGTTTTGTTTTTTGCTTTCTGTGTTCTGTGTTCTGCTTTCCGCGGCGCGCCTACCTGCCGGTGAATACCGCGGCGCGTTTCTCGCGCCAGGCGGCTGCGCCCTCGCACAAATCCGCCGACGCCCCGGCCCGCGCGATCTCGCGTTCCAGCGCGGCCGTGTCCAGCGCGCCGCGCGCGATCTGGTTCAGTGCCTGCTTCATGCCCAGCAGGGCGATGGGCGCCATGCCGGCGAGCGTGGCGCTGAGCGCGTCGACGCGATGCGCCAGGGTGTCGGCCGCGACGATCTCGGTCAGGAAGCCCACCTTGAGCATTTCATCCGCATCGAGCCGGTCAGCCGTCAGGAAGAGGCGCTTGGCGGTGTCCACGCCCAGCCGGCTGACATAGCGCTCCAGCCCGCCCCGGTAGAAATGCAGGCCGAGCCTGGCCGCTGGCATGAACATGTCGCAGTGGGGCACGCCCACGCGGAAGTCGCAGGCCAGGCACAGATCCGTGGCGCCGCCATAGACGCCGCCGTTGACCGCCGCGATGGTGACCGGGCGAGCGGCTTCGATCAGGTCGATCATCTCGCCGAAGGCCGGCGCCCCCGCCTCGTCGGCGTTGGCCAGCGCGCCGATGTCGTAGCCGCTGCAGAAATACTTGCCGGTACCGGTGAAGCGCAGAACCAAAACACTCTCCATCGCATTGATGGAGTTGATATGCTCGCGAAGTACCAGCAAATCACGCGGACTAAGCCGATTCGCCACTTTGGGACGTTCAAAGGTGATGGTTGCAACGCTTCTGTCGATGCTGAGCCGGGGTTCGCCGTGTATTTGCATATAAGATTGATGTTTAGATATATTGAGGTCGATTCTAGATATGCCAAAGGAAGCATCAAATCGAGGTTTACCCGTGCAGTCACTCCAGGACCGGATCCGGGAGGCGATTGAGGAAGAGATTCACGCCGGCAAGCTCAAGCCCGGATCGCAGCTGGACGAGCGCGCGCTGGCCGAGCAATTCGACAGTTCGCGCACGCCGGTGCGGGAGGCATTGCTGATGCTGGCGGCGCAAGGCCTGGTGACGATCGTGCCGCGCGCGGGGATCTTCGTGCACAAGCCAACCGTGGCCGAACTGGTGGCAATGTTCGAGACGCTGGCTGAGATGGAGGGCGTGGTGGCCCGGCTGGCAACGCAGCGCATCAGCGAGGCGGGCAGGGCGGCGCTGTCGTCGGCGTTCGAGCATGGCCGGGCCTTTGTGGAGGCGGCCGATACGCCGGGCTATGTGGATGCCAACCGTGATTTCCACGAAGTGCTCTATCAGGCTACGGCCAACCCTTATCTGGCCGAGCAGATTCGCATGCTGCGGCGGCGGCTGGCGATCTACTGGCGCCATCGCGAACTCATCAACCCCGCTCGCGTGCCGAGTTCCTTCCAGGAGCATGGCGTGATCGTGGCGGCGGTACTGGCGGGCGATGCGGACGCAGCGGCTGACGCGATGCGCGCGCATCTTTCGGCGGGTGGCAAGGCCGTCGCCGATCTGGTGTTGCTGGCGCAGGACGCTTATGACGAGCCGGCCGCCACCGCGGGAGGGCGCTGAGCCAACCGCGCCGCGCCGAACGCGCTGGCGCGGCAACTGGTAGCATCGCAGACGGCTTGTCTGGCACCTGCGGGCGCCCGGCAACATCTGGTCAAGGAGGCGGCGGCGCTGCCTCCGCTTCTCAACGCTGTTTTCCCGAGTCTCCCGCTTCGTGTCCGCCGAACCCTATTTCTACGAGCCCGCCAACGGGCATGGCCTGCCGCATGATCCCTTCAACGCCATCGTCGGGCCGCGCCCGATCGGCTGGATTTCGTCGCGCGGTGGCGATGGGATCATCAACCTCGCGCCCTATAGCTTCTTCAACGCCTTCAACTACACGCCGCCCATCGTGGGTTTTTCCAGCATTGGCTACAAGGACAGCGTGCGCAATATCGAGCAGACCCGCGAGTTCTGCTGGAACCTGGCCACGCGGCCGCTGGCCGACGCCATGAACGCGAGCTGCGCGGCCGTGCCGCCGGAGGTCGACGAGTTCGAGCTGGCAGGGCTCACGCCGGTAGCGTCGCGCCTGGTCGCGGTGCCGCGGGTGGCGCAAAGCCCGGTCTCGTTCGAATGCAAGCTCACCCAGCTGATCCAGCTCGAAGGTTTCGACGGCAATAAGGTGCCGACCTGGCTGGTGTTGGGCGAGGTGGTTGGCGTGCACGTGGACAAGGCGCTGTTGAAGGACGGCATCTATGACACTGCCGCAGCCCGGCCGATCCTGCGCGGCGGCGGCCCGGCCGACTACTTCGAGATCGGGCCCGAGGCGCTGTTCCGCATGCGGCGCCCGCGCTGAGCACTTCCTCGGCGCTGATGGCGGATTCCAGGCCGGCTGATCGCCGGCTTTTTCACGCCTGCAGATTCGCCTTGACAGACAGACCTGTCTACCAAAATAATGTAGACAGGTCTGTATCATTTTGGGTTCGCCGAATAGGCTACAGGCCGCCTTTTTCAATTCACTGCTGTCGCAGCCAGGAGAAGTCGATGTCGTCCAACCCCGAAATCCGTCCGCCCGTGCCCCCGTTCACCCGTGAAACCGCCATCCAGAAAGTTCGCGGCGCCGAAGACGGCTGGAACAGCCGCGACCCTGAGCGTGTGGCCCTCGCCTACACCGTCGACAGCGCGTGGCGCAACCGCGCGGAGTTCGTAAACGGGCGCGAGGCCATCGTCGGCTTCCTGGCGCGAAAGTGGCAGAAGGAACTGGACTACCGCCTGATCAAGGAACTGTGGGCTTTCGACGGCAACCGCATCGCGGTACGGTTTGCGTACGAGTGGCATGACGATTCGGGCAACTGGTATCGCTCCTACGGCAACGAGAACTGGGAGTTCAACGAAGCTGGCCTGATGCAGCGGCGTTTTGCGTGCATCAACGATGCGCCGATCAAGGCGTCCGAGCGCAAATTCTTCTGGCCCCTGGGGCGCCGGCCGGACGACCACGCCAGCCTGAGCGATCTCGGCCTTTAAAGGCCATTTAAAAAAGCCAAAAAGACTCTGGCGTCGTTGCGCGGCCTTGGCCGATCCACTTGTACGGTCTGCGGCCGCGCGCCTGGCCAGAGCCGCTTCGCTTCATGTTGAAACAACCCCTTAGTCCGCATAGGCCGATCAGGGATAATCGCCTCACTTTCGTGCCACTTTTCGCAGCAAGGAACACTTCAGCCATGGCCACGCCTTCCGCCCGCGAGCGCATCCTGGATACCGCCGCCCGCCTGTTCTACCAGGACGGGCTGCGCGCGACCGGCATCGACAAGATCATTGCCGAGTCCGGCGTGGCCAAGATGTCCCTGTACCGGCATTTCGCCTCAAAGAACGAGTTGATCGCGGCCTTCCTCGACCGGCGCCACGAGAGCTGGATGCGCTGGTTCGAGCAGGACGTGGAAGCGCGCTTTGCCGCCAGCCCCGGCCTGGAGGTCATCGCGCACGCGCTGGCCGACTGGTTTTCCGACGAGGATTTTCGCGGTTGCGCGTTTATCAATGCGGTGGCGGAGGCGGGCGCCTCCGGCGAGGGCACTCAGGTGGCGCAATCCGTGGCGCACAAGGCGGAACTGGCGGCCTTTATCGGTTCGCTGGCCAGGCGCCTTGGCCTGCCGGAGCCCGATGCCATTGCCGAAGAGGCGATGCTCTGCGTGGAGGGCATGATCGTGCGGTACCAGATGACGGCCGATCCGGGCGTGGTCGACGCAGGACGGCGGTTGCTGCGCCGGTTGCAGCAAGTGCGTTGAAGGCGGGGCGTAAAGCCCATTTCGGGGCGGCAGTTACAGCGGCGCGGGCTGTGTCTGGGGTGCCTGCGCTGGCTGCGTTGACTGCGCTGGCGCGGCGGGCTTCTTGTCGTTCGTGCCGCTGTAGGCGAAATACTTGGCCTTGGCGCCCTTGGCCCAATACGCCAGGGTGAACTGCTTGCTGTCGCGCGCGTAGAGCATCTCGAGGCTGCCGTTGGCTGCTTCCCACTCGGCGTAGCCGTTCTCGGCACTGGGCTCGGTCTTGCGTTTGGACTCGTAGCGGGCGTCGAGCTTCTTGCTGACGTCATCCAGCGCGGACCGATCGAACGTCAGTGTGACGAGCGCCACCGTGTCGCCCGCGTCGCAGTTCACGATCGCGCGGGTCAGGCCCGGCAGATTGAAACGGTCAAGGTGTTTGAGCTCCACCGTGTCCCCGCCGGCCCACGGCGTGGTGCCTGTCTTGACGCGATTCGGGCCGGGTGTCATCCGCGCGCACTTGGTTTTGCCAAGCTCAAGGCCGAGGGGGGCCGCATCCTTGCCGGGCGGTTGTGCGTGGGCGGCGATCGACGCGAACAGGAGGGCGGCGAGGAGGGGGCGCTTCTTCATCATGGTTTTGGCGAGATTCGAGATCTCGAAACGAACATGAGCGCGATTTTAAGGCCTGCCGCCGCGAGGACATGCACTTTCGCGTTTCGCCCCAGTGTGTTGAGCAAGATTTGACGCCGCCGTTTGTGTTTCGCATGGCGCATAGCGCGTTCCGGGCGCGCGATTCGCGGCCGGAACGCGTAGCGTGCAGCGGCGTTGACGCGTCATGCGCCGTAGTAGAAGGCGCTGCGCACGGCGTCGATCCGCGGTTGCAGGCTGGCCTGAGCCTGCGGTGGCATGCTTGCCGCGTCCCCCTTGGCTGCGGCGGCATCTTGCGCGGCCACCTTGGCTTCGGCCGCTTGAATGTCCTGGGGATAGGTCGCGTCGTCGCCGTGGCCCGGCTGGTAGCCGGCTTGCTCCAGCCGGATCAGGTCGGCGCGGACTTCGGCACGGGTGAGTGGCGCCTGCTCGCTTTGGGCGAAGGACAGAGCCGGCGCTGCCAGGGCGCAGGACAGCAAGACTGTGCGAACGATTGCTTTCATGGTGCGTTACCTCTTTCAGTTGGAAGGGCCCGGTGTGGCTGGGGCCGCTGCGCTTTCATCGAGATGATGAAAGGCTGTGACCAGTATTGGTTTGGCACGGTGACCTCGGCCTTACCATCTCATTACAATCCCGTCATGCACCGCTGATGCTGCCAATGCCGCTATGCCGCTATGCCGCTATGCCGCTATGCCGCTATGCCGCTATGGCGCCACGGCAGTCCGTTGCCAGCCGCCGCCCAGTGCCTTGACCAGCATCACACTCGCGATCAACTGGCGTCGGTGCACCAGCTCGGCAGCCCGTTCGCTGGCAAGCGCGGTGCTCTCCAGCACGCTGACATCCAGGTAGGCCACCGCGCCCTTGCGGTAGCGGTCCAGCCCCAGCGCCAGAGCGCGCTCGGACGCTTCGGTGGCGGCTTGCTGGCTGGTGGCCTCTTCCTGCAGCGCATGCAGCGCGGCAAAGTTGTCTTCTACCTCCTGGAAGCCGCGCAGCACGCTTGCGCGATAGTCGGCGGCACTGGCGTCGAACTGGGCGCGCGCGCTGTCGGCCACCGCCTGGCGGCGGCCACCGTCGAACAGCGTGGCGGCCAGTGCGGGGCCGATCGCCCAGAAGCGGCTCGGCGCGGTCAGCCAGCTGGCCAGGCTGGTGCTCTCCAGCCCGCCACCGACGGCGAGCAGCAGGCTCGGGAAAAACGCGGCGCGGGCTACGCCGATCTGCGCATTGGCGGCTGCCACGCGGCGTTCGGCGGCGGCAATGTCGGGGCGGCGCTCCAGGAGCTGCGAGGGCAAGGCGGCCGGCATGGCCGGCAGGGTGGGCAGCACGGCAGTATCGGCCAGTGGCGGCAGCGAGAAGCGCGCTACGGGCTCGCCCAGGAGCGTGGCGATGGCATGCTCCAGCTGCGTGCGGTTCAGGCGCAGGTCGGCTAGCTGCGCCTTGGTGCTTTCGAGCTGCGCCTTGGCTTGCGCCACATCGCCTTCGGTGGCGATGCCGCCACGGTAGCGGTTGTCGGCCAGTTGCAGGACCGTGCCGTAGGCGTCGACGGTGCGCCTGAGCAGATCGATCTCCCGGTCGGCCGAACGCAGGCCGAAGTAGTCGGCGGCCAGTTCGGCCTGCAGGCCGAGGCGCACCGCCGCCACGTCGTCCGCACTGGCCTGGGCGCGCGCCTCGGCGGCATCCACGCCATTGCCGATGCGTCCCCACAGGTCGGGTTCCCAGGAGGCGGTGAGCCCTAGCAGGTGGTCGGGCTCGGTCTTGCCGGCCAGCGAGCGGCCAACCACATTGGCCGAGGTATGGCTGCTGCTGGTGCTCAGCCCGGCGTTGATGGTGGGAAAGTAAGCCGCATGCGCGGCCCGGGCCTGGGCACGGGCGTCTTCCAGCAGGGCCACGGCCTTGCGCAGCGTCTGGCTGGAAACGTCGATGCGGGCTTCGAGCGCGTTGAGCGGCGCGTCGGCATACACGTGCCACCAGTCCGGCGCGATGCCCGCCGGGCCGCCCGGATGCGCCGCGCTGGCGCCGGCTTCCTTGTACGCGGCGGGCGTGTCGACAGTGGGTGGCTGGTAGGCCGGCGCGGTGGCGCAGCCTGTGAGCAGCGCTGCCAGCGCCAACGAGGCGAGCGACGCCGCCAGGCGGCGTGGCCGGGCTGCAGGCACGCGGGTTTGATGAGAACGCTTGGGAGTTTGCATGGCGGGCCTACTTAGCCTGGCTGGCCGTGGTTGCCGGCTGGATGGCCGGCGTATTGGGCGTATCGGGCGCATCCGCCGCCACCCGGACCCGATCGCCCGCCAGCAGGCCGTCTCCGGGGTTGACCACCACCTGTTCGCCGCCCTGCAAGCCCTCCGTGATCTCCACATGCGAGCCAAAGTCTCGGCCCAGCGTCACCAGCCGGATCGCCAGCATGCCGTTCGCGCCCACCACAGCCACGCAGGTGCCTTGCGGGCGGAACATCAACGTGTTGGCCGGCAGGGTCAGGCCGGCCCTTGCTTGCGGCGCGCTCAGGTGGACCTCGGCATAGGCGCCGGGCAGGATCCGTCCACCCGCGTTGTCCACGTCCAGCTCCACGCGCAGGCTGCGCGTGACGTTGTCGATGGCGCCGGCATTGCGCGCCACGGCAGCGGCAAAGTGCTGGCCGGGGAACTGCGGCAGTGTGAGCCACGCCTGCATCTGCGGGCCGACCATGCCGCTTGCATCCTGCGGCACCTGCACATACACACGCAGCCGCGTGCCGGCGGAGAGATGGAACAATTCCCGGCCGGGTCCGCCGGCGCTGCCGGCATCGATCAGCGCGCCGGTGTCCACGTTGCGCGCGGTCACCACGCCGTCAAAGGGCGCGCGGATCTGCGTGTATGAGGCGAGTTGCGCCAGCCGTGCCGTGTTGGAGCGGGCGGAGGCCAGCGTGGCGGCCTTGGCCTGCATGTCGGCCACCTTCTGGTCGGTGTCCTGCTGCGCCACCGAGCGGGATTTGAGCAGGTCTTGCCAGCGCTCGGCGGTGCTTTTGGCCAGCGCGTAGTTGGCCGCGGCGATGGCTTCGTCGGCGTGCGCTTGCCGCAGCTGGTCGCTGACCTCGGGCGCGTCGATCTCTGCCAGCAACTGGCCTTGCTTGACCGGGGTGCCGATGTCGGCGTACCAACGGCGCAGGTAGCCGTTGACGCGCGCATAGACCGGTGCGTCCTGGAAGGCGCGCACGTCGCCCGGCAAGGTCAGTTCCTGCAGCGCTGGCGCGCTGGCAGGCCGCACCGTCGAGACGGTGGTGGCCAGGGCTTCGGCGGTGCGCGCGGCCAGCGTGGCATGGGCATGCAGCCTGGGGAGGATGCCGGTGGCCAGCGCGCCGCCAAGCACTGCCAATACCAGCAAGCCCAGCAAGCTGGCTCGCAGGCGGCGCGTGCGCGCGGGTGCCATGCCTGGGGCGGCGGCGACGTCGCTGGATGGGGACATGGGGGGAGCAGGGAGAGTCATGCCGGGCCTTTCTGGTCGAGACCGAGAGCGGGATGCAAATCAGGGACAGGGATGGGGGCCGGCGCACGAGCGGCAAGCCACCGGTGCAGCAGCGCGAACAGGGTGGGCACCAGCACCAGCGTGGCGACGGTGCCGCAGGCTAGCCCGCCGATCACGGCGCGGCCGAGCGGGGCGTTCTGCGCGCCGGCATCGCCCGCGCCAAGCGCCATCGGGATCATGCCGATCAGCATGGCCAGCGCGGTCATCACCACCGGACGGAAGCGCCCGATGCCGGCCTGCAGCGCCGCCTCGAGGGGCGCCACGCCCGCCGCGCGCAGTTCGCGCGCCAGGCTGACCACCAGGATGCTGTTGGCGGTGGCGATGCCGATGCACATGATGGCGCCGGTCAGTGCCGGCACGCTGATGGTGGTGCGCGTGACAAACAGCATCCACGCCATGCCCGCCAGCGCGCCTGGCAGGCCGCCGATGATGGCCAGCGGATCAAGCCAGGACTGGAAGTTCACCACCATCAGCAGATACACCAGCACCACCGCAATCGCCAGGCCGCCAAGCAGCCCGGCGAAAGAGGCGTGCATGGTCTGCACCTGCCCACGCACCACCAGCTCGGAGCCGGGCGGCAGCGTCTTGCGCGCGGCATCGACGATGCGGCCGATGTCGCCCGCCACCGCGCCAAGATCGCGCCCGCGCACCGAGCCGAAGATGTCGATCACCGGCTGCACGTTGTAGTGTGACACCACGCCTTGCTGGCTGGACCGCACCACGTTGCCGAGCGACCCGAGCAGGTCGCCGCCGCTGGCGGAGCCTGGCGAGGCGGCGCCAAGTCCCATCGGAATGTTGGACAGCGACTGCAGCGAGCCCATGGCGGACTGCGGCACCGACACCATCAGCGGATAGCTCACGCCGTTGCGCGGATTGAGCCAGAAGTTGGGTGAGGTCTGGCCGCTGCCGGAGAGTGAGATCAGCAGGTTCTGCGCCACCTCGCGTTGCGACAGCCCGGCCTGCAGCGCGCGGGTGCGGTCCACATTCACCGTCAGCGCGGGCTGGTCGTCCGGTTGCTGGATATGCACATCGGCCAGCCCCGGCACCGCGCGCAACTGGCCAACCAGTTTCTGCGCCACCGCGCGATTGGCTGCCAGCTGATTGCCCACCACCTGGATATCGATTGGCGCCGGCAGCCCGAAATTCAGGATCTGGCTGACGATGTCGGCCGGCAGGAAGGAGAAGCTCACGCCCGGGAATGCCTTGGGCAGCAGGGCGCCCAGCTGGTCGACATAGCCCGCCGTGGCGCCATGGCCCGGCTTCAGCGACACCAGGATCTCGGCGTCGGCGGTGCCGATCGGCAGCGCGGAGTCATAGGTCAGGTTGATGCCGCTGACAGGCAGGCCGATGTTGTCGATGATGCCGGCCACCTGGTCCGGGCCGATGGCCGCGCGGATGCGGTTCTCCACCGCATCGGCGATGCGCGCCGTTTCCTCGATGCGGGTCCCCGTGCGCGCGCGCATGTGCAGGCGGATCTCGCCACTGTCCACGCTGGGGAAGAAGTCCTGCCCCAGGAAGGGCACCAGCGCCATCGAGGCGGCACAGCAGGCCAGGAAGGCGGCGGCCAGCCGCCTGGGGTGGCGCAGTGCTGCAGCGAGGGTCGCGGCGTAGCGCGTGCGCACGCCTTCGAACCCGTGTTCAAAGCGCGCCTGCAGCCGCGCGCAGGCGCGACGCAGGCGGCCGGTTCCGTGCGTCTGCGCCGCGTCGTTGTGCTCGTCGTTGCGTTCGCCACGCAGCAGGTAATGCGCCAGCGTGGGAATCAGCGTGCGCGAGAAGAAGTAGGACGCCGCCATGGCGAACACCACGGCCTCGGCCATCGGCACGAACAGGTAGCGCGCCACGCCGGTGAGCAGGAACATCGGCAGGAACACGATGCAGATCGACAGCGTGGATACCAGCGTGGGCACGGCGATCTGCGCCGAGCCTTCCAGGATCGCATGCTCCAGCGGCTTGCCCAGCTCGCGGTGGTGGGTGATGTTCTCGATGGCCACGGTGGCGTCGTCCACCAGCACGCCCACCGCCAGCGCCAGCCCGCCCAGCGTCATGATATTGAGCGTCTCGCCGAGCGCGCTGAGCGCCATCAGCGCGGCCAGCACCGAGAGCGGGATCGAGATCGCGATGATCAGCGTGGCGCGCCAGCTGCCCAGGAACAGCAAGATCATCGCGGCGGTCAGGCAGGCGGCGATCAGCGCTTCGTGCAACACGCCGTGGATGGCGGAGGTAACAAAGACCGACTGGTCCGACACCGGCTGCACCCGCAGCGAAGACGGCAGCCCGGCCATGATGCGCGGCAGCATGGCCTTGACCTGGGCGATGATGGACAGCGTGGAGGTGTTGCCGCTCTTCTCGATCTCCAGCAGCGCGGCGCGCTTGCCGTCGCGGCGCACCACGTTGGTCTGCGGCGCGTAGCCGTCGCGCACCTGGGCCACGTCGCGCACATAGACCGTGCCGCCGGGGCCGCTCTTGACCGGCAGGTTGTTGAGGCCGGCCACAGTGGCGGTGCTGCCGTTCAGGTCGACCCGGTATTCGAGCGCGCCGATCTTGGCGGTGCCACCGGGCAGCACCAGGTTTTGCGCATTGATGGCGTTGACCACGTCCAGTGGCGCCAGGCCGCGTGCCTGCAGCGCGCGCGTATCGAGATCCACCATCACCTGGCGCACCTTGCCGCCGTAAGGCAGCGGCACCGACGCGCCCTGCACGGTAGCTAGCTGCGTGCGGATGAAATTATTGCCCAGGTCGTAAAGCTGCTGCTCCGGCAGTTGGTCGCTGGCCAGCGCCAGCCGTAGGATCGGCACGGTGGAGGCACTGTAGCTCAGGATCAGCGGCGGCGTGGTGCCCGGCGGCATGTTGCGCAGCATCGATTGCGCGCCCGACGAGGTCTCGGCAATCGCGCGGTTGATGTCGGCGCCGGGGTGGAAGAAGATCTTGATCACCGCCACGCCGGCGAGCGATTGCGACTCGATATGCTCGATATCGTCCACGCTGTTGGTCAGCGAGCGCTCGTAGCCGGTGACGATGCGCCGCGCCATATCCTCGGCGGACAGGCCGTTGTAGGTCCACACCACGCTGACCACCGGGATGTCGATGGCCGGAAAAATGTCGGTAGGCGTGCGCAGCAGCACCAGCGGGGCAGCAAGCAGCAAGCACAACGCCAGCACCACAAAGGTGTAGGGGCGGCTCAGCGCGAGCCTGACAATCCACATGGTGTGCACTCCGGGATGAGGGGTGGGGGCCGCGACGACCGCTTTGTTGCGGCGTCAGCGGTGTGCGATGGCCGCATTCTAGGAAGCCAGGGGAGCCGGTAATGCTGTCGAATCGATTACAGATTTGTCATTCAGGAGCGCCACGCCAACGGCTATCATCCGAGCATGCAAGGCGCCCGAAGCGCGCCCTGCCGGTACAGGCCAGGCGAGGACGGACATGAGAATTCTGGTGGTGGAGGATGAGCCCAAGACGGGCGAGTACCTGCGCAAGGGGCTGACCGAATCGTCCTTCGTGGTCGACCTGGCGGTGACCGGCGCCGATGGCCTGCACCAGGCGCTGGAGGTGGTGTACGACCTGGTCATCCTTGATGTGATGCTGCCTGGCATGAACGGCTGGGACGTGCTCAAGCAACTGCGCGAGCACAAGGACACGCCGGTGCTGTTCCTGACCGCGCGCGATGAAGTGGAGGACCGCGTGCGCGGGCTGGAGCTGGGCGGCGACGACTATCTGGCCAAGCCCTTCGCCTTTGTCGAGCTGCTGGCGCGGGTGCGCACCTTGCTGCGGCGCGGCCCGGTGCGCGAGGCCGACCGCATCGAGATCGAAGACCTGGAGATCGACCTGATCCGCCACCGCGTGACGCGCGCCGGCCGGCGCATCGAGCTGACGCCGCGTGAATTCTCCCTGCTGCATTTCCTGGCGCGCCGTCACACCGAGGTGCTGAGCCGTACCCAGATCGCCTCCCATGTCTGGGACATGAACTTCGATAGCGATACCAATGTGGTGGATGTGGCGGTGCGCCGCCTGCGCGCCAAGATGGACGACGATTTCCAGCCCAAGCTGATCCACACCGTGCGTGGCATGGGCTATGTGCTGGAGCGCCGGGAACCCTGATGCGCAGGCTCTCGCTCACTGCCCGCCTGGCGCTAGCCTTTGGCCTGGTGGCCGCGATCGTGTTCGGCGGCGCGGGCGCCTACCTCTACCGCGCGCTGGCCATGCAGGTGATAGAGCGCGACGACGCGGAACTGCTGCGCAAGGTGGCGCGCGCGCGGGCCGAGCTGATGGAGCAGGGCGCCCGGCCCGACAGCGACTGGCGGGAAGTGGCCGGCGTGGTGTCGGGCAACGATGAGTTTGCGCTGGTGGTGCGCGCCGCTGGTGGCGCCGTGTTGCTTGCGGCCAATGCCGGCGAAGGGCCGCCCGCCTTGCAGCCGGTGGCGCCGGATGCGCAGCTCGGGCCCGAAGCGATCCGTGCCTGGACCACGCGGCAGGGCTACCCGGTGCACGGCGTGCAGGCGCAGGTCCCAGTCGGTCCAGGTACTGCTGGCACTGGCGCCGTCACGCAGACGCTGGCCTTCACGCTCTACCAGACCGCCATCTCCCGCACCACGTTGCTGCGCGCATACCGCGCGAAACTGCTGTTGACGGGCCTGCTGGGCACGCTGGCCGTGGCCGGGCTTGGCTACCTGGTGCTGCGCGCCGGCATGGCGCCGCTGCGGCGCATTGCCGCCGGGGCATCGTCGGTCACGGTGCGCCGGCTCGAGCTGCCGATCGACCCGGCGCGGCTGCCGCCCGAACTGGCGGAACTGGCTGCGGCCCTGCAACAGATGATGGACCGGTTGCGGGATGGGTTCGAACGCTTGTCCCAGTTTTCCGCGGACCTGGCGCACGACTTCCGCACACCCATCGGCAACCTGCTCGGGCAGAGCCAGGTCGCGCTGTCTAGCGAGCGCAGCGCCGACGAATACCAGGCGCTGCTGGCGTCCAATATCGAGGAATATGAACGCCTGGCCCGCATGATCGAGAACATGCTGTTCCTTGCGCGGGCCGAGAACGCCCGCGTGGCGGTCAACCCGGTGCGCCTGGACCTGGCGCGCGAACTGGGCGCGCTGTCCGACTATTTCGAGGGGCTGGCGGAGGCGAGCGGCGTGGCGATCGCGGTGGATGGCGGGGGCGCCGTGCTGGCCGATCCGCTACTGCTGCGGCGCGCGGTCAGCAACCTGGTGGCCAATGCCATCCGCTACACACCCGCCGGGCAGACGGTGGTGATGGCGGCGCGCACGGGCCCCGCAGGTAGCCGTATCGAAGTGCGCAATCCTGGGGCCGGCATCGCGCCGGAACACCTGCCAAAGCTGTTCGATCGCTTCTTTCGCGGCGATCCTGCCCGCGCCAACTCGGGAGAGTCGGCGGGCATCGGCCTGGCCATCGTGAAGTCCATCATGGACTTGCACCATGGGCACGTTGAGGTGGAGTCCGAAGTCGGGGGAACCACAGTCTTCAGGTTGCTGTTTCCGCCGAGCTTGGCGGATCCCGCGTCTTAGGGGGCCGCTGCCGGCGTTACTGACGCAGCGACGTGAGCAGCCGGATGCCGAGCAGCGCCATCACCCCGCCGGCCGCGCGATCCAGCCACAGCTTGAAGCGCAGGTAGAAGGCACGCGGCCTGGCGGAGGAGAGCGCGATCGCCACGATCGCGTACCAGCCAGTCTCGATGGCAAAGACCATCAGCGGCAGCGCCAGCAGCAGCGAAGGCGGCACCTGGGCGGGCAACAGCGCGGCAAACACGCTGGCGTAGACCACCGCCGTCTTGGGGTTGCTCAGCTGCGTGGCGAAGCCGCTCAGCAGGACACGGCCGCGCCCCGTGGCGGGCGTTCCACCGCCTTCTGCTTTGCCGGCCGCCATCGCCAGGGGCGCGCTGGCGCCGCGCCAGATGCGCACGCCCAGATACACCAGGTAGATGCCGCCGCCCACCTTCATCGCCATGTACAGCCAGGGCACTGCCGTCAGCAAGAGCTTGAGCCCGAGCAGCGCGGCCGCCGCAAACACCACGCCGCCCAGCCCCATGCCCAGCGCCATGTAGAGCGCATCGGCGCGGGAGCGGGCAATGGCGGCGCGGGCCACCATGACAAAGCTCGGGCCGGGGCTGACCGCGCCGAGCGCCAGCGCGCCGCCAATGGCCAATGTGGATGTGAGTGCGTCCATGGGATTGTCTCGTCAGGAAGGAGGGGATCCGCTGCGGGCCAGCATGAGGCCGTTGCGCGTGGCGAAATGGTAGCAGCAAGACGCACGCGCCGCCGGCTTCGGCAGGCCCCGCTCAGTTCGCCCCGAATCCCGCCCCGCTCAGTGCCGCAATCGTCTGCGCCAGCTCCTCGCGCAGTGTCGCCACGAGTTGCGCTGCCGGCAGGGCGCGCGCCAGCGGCGCGGCTTGCCCGGCCCATTGCGCGGCGTAGTCCGCGTTGCCGCGCGCCTTGGCCGCCGCATGCAGGGCCTTGCCGGCGTCGTAGGTGATGGGGTAATCGGGGATCGCCGGGCGGTCCGCTGCCTCGCCCAGTTCCGTCAGCCGGTTGACGAAGCCGCGCGCGGCCCGGCCGGAAATGGAGCGGGTCAGCGTGGTGCTGGCAGGCCGGTCCGCCAGCAGGGCGGCGCGGTAGGGCGCGTCGGCCACGGTCTCCGGGCAGGCCACGAAGGCGGTGCCGAGCTGCGCGGCCTGCGCGCCCAGCGCCAGGGCCGCCGCAATGCCGGCGCCGTCCATGATGCCGCCGGTGGCGATCACGGGCAGGGCGGTATGGCGGACCAGCAGCCGTACCAGCGCCAGGGTGCCGAGGCCTTCGTCATGCCCTTCGGGCTTGAACGTGCCGCGGTGGCCGCCGGCTTCCACGCCTTGGGCAACGATGGCATCGACGCCGGCAGCGGCGATCTGCCGCGCTTCGTCCAGGCTGGTGGCCGTGGCCATCAGGAAGATGCCGGCGGCGTGCAGCGCGTCGATCCAGGCCTGCGCCGGCAAGCCGAAATGGAAGCTCACTACCGCGGGCCGCTCCTCCAGCAGCATCGCGAACATGGCGTCGTCGGCGACAAAGCTGGTGTAGATCTCGCGCAGGCTGGCGGGCGGCGTGGCGCCGAATTCGGCGAAGCTCGGCGCCAGGTAGGCCAGCCATTGCGCCTCGCGCGCGGGGTTGGCGACGGCGGGCGCATGGCAGAACAGGTTGATGTTGAAGGGCTTTTCCGTCAGCGCACGGGTTTCGCGGATGGTCTTGCGGGCGCCCTCGGCGTCCATGGCGCCGACGCCGAGCGAGCCCAGGCCGCCGGCATTCGACACTGCCGCGGCAAGCGCCGGTGTGCTGACGCCTGCCATTGGTGCCTGGATGATCGGGGTGGCAAGGCCGAGCCGGGAGAGCAGCGTGCGTGGTTGCGTGGCGTGGATGGGGTCGGTCATGACGGGCTCCTCGTTTCTTCGGTAATGGGTGGATCTTGTGGGGGTGGATTCTGTGGGGTGGGTTCCGTGCCGCGCGCCGGGCATGCGCTGGCCTTCACAGGAAGCAGAAGACGGCAGATGCCAGCAGCGCGGCAGCGGCGGCGGCAAGCGGCCCGCTGAAGCTATGGCTGTGCGCCATCAGCGCATCGGATACCAGCGGGCCGGCGATCTGGCCTACGCCATAGGCGGCGGTCATGATGGCAAGCAGGTTGAATGTCACGCGGTGGGCCGCGCGTTTCGCGGCGGGCATGGCGATGGTCACGGTGCCAACGAAGGTGCCGCCCACCAGCAGCGCGCTAGCCAGGTAGGCCACGGCCGAGTGGCTGAGCGCGGGCAGGATCACGCCCACTGCCTGCACCAGCAGGTTGAGCGCGAGCGCACGCCGCGTGCCAAGGCGCTCGTGCAGCGCATGCCAGAGAAAACACGAAGGTGCCGCGCCAAGCCCGAACGCGGCCCAGATATGGATCGGGTCGATGTGGCCGAGCGCGTCGCGCACAAAGAGCGGCAGGTAAGTTGCCGTGACAATGTAGCCGAACCCCGCCAGCCCGTAGCTGGCCACCAGCGGCCACGGACCAGGGCCGTTGGCATTGGCCTCGTCCGTGGCACTGGCACTGGTAGCGGCATGCGGCTGGGGTGCCGGCACGCGGCCCGCAAGATAAGGCCATGCGAGCAAGCTCAGCACGGCGGCGCCACCGCCGATGGCCAGCCACAGCAAAGGACTGTGCCAACCGGCCAGGTTGCCGGCGGCAATGAGCTCGGCGGACAGCAGGATGCCGGCACCGACGCCCGAGAACAACAGCGGCGCGCCATGCGGATGCCCTACCACCTGGAACAGCCACACGGACGCGCAGATCAGCGCGATGGCGCTGAGCACGCCCGCCAGGAAGCGCACGCCGATAAAGAACCAGGGCGCGGCCGGCACGGCCAGCGCCAGCAGGCACAGGGCCGTGCCGAAGAGCGCGATGCGGCAAAAGCGCGGCGCAACGCGCTGCGGCATGCGGCTGACCGCGAGGGCGCCCACGAGATAGCCTGCATAGTTGGCGGATGCGGTCAGCGAGCCGGCACTGACGCTCAGCAGGCCGTCGCGCACCATCAGCGGATACATGCCGGTAAATGCAAAGCGCCCGAAGCCCATGCCCACCGCCAGCACCAGCGCGGCGGCCAGTGAGGGCATCCATGGCGCCATGGTCTTGCCGAAGGATTGCGGCGCGGCTGTGACGGTCCGGATCCTAGCCATGCTGCAGCTCCTGGAGAAACGCCGCGTATGCCGACGTGGCAAAACCCGAACGGCGCACCAGCAAGGTGTGCGCGACTCGCACGGGCACGGTTTGCAGGCTTGCGGCATCGGGGTGCAGCGCCAGCAGCGACCTCGGCAGGATGGCCACGGCCGAGCCCGCCGTCACGCAGGCGAGGATCGCGTGGTAAGACGCCAGTTCCAGCACGTTCAGCGCCAGCCGTGGGCCTTCGCCGCTGGCGAGCCAGTCCTCGGCACACAGGCGGTACGTGCAGCCGCGCGAGAACGTGGCCAGGCTGCGCAGCTTGATGTCCTGCGGCGTGCGCACTGGCGGATGGCTGTGCGGCAGCACCAGCAGCAGTTCTTCAGAGAACAGGAACGTGCCTTCCAGGCCGGGGCCGAGTACGTCCATGTCTAGCGTGTCCGGCGCGCCCTCGGAGGGATGGGCCACCACGGCGCAGTCGATGCGATGCGCCAGCAGTGCGTCGATCAAGGCTTGCGTGGTGCCGGTCTGGATCTCGATCCGCACGTCCGGCCATTTGCCGTGATAGCGCGCCAGCGGGCGGGGCAGCCGGCTGGCGGCCGAGCTTTCCATGCTGCCCACGCGCAGCGTGCCCGAGGGCGCATCGCTGCGCATGGATTGGCGGGCCTCTTCGGCCAGCGCCAGCAGCCGCTCGGTATAGCCCAGGAAGCGCTGTCCTTGCGGCGTCAGGGTCATGCGCTTGCTGTCGCGCAGGAACAGGGCGACGCCGAGCTCCTCTTCGAGCTGCTTGACGCGCGTGGTGACATTCGACTGCACGCGGTCCAGGGTCTTGGCCGCCCGCGTGATGCTTTCTTCAAGCGCAACGGCTCGGAAAATCTCAAGTTCGGCCAGGTCCACGGCAATCCTTTGATTGAAATAGGTTCTTAAAAAGAGAACAAATTTCAATTAACTATCATAGATAGGGAATGATAAGTCAAGAAAGCCATGATGGCAGCGGGGTGAGGCGAAGCGGGAAGCATATTCCGGCGAGCAATGCCCCGGCCCTCCGTGTACCCAAGGCGCGGGACTAATGCGGATCCTGGTATTGCGAGGGTTGGGGTTGCGCGGGTTGCTGCTGCGAATGCCGTTGCGCCGGTGCTGGCCGCGCCAGGAGCGCACGGATCGACGCAAGGTAGCGGTCGCCAACCTCCCGGCTGTCCCGGTTCGACTGGGCGCGCAGGGTGCGGCGGGCCGGTGGCGTGATGTTCAGGCTGCGGCAGATCGTTGACAGGTAGGGCTTGCGGTCTCCCGCCAGCCGCTGTGCCGCGGCTTGTACCGCCGCGTCGCCTACGCGTTCGCGCAACCAGGCCAGGACCTGCCTGTCGTATTCGTTCTGTACCCGGACCAAGTGTTCCATGATCGGCTCCCGTAGATACTGTTCATCCATACAGTTACTGTGAATATATACAGTAATCTGGTTTTTTCAAGGATGAATGCCGAGGACCAGATACGGGCCACCGTCCAGGGGGCTACAGGACCATGCAGGCGGCAGCGCTGGCGCCGGCGCGTTGCGCCAGGCAGGCGGGCCCGGCGGGCGGCATTTCCAGGTGGCAGCGCTGGCTCACAGGCAGGTTATCTTCCGGGGGCTTGCCGGCTGGGGGCGCGTCATGCCGCGGCGGGTGGTTGTCGCGCAGGGCCGGATGGTGCTTTTCCACCCAGCGCGCCGCTCTCCAGAGCGCGAAGATGCAGGCAACCGCATAACTGCAGTAGATGAGGATCAGCATAAGCACCTTGCTTCGCGCCCGCTTGGGGGCGAGTAGTTCAAGAAAGTGCGAGTATGCGCAAGATCACTCTCGATGCGGTATCACTCGATTGGGGGGAGCCCGGTGGTTGCGCGGGCCGTAAGGCCAGGCGGGTGGCCGATCTGGCGGAAATGCCGCAGTGGGAAGAGAGACAATTGTTTGCAGTTCAGGCCTGATCTTCGCCTGGCGTATCGGCGCGGTACTCAAGCAGGTCGCCCGGTTGGCATTTCAGCGCCTCGCAGATTTTCTCCAGCGTATCGAAACGGATGCCCTTGACCTTGCCGGATTTCAGCAAGGAGAGATTGGGCTCGGTGATGCCGATGTACTGGGCGAGCTCGCGCGATTTCATCTTGCGCTCAGCAAGCAGGACGTCAAGCCGGACGAGGATAGTCATAGGGTCAGGGTGCCTCAAACGCAAACGCAAACTCAAACTCAAACAAAGCTCTCATTCTCCAGCGCGACGCGCGCGGCCTCGACCATCGCCCAGGCGATGGCCAGCAGCAAGCCGCCCAGCAAGCCCAGCATCACGTCGCCGAAGGTGATGATCACCACCATGTAGGGGCCGTTGGCAACCGTGCTGGCCAGGGTCATGGCCAGCAGTGTCTTGGTGAGCGGAACCACCAAGCTGAACGCCGTCACCACCAGCGCCACGCGGCGCAGGCGCACGCCCGTCTCCAGGGTAAGGACCGCGCCGCCCGCCAGGGCCGCGAATAGCCTGTGCGCTTGCATCAGTCCACTGACCAGCAAAGCCGTGGCCACGCTCGTGATGGCCAACCCGAGCAGCCGGTACGGCATCGACACCAGCAACTGCCCGCCTGGCGCAGGCCCGGCCAGGAACGCGCGCAGGTTCCGGTCCAGCTCCGCATCGGGGAGCAAGAACCAGAAGGCGAACAGGGCCGCCGTCACCACGACGGCGCAGCACAGTGTCAGCCACTGCATGCGGCGCGCGATGACGCTAACGCGCGTTAGCGCGCCATCAGCGGGCAAGGGAAGGGAAAGGGGGGTCGGCATGCCGGTCTCCTGAAGGGATTGCGCATGGCAAAAAATTACTGTAAAACAGCAATGTGTTATCGTTTTACAGTAATTTATATTCGTCGGAGATTAAATTATATGCGTTTTATAGCCTTCCCTGGCCGCCTCTTTCCCATCGCGCCTGCTGCCATGTTGGTGCTTTTGTCGGTTGTGCCTGCGCATGCCGCAGCCGAGGAACTTGCCGCCAACTATTGGTACGTCGGCGGCGACCTCAATATTGCCCGCGACAAAGTCAGTACGAGCACGCCCGGCTGGGCGGGCGGATCGTCCAACAACGTTGGACTTGGCTTGCGGGGCGGCTATCAGTTTTCGCCCTATGTGTCGGTCGAAGGCTCGCTAGCCAGCCTTGGCCGTGTCGTGGCCAAAAATGGCAACGCCAACGACAAATTCGACGTGAACGCCTTGTCCGTCAACGTAGTGGGCCACCTGCCCCTGACCGAGCGTTTTTCGCTGCTGGGCATTGCCGGGGTCAACTATATGCATGGCCGGCGCTCGGGCGATCTCGAATCGAGCAACAAGTCGCAGGGGCTCATCAGCCTGGGGGTGGGCGCGTCCTATGCGGTCACGCAGAACTGGCGCTTGCGGATGCAGTACATGAATTACGGCAAGCTCAGTTGGAAGGGCAACGATGCTTCGGTCAAGAGCCAGGCCGTATCACTTGGCGTGGACTACCTGTTCCGCTGAGGCAGGCGCACGGGCCCGCGGCGCTACCAATACTTCAACACTTCAATACTTCAATACTTCAATACTTCAATGGCTATGACCATCAGGACAATCGCAGGCGTTGCATGGACCGCCGCAAGCTGCGCGCTGGCCGGCTGTGCGCCAACGCAGCTTTCCAGCCCGGCCGCATCGGCGGTCAGGATCACCCACAACGAGCCTGCCGCGGGATGCACCTATCTTGGCGACGTGACCGGCAGCCAGGGCGATTTTGTGCGGGGCGCCATCACGGCCAATGCGGATCTGGAAACCGGTGCACGCAACGACATCAAGAACAAGGCGGCGGCAATGGGCGGCAATCTGGTGTACCTGCTCACCCAGCGCGCAGGGCAGACCGGCGGCAAGGATCGCCTGGAGCAAACCAATGTGACCCTGTCGGGCAACGTGTATCGCTGCGCGTCCCCAGGCGCGCGCTAGCGCGCCGAACAGGGATCAGGCCAGCTTCTGCTTGAGGATGTCCTGCGCGGATACCGGCTGGCGGCCCCGCTTGCGCCGGTAGTTGCCGTCCGCGTCCATTTCCCAGGTGTCGCGGTTGTCCTTCAGGTAGACCTTCAGCCCCTCATCGATCACGCGATCCTTGAGGGCTTTGTCCAGCACGGGGAAGCACACCTCGATGCGCCGGAAGAAGTCGCGGTCCATCCAGTCGGCGCTCGATAGCCGCACGTCTTCGGCCTTGTCGTTGTAGAAGTAGAAGATCCGCGCATGCTCCAGGAACTGGCCAAGCACGGAGCGCACCCGGATATTCTCGGACAGGCCCGCAATGCCAGGGCGCAATGCGCAGGCCCCGCGCACGATCAGCTCGATCCGCGCGCCATCGCAGGATGCCTGGTACAGGGCCTGGATAAGCTTGGGCTCCAGCAAGGCGTTCATCTTGGCGATGATCAATCCCTTGCGGCCAGCCTTGGCGTGCTTGCCTTCGCGGCGGATGGCATCGAGCAGCGCCGCGTGCATGGTGAACGGCGATTGCCAGAAGTGCGCCAGCGTGCCGGGGTGGCCGAGTCCGGTCAGCTGGGAGAACACGTTGGCCACATCATCGACGAGCGCTTCCTTGCAGGTAAACAGGCCGAAGTCCGTGAAGCTCCTGGCCGTCTGCGAGTGATAGTTGCCGGTGCCGATATGGGCGTAGCGCCTGAGCTTTTTCCCTTCGCGGCGTACCACCAAGGCCATCTTGGCGTGGGCCTTGTAGCCAACCACGCCGTACACCACGTGCGCGCCCGCTTCTTCAAGCTGGGCTGCCCAGTTGATATTGGCCTGCTCATCGAAGCGGGCGAGCAACTCCACCACCACGCTGACTTCCTTGCCTCTGCGCGCGGCGCCGATCAGCGCCTCCAGCAGGGCCGAGTCGTTGCCGGCGCGGTACACCGTCTGCTTGATGGCCATCACATCCGGATCTTCCGCGGCCTGGCGGATGAAATCCACCACGGGCGAAAACGACTGGTACGGATGGTGCAGCAGGATATCGCCGTCGCGGATGGCGCGGAACATGTCGGGCTGGTCCTGCAGCGCCTTGGGCAGGCCGGGGCGGCATGGCGGGTACTTCAGGTCATCGCGGTCCACGCTGTCAGGAACCGGCAGCAAGCGCACCAGGTTGACCGGGCCATTCACCGAAAACACCTCGGCATCTTCCAGGCCGAACTGGTTTTGCAGGAAGCGGGTCATCTCCTCGGAGCAGTTGTCCGCGACCTCGAGCCGCACCGCATCGCCAAAATGCCGCTGCGGCAGCTCGCCCTGCAGCGCATCGCGCAGGTTCTTGATTTCTTCCTCGTCGACGAACAGTTCGCTGTTGCGGGTGACGCGGAACTGATAGCAGCCGCGCACGCGCATGCCGGGAAACAGCTCGCAGACGTGGGCATGCAGGATGGACGACAGGAACACGAAGCCGTGTTCGCAGCCGGAAATCTCCTTGGGCAGCAGGATCACGCGGGGCAGGGCCCGGGGCGCCTGCACGATGGCCGCGTTCGCCTCCCGGCCAAAGGCATCCTTGCCTTCGAGCTCCACGGCGAAGTTCAGGCTCTTGTTGAGCACACGTGGAAACGGGTGCGCCGGGTCCAGGCCGATGGGGGTGAGCACCGGCATCAGCTCGCGGAAGAAATAGCTGCGGATCCACTCGCCTTGTTCCTGCGTCCAGTGCGGACGGCGCAGGAAGCGGATTCCCTCGCGGTCCAGTTCCGGAACCAGCACTTCGTTGAACAGGCGGTACTGTTCCGCGACCAGCTTGTGCGTGCGGGCGCTGACAAGCGCGTAGATCTGCCGCACGTCCAGTCCATCCGGGCCGGTGGTCGCCGGCGCCTGCAGCTTGATCTTCTCCTTCAGGCCGGCAACGCGGATCTCGAAGAACTCGTCCAGGTTGCTGCTGAAGATGCAGAGGAAGCGCAATCGCTCCAACAACGGAATGTCGTGGTTCTCGGCCTGGGCAAGCACGCGCCGGTGGAACTCCAGCTGGCTGGCCTCACGGTTCAGGAAGAGCTGCCGTGCGTTGGCGCCGAGGTTTGTGCTGGCACTGGCGAGGAAGTCCGACGGGGCGCCGTGAACGTCACTCGGTGCCAGGGGGAGGGAAGGGGCGATCTCAAGTGGAGCTGCCGAGCCTTCTTCCATGATTCGCTTCAATCCTTCTCTGGGAATGGATCATCGTGCACCGATGACCTGTTGGAAAGATAGTACCGCGCGCCGCGCCGCTTGAGGAGTGGGCGCGGTGCACGTTTCCCGATCTGAGGCAGGGCCGTGTGGCTGGCGGGCCACGGACAGATGCCGGGGAGGGGCGTCCGGTCGTGGCTGCCTTGCGGGAAAACCCTGCTGTGAGTGAGGCACTGCCCCCGGCCCTGCAGTCAATGGGAATTGCAGCTACCCTGTCGCGCAGTGATGGACTGACACCGAGAAAACACAATGCAAAAGACGCTGAAAATCGATTTTGTCTCCGACGTCGCGTGCCCGTGGTGCGCCGTAGGCCTGAGTTCGCTGCAGCAGGCGCTGGCGCGGCTTGGCGATGCCGTTTCGGCAGACATCACGCTTCGCCCATTTGAACTCAATCCGGACATGGGGCCAGGAGGCGAGTCGATCCAGGATTACATGGCACGCAAGTATGGCCGCACCGAGGAGGAAATCGTGCAGAGCCAGGCCATGATCCGCCAGCGTGGCGCCGACGTCGGATTTGAGTTTGGCTCTCGGACCCGCGTATACAACACGTTCGACGCGCATCGGCTATTGCATTGGGCAAACCTGGAAGGGCGCCAACTGCCGTTGAAGATGGCGCTGTTCCGTGCGTATTTCACGGAGTCCAAGGATTCCAGCAATCATGAGGTCCTCGTCGAGGCCGCGGCTGCAGCCGGCCTGGACGCCGACAAGGCACGCAAGGTGCTATCGGGCGACGCGTATGCGGCGGAAGTCCGTGAGATGGAGAAGCACTATCAGGACATGGGCATCCGTTCCGTGCCTTCGATCATCTTCAATGACCAATACCTGGTGAGCGGCGGGCAGCCGGTGGAGGCGTTCGAGAATGCCATTCGGGAGGTGCTGGCAAAAGGCTGAAGGGGCGCATGACTATCCTGGCGCCTGCGCTAAGCACCGCAGCCATGGACGCCCCGCGCACGGGGTATCGGCGCGTCGCGCGGGCTGAGGAGATCGAGGCTTGCTTCCTGCAAAGCGTTGCCTTTCTGCATACGTACTATCACCTAATGCTGCGTTGCGTCATTTCCTTTGCTATGATTAGGGAAAACCCGATAAGGGTTATCCCTGAAAGGAAGAAAGCCATGGACACGCAAAGCGACATCAAGATGACCGACCAAATGGAACGCGATCTGATCGAGCGCGAACTTGGTCCCCGCAGCCCCAGCCTGGTGGCAGACGTGAAGCGCGCCATCTTCGCCGTCCAGCATATGCTGAGCCGCCTGCAGAACCAGGCGCGCAAGGCAAAGATCGTCTACGCGAACGGCTGATCGTTCAGGTAGCGGCATCGCATCGCGGGAGGTGTCTCCCGCACAGCAAGACCGGCCTATACGCCGCTCCGCCGGAGCGCAGCGTGGGCCGGTTTTTTTTATGGGTGTCTCGCGGGCCGGAACCGCGGCATATTCGCCGCGGGACGTTGCGCCCGCGCATTGCATTTGCGGCGCATCCGATAGCTCCGGTGCTCATCCCCCCGTTGGGCGATTGACGTCTTCCAGCGAGACGATTCCCCTTCCCTCCATCACCCAGCGCGTCGGCGGTTTCCCAAACTGCACCCCAAACCACCGCGTGAACGCGCTCACCTCTGAGAATCCAAGCAGATCCGCCGTACGCGATATCGACTGCTGCTGGCTCTGCAGATAGCGCTCGGCCAGTTCGCGCCGCACCTGATTGACCAGGCCCGAGAATGTTTCCCCGCGCTGCTCCAATTGGCGCTGCAGAGTCCTCGGGCTGACACCTAGGTTCTGCGCAACCTGTTCCACCGCACTGCGGCCGCGCGGCAGTAGCAGGTGAATTGCCCGTCGTACGTCGGCCGCTAGGGAGTGCTCCTTCGAGGGCGATTGAATGTCAAGTAATTCCCTGGCGTATCTGGCCAGGCTGGCATCCGCCAGGGGGTTCACGCGATCCAGATCCTGGCTCGACAAGACCAGGCCATCGAATTCGCAGCCAAATTCGACCTGCTGGCCGAACAGGCGACGATGCACCCGCAGGTCTGCAGGGGCCGCATGCGAAAAGTGCACGCAGCGGGGTTTCCATTGGGCGCCAAGTATGGCGCGGATCAGGCAAAGCACCGCGCCTACGGTCAGCTCCATGGCCTGCCGGCCGGGTTGCTGCCTGCCGGTCAGCAACGTCACTCGCAAGACCGCGATATTCGCATGCTCGGTGAACTGCGTCGCGACAGAGTCGCTGAGCAGGTGGCGATAACGCTCGACCTCTGCCAGTGCATCCCGCAGTGTGGGCTGATGCTGCAGCGTCAGGCTGACCGGGCCGAAGTCGGAGAGCCGCCACGATTCGCCCATGAGCAGTCCGAGCGAATGGCATGCAGTGATCCGCGCGGATGTCTCTAGAACCTCCGCAAGCCGGAATTCGGGGATGCGCAGGTCGGGCGTGTGCAGGCATTCCCGGTCCAGACCGACATGGGAAACCATCTGCACCGGGTCGATACCCGCGGCGCGAGCGATCCCGGAGTACTTCGTGAGGGAGGCGCTGCGAACCAGGACCGTCATAGGAGGCTCTTTCTGAAGAGGGATAGTCAGGTTGATCGAAGGCCTGCGCAATCTACTGATGAAGCCACCGTCGCCTTGCTGCCAGTGTCGGTCATGCACTGCATACGCCGCCGGCGCGGCGTCTGCGTGCAGTGAATCAAGCCGGGAATCGACTGTCATGGATGGTCAACTTCTGGCGTGGCTTGTCAAAGGTCCTGCGCATGCGAGAGCCGACAATCAACCCAGGCTACCGAATGATAGTGGCGGCAGCAATAGACGACAACAGGAGACGGAATTGGCAAAAGCCGCTCGCATGTACGAGGTGGGGGGCCAGAGGTCCTCCGATACCCAATGGCACTGACCCTGTGCCGCAGCCCAACGGCATCGGGATCCATCAGCGCCATGCGCTGCAGGATGCGGTCCAGGCGCATCGGGACCTGGAGCCGCGCAAGACCACCGGCTCGTCAATCTTTGTAGTGTAAAGGGAGCTTTCCATGCACGTAGAACCTATTACCTGCACCATTGGTGCCGAAATCGGCGGCGTCAACCTGGCCGATGCAGCGCGCGATAGCGCGTTGCTTGCCGAGATCAAGGCGCTGCTGCTCAAGCACAAGGTGCTGTTTCTGCGGGACCAGGATATCAGCCGGGCCGATCACGTGGCCTTCGCACGCCGTTTTGGCGACCTGGAGGACCACCCCGTCGCTGGCAGCGACCCGGATCATCCCGGCCTGGTACAGATCTATCGCAGCGACAAGCGCGAGAACTACGAGAACAGCTACCACACCGACGGCAGCTGGCGCGAAACCCCGCCGATGGGCTGTGTCCTGCGTTGCATCGAATGCCCGCCGGTCGGCGGCGACACCATCTGGGTGAACATGGCCGCGGCCTACGAGAACCTGCCCGAGGAAATCAAGGAGCGCATTGCCGGCCTGCGCGCCAAGCATGGCATCGAACATTCATTCGGGGCGGCGATGAGCCCGGAAAATCGCGCCAAGCTTGCCGCGCAGTACCCCATGGTCGAACATCCCGTGGTGCGCACGCATCCGGAGACCGGCGAGAAGGTGCTCTACGTCTGCGGCTTCTCCACGCATTTCGCAAACTTCCATACGCCAGAGAACGTGCGCTACGGACAGGACAAGACCCCGGGCGCGAGCCATCTGCTGAACTACTTGATCAGCCAGGCGGCGATCCCCGAATACCAGGTGCGATTCCGCTGGCAGCCTAATAGCGTGGCCATTTGGGACAACCGCTGCACCCAGCACTACGCGGTACAGGACTACTGGCCGGCCCCACGCAAGATGGAGCGTGCAGCCATCATCGGAGACAAGCCGTTCTGAGGCGCGCCAGCCGCCGCCAAGCCTTGCCCCACCTTTATCAATGGAGACATGCCGTGAACTACCTCGATGGATCCCTGTTCCCCGAAAACCAGCAGCCGTTGATCATCACTGCGGCGCCCTACGCACCGGGGTGGCTGCCGTCCGATTTCCCGGAAGACATCCCCGTGACGATGGAAGACCAGATCCAGAAGGCCGTGGATTGCTACAACGCCGGCGCGACTGTGCTGCACCTGCATGTGCGCGAGCTTGACGGCAAAGGCTCGAAACGTCTGTCCAAGTTCAACGAGCTGATCGCCGGGGTGCGCAACGCTGTGCCGGAGATGATCATCCAGGTGGGCGGGTCGATCAGCTTCGCACCCGAAAACGAGGGGGCCGCCGCCAAGTGGCTGTCCGACGACACCCGCCACATGCTGGCCGAACTTGATCCCGTTCCGGACCAGGTGACCGTCACGGTGAACACGTCTCAGATGAACGTGACGGAGCATGCGGAACTTGCGGATTTCAAGGGTACCTCGCGTGAGAACCCTGCGATCTTCGACGCGTACAAGGAAATGACGGTTCCCGCCCAGCCCGGCTGGGTCGAAGAGCACATCCGCCGCCTTACCGCAGCCGGCATCCAGAGTGCCTTCCAGTGTTACAACATCAATAGCTTCGAGTCCGTGGAGCGGTTGATTCGACGTGGCGTCTACAAGGGCCCGCTGGTCATGAACTGGGTGGCAATCAGCGGCGGTATGGATGCACCCAGCATCTTTAATTTCGCCAATATTGTTCGTGCCGTCCCGGATGGTGCGGTGCTTACCGTTGAAAGCTCTGTGCGCAACGTGCTTCCTGTCAACATGATGGGCGTTGCCTTGGGCTTGCATGTGCGCTGCGGGACCGAGGACTGCCTCTGGAACCAGTCGCGCACGGCCAAGATGAGCACGGTGAAGCAGATTGAGCAGCTGGTGCGCATCGCTGGCGAATTCGGCCGCAAAGTGGCAACGGCCCAGGAAGCGCGCGAAATCCAGAAGATCGGCGTGTTCTATGACACGGTCGAGGAGACGCTGGCTGCCAATGGTTTCGCGCCGAACCGCAATGGCGGCAATCAAGGCTTCCTGCGCAAGGCCGCCTGACTCAGGCCGGTTGGAACTGACCGGCAGGTGAGGGAGTCCGCCGCTTGCGCGGCGCGGTGCCAAGGGGCACGCCTGCATGTCAAGACAGACAATCTCATTGCGGTTATTTTGTTTATGTCGACAATAAAAAACATGACTGCTATGATCGTGCCGAAGATAGCCTGGGCAGGTAGAGATGGCTCGTCGCGCAGCTGGCCTCGGTGAGGCCGACAGCACTTGGCAGGCTGGATAGTAGTCAAAAAAATGGGGGAGACGATGTCATTACTAAAAAAGCTGCTAGCAGCTGCGTTGTGCGCCGAGACAATCATTGCCCTATGCGCGCCAGGCCCGGTCCAGGCACAGGAAGCCTGGCCGGCGCGCCCGATTCAAATGATCGTGCCGTCGTCTGCCGGATCGGGAACCGATGCGCTGGCTCGGGTCATGGCGCAGCGCCTTTCCGAATCGCTGAAGCAGGCCGTGGTCGTGGAGAACCGGCCGGGTGGCAGCGGGGTGATCGGGACCAACGCCGTCCTCAAGGCGGCGCCGGATGGCTACACGATTCTCTACACAACGGCGTCCAACATGGTGGTTGCGCCGGCAGTCATCAAGTCCATTTCCCAGGAGGCACGAAAGAGCCTCATGCCGATCGCACAGACAGCGGTGGGTGGGGTGTTGCTGCTGGTGAGCCCGGATCTGCCGGTCTACGACTTGCCTGGGCTTATCGAGTTCGTGAAGGCGAATCCGGATAAGTACAGCTATGGCAGCTGGGGCACCGGCTCGTCCGCGCACTTGACGATGGAGTGGTTGAAGAAGCAGACCGGCATGAAGACCGAACACGTTGCATATCGGACCTCCAGTCAACTGCTTACCGAGCTTTCCTCGGGTGTGCTAAAGATCGGCTGGACCGATCCCAGCGTGGCGGTTCCGTTCCTGCGTTCGGGGAAGGTGCGCGGCATTGCCATTGTGGGCAACGTGCGGTCTCCCCAGCTTGCCAACGTCAAGACGATGGGTGAACAGGGCTACAAGTTTGGCACGGTGGGATGGTTCGGCATGTTCGCGCCGGCGGGAACTAGTCCGGTGATCGTGAAGCGGCTGGCGGATGAGGTCAACAAGGTACAGGCGTTGCCGGAGATCGCGGCCCTGATGAAGAGGCAGAACTTCGAGCCGCCGCCGGTAAAGTCCTCCGCGCAGTTGGGCGAAATTGTCCGGGACGATCTGCAAGTCTGGACGAAAATCGCCAACGACGCAGGGATCAAGCTTGAAGAATAGGATACGGCTCCCGCCGGGGGGGCTAAGGAACGATTGCGTGAATTGCTCTGAACGCTCGGGTGCGGTCCCTGCCTCTACATCGTCGCAAACTCTGCGCGTTGACTTCTACCTTGACCTGATATGCCCCTGGTGCTGGATCGGGTTGCGTAATCTGCGTTCAGCATGGGCAAGCTTTCGACAGCAGCATCCCGGATTGGCGCTGGAGACGATATGGCATGCCAATGCTCTGCTGCCGCAGATTCCTGCGCAAGGCATTCCGTACCAGGCATTCTATGAGGCACGGCTCGGCGGCCAACGGGCTGTGGCGATGCGCCGCGCACAGATCTGCGCTGTGGCTGAATCGGTCGACTTATCATTGAACTTCGAGAGCATTGAGACCTTTCCGAATTCGGCGCTGGCATGTGCCTTGGTCAATGCGGCCCAGTCCAATTTGGTGCCGGAGGCCATGTACCAGTTGGTAGAGTCCATCTATCGCGCATTCTTCTCTCAAGGGCAAGACATCGGTTCAACGCAGACCCTGCAGGCCCTGGCTCAAGCGTCTGGGTTCAACTGGGATGCCAGGGCATCCTCTGCGCCCCAGTCCTCAATGGGGGCCGAGCATACAGGAGGGGTTCCTCATCTCGTCTTCAATGCACAGTGGCCGGTTACTGGCGCGGTTCCAGCAAGCGAGTTGGTTCGCATCATGAAGCAAGCCGTGGTGGCCAAGCGTTTGAACAGCGAGTGCGAATCCAATGCCTGATCCCGAATGGATTCTGGTCGGGCCTGCGGAGTCACTGGCTCCAGGCGCACGCAAATTGGTCTTCTTGCAAGACGGTCAATCGGCAATCGTGTTCAACCTTGGCGGCCAGTTCTTTGCCATGGAGAACAGTTGCCCGCATGCGGGAGCTTCCATGGCGGGAGGCTCGTGTGTTGAGCAAGTCATCAGTTGCCCTTCACACGGCTTGCGATTTGACATTCGCAACGGCCAGTGCATTTCGTCTTCGAGCTTGCGTATCCGCACCTATGAGGTCGTTGCGACGGACAAGCAACTCTGGCTACGTACGCCAGAACTCAATCAATGAGATTTCCCTAAAGCAGGCGGACATTAACCTGCGTCAAGAGAAGGAATGAAGATGACCAATGGGTTCGATACGGAGTTCTTCGCCGAGCGCTTCGGCCTGCGCGGCCTGACGGCAATCGTCACCGGCGCTGGCTCGGGACTTGGGCGGCAAGCGGCAAGGACGCTGGCAGCAACCGGCGCGCATATCGCCCTGCTGGGCAGGCGCCCGGAGCCTCTGCAGGAAACTGCGAATCTGATCGCACAAGCCGGCGGTACAGCGCGGGCTTTTCCCGTCGATGTCGCCGATCAGGAAGGCGTGCGCCTTGCCTTGGATGACATCCTGCAATGCATGCCGCCGCTATGGGCACTTGTGAACAATGCGGGCGTCGGCGGGCGCGCGGCGCTGCTCGATGTGGACGAGACGATGTTCGACCGGGTATTCGACGTGAACACGAAGGCCGCGTTGCTGATGTCCACCGCCTTCGCACGCCGGCTCATCGACCGGCAACTGCCAGGCCGCATCATCAATATATGCTCTCTCGCCGCGCTGACGCACCCGCGGCACCTCGGCATCTACGGCGCCAGCAAGGCCGCGCTGGAGCATCTGACCCGCACGATGGCGCATGAATGGGCGAGCCACGGTATCAACGTCAACGCCATCAATCCCGGCTACATCGAGACTGACATCAACCGCGCCATGTTCCAGAGCCCCGCAGGCAGGAAGATCGTTGAGGGCCTGCCTCGCCAGCGCCTCGGCACGCCCGAGGCGCTCGATGGCGCGCTGCTGATGCTTGCTTCGCCGGCCGGCTCATTCATGAGTGGCTCGACGCTGGTCGTGGATGATGGGCAGCGCTTCAGCATGGGCTAAGTCCAGCCTCTCCTGCCATTTCGTGGCGCTGCAACCGAAACGGTCGCTGAACCCATCTGGAGAAGGCGCTGAGCGAGGTCTGCGCGGCCGCCGCCTCGTCCGGTGCTCCTGCGTCAGCCTATTGTCATAAAAAGGCAAGTTCAAGGCGTGCAAGGTAAAGCGGGAAGTGGCGCCAGGCCAGATGATTCACTCGTCGCGAAGGACACTCTGACATCACCGGTTAAAGGAGATGCTCGCCTGCGCACCGCCGTGGCGAAGATGGCGCTGTAAATAGGGTTCCAAAGCTCTCTCATCTAGTTCGACATACTCAATATTCACATTTCAACTTGGATATCCATCATCATGAACTTCCTTGACGGCCACCTGTACCCCGAGAACCAGCAGCCCCTGATCATCACGGCCGCTCCCTATGCGCCGGGCTGGATTCCCTCCGACTTCCCGGAAGATATCCCTGTCACGATGGAGGAGCAGATCCAGAAGGCGGTGGATTGTTACGAAGCCGGTGCCACCGTGCTGCACCTGCATGTGCGCGAACCCGATGGCAGGGGCAGCAAGCGCCTTTCCATGTTCAATGAGCTGATCGCCGGGGTGCGCAAGGCCGTGCCCGAGATGGTCATCCAGGTGGGTGGCTCGATCAGCTTTGCGCCCGAGGACGATGGCTCGGCGGCCAAATGGCTCTCCGACGACACGCGGCATATGCTGGCCGAACTCGATCCGAAGCCCGACCAGGTGACGGTGACTGTCAACACCACGCAGATGAATGTGACAGAGCATGCTGGCCTGGATGACTTCAAAGGGGTTTCGCGGGGATTCCCGCACCTCTATTCAACCTACAAGGACATGATCGTGCCCTCGAACCCCAGCTGGGTCGAGGAGCACATCCGACGCCTGACAGCCGCTGGAATCCAAAGTGAGTTTCAGTGCTACAACATCAACAGCTTTGAAACGATTGAACGCATGATTCGCCGCGGCGTCTACAAGGGGCCACTGGTGATGAACTGGGTGGCTATCAGCGGCGGCATGGATCAAGCAAACATCTACAACCTGGCCAATTTCCTGCGTGCAGCGCCCGACGGCGCGGTGATCACTGTGGAGAGTTCGGTGCTCAATGTGCTGCCCGTGAATATGATCGGCATTGCCTTGGGCCTGCATGTGCGGTGCGGCATCGAGGATGTACTCTGGAACCAGACCCGCACGGGAAAGGCCACCTCTGTCGAGCAGATCAAGCAACTGGTGCGTATCGCCGGCGAATTTGGTCGCCCCATCGCGACGGCGAAACAGGCACGAGAGATCATGCAGATCGGGGTCTTCTACGACACGGCGGAAGAGACGCTCCAGGCCAATGGCTTCGCACCCAATCGCAACGGTGGCAACCAGGGATTCCTGCGCAAGCCGGCCTAAGGCCTCTGGGGGAGTTGACATCATATGCTGTATGAGTCGTCCGGCATTTCCTGGGGGGCGGACTAAGGCTGAAGGTGCAGTTTCCCCCATCGATCGGACGGCTTTGATATTCATCTAGCCTATTTGATACAGAACAGGAGACAACATGGCGAAAGTCGTTAAATTCTACGAAACGGGCGGCCCCGAGGTCCTTCGTTTTGAAGACGCTGAGGTTGGCGAACCTGGACCGGGAGAGGTCCGCGTTCGCCACGTGGCCGTGGGCCTGAATTTTGCCGACACCTACTTCCGCGGTGGCACCTACCAGGTTCCGCTGCCCAGCGGCCTCGGCAACGAGGCGGCCGGCGTGGTCGAGGCAGTCGGTGCCGGTGTGACCCAGCTGGCGGTCGGCGACCGTGTGACCTACACGGGCTTTGTCAACACGCTGGGCGCCTACAGCACTGAGCGATTGATTTCTGCCGCACTCCTGATCAAGCTGCCGGATGCCATCAGTTGCGAAGCCGCGGCGGCCATGACCATGCGGGGCTTGTCCGCCTCCTACCTGGTGCGCAGGATCTACCCCTTCGTGGCGGGCGAGGCCGTGCTGCTGCATGCCGCGGCAGGTGGTGTTGGCCTGATCGTTTCGCAATGGGCCAAATTGCTCGGGCTGACGGTGATCGGCACGGTGTCGACCGATGCCAAGGCTGAGGTCGCGCGCGCTCACGGCTGTGATCACACGATCAACTACAGCCATGAGGATGTCGCCAAGCGCGTGCGGGAACTGACGGGCGGAGTGGGGGTGTCCGTGGTCTTCGACAGCGTCGGCAAGGCCACCTTCATGTCCTCGCTGGATTCACTCAAGCGCCGCGGCCTGATGGTCTGCGTTGGTACCGCCTCCGGCACAATTCCGCCATTCGATCCGCAAATCCTGGCCCGCAAGGGCTCGCTCTACCTGACCCGCCCGGGCCTGGCCGACTACATCGCCGATCCGGCCGAAAAGGCGGAGCTGGTCGACGAGCTATTTGGCCACGTGGCAGCAGGGCGCATCCGCATCGAGATCAATCAGCGCTATGCCTTGGAGGACGCCGTGCAGGCACATCGGGACCTGGAGGCTCGAAAGACCACGGGCTCGTCCATTTTCGTGATTTGAGGCTTTCCCCTCCTGGGGAGCTCGAGCCGTCAGGCTGCCTCGGCCTGCAGAACGTAATCTAGTGATCTAGTGATCTGGCAGTCGGGTCAGGGTGTTCAGGACCCGCTGCCGGTAGCGCTCCTCGTTGTACGCGATGTCGGGATCCGCATATTCCACGCCGTAGCGCTGTGCGTCGTACAAGAGCGCCGCCATCTCGCGAACGGTGGCGGCAGCGGTGTTGGTGATTGCCTCGGCGTCGCCCACGATGTGAATCCCGCCACCACCCAGAATGCAGGCACGGTTTCCGCTCATCCGCCTGCGACCTCCCCCCTTCCGATCCGAATGACGCCGCCTGGCTTGAGCCTGCCGGTTTGGGCACGCATGCTTATGCCCGGGCACATGACGCCATGCAGCCATGCAGCAATGCAGCCATGCAGCCATGCATGGTCTGCATTGCTGCATGGCCACGAGGACCATGCGTTTGGCGATGCGGGCTACATGGAAGTGGGGAAACGCGACACAAACCGGTCGGCTTTGTGGCCCTGGACGATGACGGTATTGTTCACGTCTGCGATGGTCTTCGCGCCAAGCATGGCCATGTTTCGATCGACCTCATCGCGCAACAGCGTGATAGCGTGGCGTACGCCCTCGGCTCCCCCAACGGCTGCAGCGTAAATAAAAGGTCGCCCCAGGAAGACAAAGCGGGCTCCTAGCGCCAACGCTTTCAGAACATCACCACCGCGCCGGATACCGCTGTCCATCATGACGGTTGTCTTGTGCGCGACTGCCTCACAAATCTCCGGCAATACAGCAAACGGTTCCACGGCACCGTCCAGTTGGCGCCCACCGTGATTCGAGACAATGATGCCGTCTGCGCCCAAGGCGACAGCGCGTTCGGCGTCGGACGTATGCAAAATGCCCTTTATGATCAGGTTGCCGCGCCATCTTTGCCGGATTCGCTCGATATCCGTCCAACTCAGGTGATCGCGCCCCGTCGTATCGCGAATGGCGGAGGCCGACAAGATCGGTGCGCCGCGAGACGCAAAGGAATTCTCAAAATGAGGCATCCCGCTCGAAATGAGCGTTCTGGCGAACGTCCCGGCCAGCCAATGCGGCCGAGATATCCCATCGAACGCCAAGCGCAGAGATGGTCGCAAAGGCAAGGAGAAGCCAGTACGGACGTTATTCTCCCGGTTGGCCCAAACGGGAATATCAACCGTGAGGACAAGCGTAGCGAACCCGGCCGCTTCAATCCGCTCAATCAGGGCGTCCCTGCGTGCGGCGTCACCCGGCAGGTATGCCTGAAACCAGGTGCCTGGCGCGGCTGCGTGAACGTCTTCCATCGGAATCAGGGACGTGCCGCTCATGATTGCCGGTATCCGCTCTTCCCACGCTGTTTGCGCGAGAACCACATCGCCGCGGTAAGCGGCAATCGCACTGATACCAACGGGCGCCACGCCAAAGGGAGACGCGTAACGTTGCCCAAAGATCTCAGTCGCCTGCGATCTTGCCGACACGTCGACAAGGACTTTGGGACGAAACTTGACCTCGTCGAATGCCGTCCTGTTCGCGGCAAGCGACTTTCCATCCTCCGCGGCGCCGGCAATATAGCCAAAGATCGGGCGCGGAAGCTCCCTCTTTGCCGCGACTTCAAAATCGGCCAGCGAGAGAATCGGTCGCAGTCGTCGATGAATTTGACTATTGGCTCCATATGCCGGCTTGGCGGGCATTCCAGCGCTCGCAACGGCCTGGCTATCTGCAAATTCTGTTTGATGTGTCATGTTGATTTGAAGCGTCTATCAGGCCCAACCGCTGTCACTATCAGCCACGCCGGATCACATTGATGATTAGGCGAACGTGCCTCGCTGGCGCATCAGCTCACGGAACAGCGCCGAATTCTTCTCGAACGGCGCGCGGCCGTGGAGGTAGAAGTAGTTGTTCAGGACAACCAGGTCGCCGACGGGCAGTGAAACTTCCTTTGTTCCCGGCGAAGCTTCCATGGACGTCGACAGGTCGTTGAGAAATGCGGCCTCCTCGCGATTGCGAGGCTGTACAAACTGATCGATGAAGGACATCGACAGCCCAAACGCATTCTGGAAGAAGAGCGGCCGTTCGACCCTATCGCTGACATTCTTGGACCCCGGTGCCTTGTAGAGGAAAGGCTGCGTCCCGAGGCGGTGACTGACAAACCGGTCACGCTCTTGCCAATCGTCCAGATGCAAGAATCGCGACTCGCCGCCACTTGCATTCTGTTCTGCAAACTTCATCATCAACAGCCAGTCCGTCGCTTCGGTAACGAAGGTGCCATCGGTGTGCATCGTGAAGAGTCGATAGGCCTGGCGCAGATAGGAGTCGCTATCGTCCGTGTGCCTGACCACGAAGCGAGCATAGTAGGTGCCCGACATCGCATCGTGGTTGCCGGGGCCCAAGAGGTGCCCAATGGCAGTACCGAAGCGAACGAAATCGTCGGCGTCCGTCGTCAGTCCCTGGAGGCCTACCGTAAAGCCACCGTGCTGCCGGTCCTTCACAATGCTGTTGATGGTTGTCGCGAAGTCTTCGCCGACATGCTTCGCGAGTACATCCGCGAGCCCGTAGCGCATGAAGGGAACATACTCGAGGTTCTGGACATCGACCTTGCGTATGTCATGCAAGAACCCAAGAAGGGCATTGCGCTCAACGGTCACATGCAGGAGGCGATGGTGATCTGGGTGGGCAGAAAACTGGAAGCGGGACTCGTCATTGCTGGCAAGCACGGCAGCAGGAAGCGGGGCATTCATCGATGGTTCTCCGGGGTGTTGTATGGCGCTATTTCATCTGGATTCTTTGATATGATCCAGATAGGGGGCAGTAATCTTTGTTCCGAAATTGAGATTAAAACGATGATTGACGTTCGCCAGTTGCAGAGCTTCCTCGCCGTGGCAGAAGAGCTTCACTTTGCGAAGGCGGCAGATCGCCTGGGTGTCGCACAATCAGGGCTTAGCACCCAGATCCAACGCCTTGAACAAGATTTGGGCGTCACGCTCCTGAACCGCAACAAAAGGAAGCCGGTGTCACTTACCGACGCGGGGCGCCTGTTCCATGCCGAGGCGGTCGCTGCGTTGCGGTACATTGAGCGAGCCGACCAGGTGGGACGCCTGGCTGCCCGAGGGCTGGCTGGCGTCATCCGGCTCGGCTATGTGGCATCTGGCGTAAGCAGCGGCCTTTTGTCCACGATGCTGAGCGAGTTCCGGAAGTCACACGAGATGGTCCGGATTGAAGTCGTGCCAATGGAAACGCCAAGGCAACTCGAAGCGCTCAGCGATGGCCAGATTGATGTGGGAATTGTCAGGCCCAGACGACTCTATCCGGCTGGCGTGATCACGAAAGTCCTGCAGACTGAACGTCTACTGGCTGCAATGACAGGAAGCCATCCACTTGCAAGGCGAGGGACCGTTTCAGCGCGCGCGCTAGCAGATCAATCCTTCATCGTCCCGCAGTTTGCAGACGAGGAAGGATTCGGGGATGCGCTATCCGCCCTGGGCAAAGCCGGAGGGTTCACGCCTCATCTGGAATATCGCGTCCAGGATTTTATCTCCGCAATCTGCCTCGCGTCCGCGGGATACGGAGTGGCCATCGTGCCTGAGTCAATGCAGAATTTCTCCCAGCCAGGCATCTTCTACGCACAGATCGCCGACTTCAAGTTCTCAGTGCACCTCGCGCTGGCGTATAGGCGTCGGGAAATATCCCCGGCGGTACGAGCCTTTGTACAACTTGGAACTGAGGCTCTCAATGGCCGTGCATCGTAGACTCGGCAGCGCGCTCAGCCGCGTCGCGCTTCCGCGACGTAGCACCATCTGCCAATGAGGAACACGGTGAAGGGCAGAATTGCCGCGAACGGTAGCCAGCGCAAGGCAACTTGAAGACCAACCGCATCCGCTACCATGCCGGTGATAAAGGGGCCTGCTGCGAGGCCCAGTATGTTGTTGAACAGCGTCAGAGTGGCAAATGCCGAGCCGTGAATGGCTGGCGGCGTGGCCCCGGCAATGATCGCGCTACATGTGCCGAACGAGCTGGCAAGGAAGAACACCCCGGGCGCAAGGAGCGCGAGTTGCAGATTGCCCTGTGGCAAACGGAACGCGATCGCCAGCAGAACGCCTAACACGAGGCAATAGCCAATGGCCATGTTCCACCTTTTGAGCGACGAACCCCCGCTGATCCGATCGGTCATCACACCGCATATGAGTTGGCCCAGGCCGCTGACAAGGACCAGGCCTGCCGCCAATGTGGCTGCTTCGCTGACAGGCATGCCCCAGTAGCGATTCAGGTAGCTGGGCAGCCACACGAACAGAGTGCCTTGAACGAAGATCTGCAGGGCGCAACCGAGGTAGGCACAAAAGACGGAACGGGACGGAAACAGGCCAGAGAAAAACGCGCGCGGTGTTAGTTTCACATGCCCGAGGACCGGAGTTCCGTTTGCATTGTCCGGTTGCGTACTCGCGAGTTTTTTCTCGGTGACCACGAAGTAATAAATGATCACCAGCACAAAACCAACGATCGCCATCAGACCCATTGACCATCGCCATCCAAAGTGCGTCGCAATGATCCCGGAAAGCGAAACACCGAGCACGGACCCAAAGGCAGCGGCAGACGTGAAGCCGCCGGCAATGGTAGACCGCATATGCCTTGGGAAGACGCTCACGAGCATAGCGAATCCGACACTTCCATAGGCAGCCTCGCCGACGCCAACGAACAAGCGCGCAACGAACATCTCGTGATAGGTGCTGGCAATGGCGCACCCGAGCGTGGCAACACTCCACACCGCCACCATCAGTGCAATGCTTTTGACGCGCCCCCAGCGGTCCGCGATGATGGAGAACGGGAGGGTCAGCACGCCGACCATCAACGGCACCACGCTGCTAATCGAGCCGAGCTGTGTATCGGAAATCTGCCACTGCGCTTTCAATAGTGGAAACAAGGCATTGATCGCCTGCCGCGACATGTAGTCAGACAGTAACAAGCAAAACATCAATGCAAAGACCACCCACGCGTAGGGTCGGGCACCAGTGGTAGCCGCAGCCGGCCCAGCCGGCATCGCGTTACTCGTAGACATGTTCAATTTCTGTCTCCTTATGACTTCTTGCATCGGATCATCTAGCCTGGCGCTACTTCCCGCTTTACCTTGCACGCCTTGAACTTGGCTATTTATGACAGTCATCCGCAGGCGCAGGGGAGCCGTGGCCGGGGCCAGCCTGCACGCTCTGGAGATCTGAGCAGGGTTTTCCCTTTGCTTGCGCGAGTTGGTAATAACTTGTCGTGAATGGTCAAGCCGGTTGGCCCGGTGCGATCCGAGAATAGACGAACAAGCCTTTCTAAACACGCAAAGCACCGCAATCGAAATCAAAAGGGGTAGACATGAAGAAGCAGGCCAATCACTTGGGGTGGCGCGGTTGCGCCTTGGTAATCGGTGTTGGTGTCGCCGGGGGCATGTCCGTGGCCCAGGCCCAGGAGGCTTGGCCCAGCAAGCCGATCCGTCTGGTGGTGGCGGGGCCTGCCGGCGGCAGTGCCGACGCCTTGGCCCGGCTGCTGGCGCAAGGCCTGCAGCAAAAATTGAGCAAGCCCGTCATCGTAGAAAACAAGGCTGGTGCCGCCGGTGCGCTGGCGATCAGCGATTTGCAGTCCAACGGCAAGGATGGCTATACCTTCCTGGTTATCCAGGGCGGTGTCGTGAGCGAGGCGCCGTTGGCCTACAAGGTCCATTACAAGCCTTTTACGGACCTGAAGCCCCTGGCCCAGATCAGTCGCACGGGGCTGGTGCTGGTTGCCAACAAGGATGTGCCCATCTCCAACCTGAAGCAGTTGGTGGACTACGGCAAATCGCAGAAGGACGGTCTCGTTTTCGCGTCCTATGCTACGGGATTGAAGGGCCACACCTCGGGCATCCTGCTCGGGCAGCTCACGCATGTGCCAATGCGGCATGTGGGCTACAAAGGCTCGCCCCCGGCGTTGAACGACCTGATGGGTGGTCATGTGCCCCTGATGTTCGATGGGGTGACTACCTCGTTGCCGCTGATCAAAGCGGGAAAGATCAAGGCGATTGCCTTGAACTATCCGACCCGGATTGCCGAATTGCCGGATGTGCCGACTTTCAAGGAGCTCGGTTACCCGCAACTGGCGCAAGCAGGGTGGTTCGCAGTGTGGTCCCGCCCGGACGTCGCTCCGGCAATCCAGGAGAAAATCCGCGAGATAACACTGGCGTATTTCAAGCAACCCGCGGTGCAGAACCACGTCAAGGACATGGGGATGGAGCAGGGGGGCGCCGCTACGTCGGAAGAGTTGATGGCGGACCTGAAGCAGGCATACCAGCAACAGGCCGCGCTGCTGAAGTCCATTAACTACCAGCCGGATTAATAAGCGATTATTCTGCGCAAACTCGCCATTGCAGTCCGAATGGCCTTCGCGCAGTCGTTGGCCAGTGTATGCGGCATCGTCGATCTGGCTCGTCCGTCAGTTACGGATACGGATCGCGGTCGTCGAGTCTGGCTGATCGTTTATAGCGGGCGCCGCCATCTTCAAATCCCGCGGGCCCGCTCTTTTTTTCCCGGCCGGCGGCATTCCGCCGCCGGTTCGGTCACGAGAGTTCGCGAATGAACGCTTTGGCTTGCGGCCACTCGCCATAGCCTGAAGCGGGATTCAGATGCCCGACCTCGCCGAGTTCGACAAAGCGGCTGCCCCACGCCTTCGCCAGGCCACGGGCGCGATCGAGGCGCGTCAGGGGATCGTTGCTGCTCGCCGCAACGATGCTCGGAAACGGCAATGTGCCGCGAGGGATCGGCAGCCAGCCGTGGTCGCTCAGCGTGCCGAGCGTCGGATAGCCTGCCGGCATGGAAGTTTCGAGGTCCGCTGGCGCCGCGAGCAGTGCGCCAAGGATCTCCCGTGTGGCGCCTCGGGCGGCCCAATGGGCGACCATCATCGCGCCTGCGCTGTGCGCCACGATGATCACCGGCCCCTCGATGGTGGCCAAAGCGCGATCGATCGCGTCGACGCGAGCAGCGCAACTCAGCTTGTCTTGCTCAAGCGGAGCGACGCTGACGACGCGAGGCAGGGTCGCCGCCAGCAGGGTTTGCCAGTGTTCCGGCACATGGTCACGCAGGCCAGGGACGATCAGAACGGTCGGTGCCGTAGAGGTCATGTCGATCTTTCAGTAAGGTGCGTCACCGATGATGGCGGTACGCTCCATCTTTCGGTGGCACGGTGGATAATCCATCACTGCGTAGTGCTGGGTTGAACGGTTGTCCCAGAACGCAACGCTGTTCTTCTTCCAACGAAAACGCACTTGGTATTCGGGGATGTTGGCCTGGCTGACCAGGTAGCTAAGCAAATTGCCGGCACCCGGCGCCTTGTCAAGCCCGAAGCGCGCGTTGGCCGGCACATTGAAATTTGTGAAGTGCGTCGTAAAGCTCCCATTGACGAACAGCACTTTCTCTCCGGTTTCGGGATGGATGCGCACAACCGGGTGTTCGGCGTCCGGGTACTGAGCCTTCAGTGCAAGACGCTTTTCGATCGGCATCGCGGCACCGAAGCTCGCCTCGATGCTGTGGCGCGCGCGCAATGAGGCGATCTTCGTCTTGATATCCTCGGGCAACTGGTTGTAAGCCTCGACCATGTTGACCCACATCGTGTCACCGCCCACTGGCGGGCATTCGACGCAGCGCAGCACGCAGCCCATCGGAGGCTTTTCGCGCCAGGTGGCATCGGTATGCCAGGAATTCTCGTTGCGCTCGGGGGGGCTGTCCGGGGTCTTATAGATCTGAACCAGTCCTGGGTAATCGGGATGGCTGCCTACCACTGGATGGTCCTCCAGCTCACCGAAGCGGCGCGCAAAGGCCACGTGCTGCGCGCGCGTGATGTCCTGGTCGCGGAAGAACACCACGCGATGTTTCAGGAGCAGCGCCCGAATCTCCGCCATCTGTTGGTCGTCCTCGGCAGCCGCGCCCAGGTTGACGTTGCTGAGTTCCGCACCGATCGTGCAGGTGATGGGCTCGACCCGGATCGAGTTGCCTAGAGAGCTTGCGCGGACCACTGCGGGTGCCGCCTTGAGGTGTTGAATCATGAGCGTGTCTCCGATTGTCGGTTAGGCCGATCGATCCTTGCGAGTCTGGATGTCGCGGGTATCTCCCGCTTGACAGTACATGACAGGCATTTATCATTCCATGTCAATGTCCTACTCAGTACTCTAATGTCTTCACTTGTCCGCGCCGCGGCCCTCACCAACTACAACGAGGTCGCTAGAGCCGCTGGACTGGACCCGGTGCGGATGCTCTTTGACGCGGGGTTGAGTCCGAGCGTACTGAGCGAGCCGGACATCATGATTCCCGTCGAACGTGTCGGAAGGCTGCTTCAGGCGTCCGCAACCATGTCAGGCAACGAGAGTTTCGGACTGTGCATGGCTGAGTCGCGCCTATTGTCCAATCTTGGGGCGGTAGGATTGCTGATCCGCGACCAGGCGACCCTGCGTGAGTCGCTTCACATGCTGATGCGCTATCAAGCGTCGCTCAACAGTGCGCTGTCGCTGGCGATCGAGGAGTGCGATGGACTGGTCATTATTCGCGAGGTGGTAGTGGCTGGCAGCGCACATCAACCCACGCGTCAAAGGGTTGAGCTGGCGCTTGGCGTCATGGTGCGGTTGATACGTCAGCTCCACAAGCCCGACTGGGAGCCGCGGCGTGTTTGCTTTGAGCACCCCGCGCCGCGCGATCTGAGTATCCACCGGCGGTTTTTTGGCCCTTGCGTCGAATTCAACTATGACTTCAATTGCATTATCTGCGCAAAGGCCGATCTCGATGCACGCAACCCGTCCGCGGATCCGGCCATGGGGCGCTACGCGCAGCGGCTGATAGACGCGTCTGCCATGTCGCAGCAGGCGACAATGCTTGAGGATGTGCGGCGCATGATCCTGCTGCTGTTGCCCAGCGGGCGCTGCAGCATCGAACAGGTTGCGGAGCATCTGGGCGTGGTGTGCCGCACGGTCCAGCGCCGGCTGGCGGAACAGGGGCAGAGCTTCTCGTCGATCGTTAACGACGTCCGTACGGAACTCGCCATACGCCATGTCACCGAGAGCGATCGTCCGTTGACGGAGGTGGCGACCCTGCTTGGTTTTTCCGCGCCGAGCGGATTCTCGCGCTGGTATCACGTGCAATTTGGCTGCAGCCCCAAGGAGAGCAGGGCGGCACGTGGCACATTGCGCCGGCAGACGGCACCGACCTGAGCATAACCCTGGCAGAGCGTAAGCCGCGTCAGGCCATGTCTTGTATTGACGCTCTCTTTTCCGGATTCCGCAGGGCTTCCGTCTGGCCAGCCGCGCGGCGCGCGGCGCGTGGCGAATAGGCGTTCGAGCAACCTTCAGTGACCCCACAGGCTCTGCGGAACCCTCAGTGGAACCAGTGCGGGCTAGCGCTTATATTGTCGACAAAAATAAAATACCGTATCATGGGGACGGCACGCCTTTCCTGGAGCGCCATCGGAAAGCGCCGCGCATGCTTGGATGCCAGGGTGACAAGCTTCCATGTTCTGCGGGCCGTGCGCGCAGAACATGGGCGAGGGGAGATATCACAATGAAAGACGATCAGCCAGCCGGTAATGGCCCGTACCTCCATCGGATGGGCGGGGCGATCTGCATGGGATTCTGCTGGCTCGCCGAGCGGCTGTCCTATGCCACGGCAGCGATGCTGTTGACCGATCTGATTGCGTGGGAACATGACGGGTACGTCGTGCGCAAATACCTGAACATCGATGCGCTTCCCGGAGCCGACGAGTAGGCGCGGTATCGGAATACGCGAGCGACGGCGGGCGTCAAGCGCCTCCTTGCTGGCTCCGCTTCCCCTGTCTCTGCCCTGGCGTGCGGCCCCCTGTTTCTGCGGCGGCCCGATGTACCGGGGGCCCGTAGCGAGCCTGCAAGGACGTCGTCCTGCGCAGGCCCTTGTCGTTTTGGGAACGCGCGGCTGCCAGGATCAATGGTCCCGTTGGCTCGGGCGGTATCCGCAATCTGCCCGATTCGCCACGTAGGGTAAGATCTCGGGCGCTGCAAGCGGTGCAGTGCCGACCAAGGGCAGCACCCGACCCGTTCCCCAATCATCGGAAGGACTTACCACTCATGGGCAGGCTCAAGACTACCAACACGCCGGAATTGCAGTCGCTGCTTGCACCGCAAACACCGCAGAATCCGGTCACGCTGGCTGTCGAGCAGGCGCTTATGCATGGACGCGACTGGTCGGCATCCGTAGCTGACCAGATTGCGGTACGGCTGGCGGGCCTGATTACGATCGACGTGATCCACGCAGGCCAGCGCTTGCTGGAGAAAGACATCAGCGAGGTCCTGGCGGTCAGCCGCGCTCCTGTGCGCGAGGCCTTGCGCATTCTGGAGCGGGAGCGCTTGATTGAGTTCCGTCCCCGGCGCGGCGCCATCGTCACCGAGCCCAATGCCCAGGACCTGCGGGATATCTACGTCGTGCGGGACGCGCTGTTCGAGATCCTGCTCAGGCAGTTGATGGAAGAGCGTGCGGACGCGCTGGAAGCGTTGTTCGAGCAATTCATTCCGCAGTTCAGCAAGGCAGCCGAGGAATCGGTAGACGCCTATATCAGCGTGACCTTCCTGGCAAACATGGCCATGGCAGATCTGTCCAGCAACCGGCTGGTAGGGGAGGTGCTGAACTCTATCTCGCTGCGGGTCCTGCGCTATGTGCGGCTGGGGCTCGCAGCCCATCCCGGCTCGCTGGAGAATTCCTTCAAGACCTGGCGTGCTCTGCAGCGCGCTGTAATCAAGCGGGACATCGAAGCGGTCTTGCAGACCGCGCACAAGCGCATCGGAAATTCCCGCGAAGCTGCCGTCCGTGCCCTGTCATCCGGCGTCCAGAAAGGCAAGGGCGGCGCTGCCGGCCGCAGCGCTGTGCCGGCGTAGGCCTTCCAAGCGCGCGCGGGCAAGACTGCCCGCCATCGCTCTCCAGTTATCCTCTCTATCAGCAGGCTGCCAGCGAAGATCGCGATATCTGCTCGCAAGTATGGCTCCCGCGAGGCTGCGGCTGTGCCAACGGGAGAAATCAGCGCGGGTTAGCAGAGTCTCAAGCGCCGCTGTGTGTTGAACGGGGCTTTACCCGAATCGAATTCCTCAGAACGGCACGGGCTCCTCGGCGCCGGCAAGACCGGCTGCTTATTCACCTGCTGCGCACGCGGGAGAACGAGCCAAAGCACCTGCCGATGCGCGCCACCTCAGGGCAATCCCCCAATGAATAAGCATAGCAGTGACCGCGGGGTCGCCTCAGAGCCGCGCGAAGGCCAACTGCGCGCGCTTGCGGCGTTCAACGCATTTCATTCAATGTTATTTATGTCGACAAGAAAGATTTCTGGCTGATATCATTGCCTGCACCCGAGGCCGGAATAGGGCATTGATCGGTAAGGAACGCTACTGAAGCGCGCTGGCTGTGATCGAACGTTTCATGATGCGGATCGAACAAGATGACCCGCGCGGAGATTCTCTGGTGGCGATGGCCGGCCTATGGACAGCCGGGCTGGACACGAACGCTTCGTTCGCTGTGATCGCGGCAGCGAATGTGACGTTCGATCTAGTGGATCTAGTACGCGACCCCACTCCCATAGCGTTGCCGTAGTTGCGGTGCCACGGGTCAACGAGGACGCCAGGGGCGCAGAAATAAACCAAAGGAGAAGAGACAATGGGATCATTCAGCAAGCGGAGCAAGTTTCATGGTGCACTCATCGCTGCGGGCGCAATCTGCACCGGCGGCGCATACGCACAGAGCAGCGTGACGCTTTATGGCGTGGCGGATATGAACGTCGAATTTGCTAGCCATGTTGGCGCGGTGCCCAGTGCAGCCAACAAGTTCAATGCGGGCCCGTCAAACAATGTCTACCGAATGGACTCAGGCGGCCTGTCTGGATCGCGTTGGGGCTTGCGTGGCGTGGAAGATCTCGGCAACGGGCTGAATTCCATTTTTGTCTTGGAGAGCGGCTTTAACCTGGATGCCGGCACGTCGCAGCAGGGCGGCCGCCTGTTCGGTCGCCAAGCCTATGTGGGCATGCAAAGCTCGCAGTTTGGCCAACTGACTTTTGGCCGTCAGTACACGTCGATGTTCGAAGGCCTGGCAAACTTTGTACCCGCAGCCTTTGCCACGCAGTATGAACCGATCGTGATGCTGACAGGCGCGAACTTCCGCGAGGACAACACCATCAAGTACACAGGTCGGTTCGGCCCGGTCACCGCACTGGCACACTGGTCCTTCGGTACCGGCCTGGCGTTGCCGACGACGGTGGCCAATGGCCCGCTTCTAGGCGGCAACGGTGAAGTCCCTGGCCAGTTCCGTCGCGATACCGCCTATGGTGCGGCTTTGACCTACATTGCCGGCCCTGTCGGCGTGGCTGTTGCTTACGACCAGTTCAATCCCACCGTTTCGAACCCCTTGAATGCTGCTGTCCTCGGGAGTGGAAGCTTCAAGAAGGCGACGATCGCGGGAAGCTATGCGTTTGGCCAGGCAAAGATCATGGGCGGCTACCGCTGGGGCCAGAACAGGGACCAGAATGGCAGCCTGCTTGAACGCGACGACCTCTACTGGATCGGCGCCAACTACCAGGTGACGCCGGCGCTTGGCCTGACGCTCGAATACAACTATGACCACGTCAAGCGCTTTTTCGCGAACACGTCGACCCCGAACCCATGGCAAGTTGCTTTCATCGCCGACTACGCCCTCTCCAAGCGGACTGATGTCTACTTGACCACGGCATATGCAAAGAACGCGGGCCTGGGTTTGGATTCCGCGATGATCGCCTACGCGAACAGCCTTTCCCTTGGCAATAGCTACACGCTTGCCAGCGGCCAAAGCAATATGCTCGGTGTCGCCGCAGGCATTCGCCACAAGTTCTGAGAGCCTGTTTGAGAATTCGCTGCAGATGTGTTCTGAAGGTGGGATGTCGAAAGAAGAACATCGAGAGCGGCAAGCAAGCACGGTGGGCAAGACGAAACGATGCCCAAGCGATCTGGCAGACGTGCAGCCCCGGCGTCTGCCAGATCAGCCCAGCGGGGTGTGCACACAGAGGAGACCGGAATCTCCCAATAACGTCCGGTCAGGCCAAGTTGAAGGGCAACTGCCGCTGGGGCTTGCCGGTGAGGCGTGCAATGGCGTTGGCAAACGCTGGTGCGAGCGGCGGCAGGCCCGGTTCGCCCATGCCGGTGGGTGGGTCGGCGCTGGGCACGATGTGGACATCGAATGCGGGGGTATCCGTGATGCGCGCCACGGTGAAGTCGCCGAAATTGCTTTGCTCGACGATGCCGTCCTTTAGCGTGATGGCCGAGCCTGCCATGCACATGGACAGAGCCATGACCGCCGCACCTTGCACCTGCGCCTCCACCGTCCGAGGATTCACTACCAGGTTGCAATGCACGCCAGCGGTAACGCGGTGCAGCACCGGACGGCCATCCCGCACCGCAGCCTCCACGACGTAAGCCACCACTGAGTCGAAGGACTCGTGAACAGCGACACCCCAGGCGCGGCCCGAAGGCAATTGCTTCTTGCCGTAGCCGCTCTTGTCCACCGCCAGTTGCAATGCGGCGCGGTGCCGCGGATTCTTGTCACCGAACAGGCCCATGCGGTACGCCACCGGATCCTGTTTGGTGGCGCGCGCAATCTCGTCCAGCAAGGTTTCCATGACGTATGCGGTATGGGTGGAACCCACGCTGCGCCACCACAGAACCGGTACGTTTAGCTTGGGGTGGTGAACAGTCAGGCGCATCGGTAGCGGGTAGGGAGCACGCATACCCTCCGTGGCCGTGGCGTCGATGCCGTTCTTTATCTGGAATTCCCCGAACACAGTCCCGGTCGTGATGGATTGACCAACGATGACGTGGTCCCAGGCCAGCACCTTGCCGCGCTCATCGAAGCCGATGCGCGCGCGGTGCAGGTGCATGGGGCGGTAGTAGCCGCCTTTTATGTCGTCCTCGCGGCTCCAGAGCGTGCGCACCGGCGCGTTCATGCCGGCGGCGCGAGCGGCCTTCGCGACCTCGCAGGCCTCGACCACATAGTCGCTGGTGCCCACGAAACGCCGGCCAAAGCCGCCCCCCGCCATTTGCACATGGATCTTCACCTGCTCGGGCTTGAGATCCAGCGCACGCGCGGCGGCGATACCGTCGAGACCCGGGCACTGGGTGCCGACCCACAGTTCGGCATGCCCGTCAGACAGTTGGACGGTGCAGTTCAGCGGCTCCATCGGTGCGTGGGCCAGGTAGGGGAACACGAACTCGGCTTCGAGCTGGTGCGCAGCGGTGGCCAGGGATGCCATGTCGGCGTCGAACTGGCGCGGCCCGGGACGACGGGCCAGGTCGCGGTACTGGGCCAGCAACCGTTCGCTGTCCACCTTTTCCACCGCGCCCGTATCCCACTGCAACTTCAGTGCGTCGCGCCCCTGCTTGGCAGGCCAGTAGCCGTCGGCCACCACCGCAATGCCTTCGCCGCCGCGGTCCAGCGGCACGCGCAGCACGGCCCTCACCCCTTTGACGGCGCGCGCGGCGCTATCGTCCATCGTGTTCAGCCGGGCGCCGAACACTGGCGGATGCGCCACCACAGCGGTGAGCTGACCAGGGAGATGCACGTCAATGCCGAAGTCCTGACGCCCACTGCTCTTGGCGCGCGCGTCGAGGCGTGTCGTGGGGCGCCCAATAATGCGGAAGTCCTGCGGGTTCTTGAGGGTGACGTTCTCGGGCACGGGCAGGGCCATGGCGGCCTCGGCCAGCTCGCCGTAGGTCAGCTTCCTGCTGCCCGGGCCCAGCACAGCCCCGGCCCGGGTACGCAGCGTCGACACGTCCATGTTCCAGTGTGCTGCCGCGGCAGAAAGCAACATCGCGCGGGCACGCGCACCGAGTTCTCGGTACTGCGTGAAGCTGTTCTTGACCGAATGGGAGCCACCGGTAAGGTGAATGCCGAATAGCGGGTCGACGAAGGCCGCGTCGTTCGAGCCGTGCCGGCTACGCACCAGGTTCCAGTCGGCGTCCAACTCCTCGGCGAGAATCATCGGCAATGCGGTCTGTACGCCTTGGCCGAACTCAAGCCGGTTGATGGTCACCATGACTTCGCCATTTGGGGAAATCTGCACGAAGGCCAAGGGCTGCTGCGTCGGCTTCAGGGCATTCGTAGCGTGGCCGTTTCCGGTAGCTTGTCCTATCGCCAGATGCGGGAAGGCACCGAGCGCCAGGCCGGCAGTGCCCGTCAGTTTCAGGAAGCTACGGCGCGACAGCCTGGCGGCGTTGTCGGCGTGGTCTCGCTCCAGCATATGCAGAAGGGCGCGCGGCATTTCGCTGTAGTCAAAATTGGGCAACATGGCGGCTCCTTCAGGCGACGGACTTGGCGGCATCGGCCACCGCGGCGCGGATGCGGGCGTAGGTGCCACATCGGCAGATATTGCCCGCCATGGCGGCATCGATCTCGGCGGCGGTTGGTTGCTTGCCGCGAGGTAGCGATTTCAGAAAGGCGATAGCGCTCATGATCTGCCCGCTCTGGCAGTAACCGCACTGCGCCACGTCGTGCTTGACCCACGCCGCATGCACAGCGGTTCCGAGCCGGTCGCTGCCATCGGTGGCGGCCTCGATGGTGCCAATCTTCTTGCCCTCAGCGGCTGAGATCGGCGTGATGCACGAGCGGATGGCTTGCCCGTCCAGATGCACGGTGCAAGCGCCGCACAACGCGGCACCGCAGCCGAACTTCGTGCCGGTCATGCCAAGTGTGTCGCGTAGGGCCCATAGAATGGGCGTGCCGGGATCGGCGTCTACCGTGTGCTCACGGCCGTTGACGTTGAGTTTGCTCATGCTGGTTCGATTCTCCGTAGACTTTCATTCGCGCGAGCCTGCCGATCTCAGTTGGCCCAGTTCTGCAACCAGAAGGCGTAGGGTGTGGGCAGCACCGACGCCGCATTCTCGAGCTTGAGATCGCGCGCCGCATGGAAAGGCCAATGCGGATTCGCCAGCAGGGTACGCGCTAAGAAGACGAGGTCCAGTTGCCCCTCACGAACAAAGGTGTCGGCCTCTTGCGCGCTGGTGATCTGCCAGCTCGTTGCAACTGGCAGACTGGTTTGCGCGCGAATCCGTTGTGCGTAGGGCACCAAGAAATTGGGCCCCCATGGCACTTGTTCTTCCGAGGTCGACAGGGCAAGTCCCGCGTCGACGAGATCCAGGCCGGCATCCTTGAGCCACTTCAGGACCTGAACGGAATCCGTGAGCGTTTCGTCTTCGCGGCCGTCAAATTCCACAACACCCAGGCGCGCAGTTAGCGGAAGGTTTTCCGGCCATACCTTCCTCACTGCGGCCACTGTCTCGATCAGAAAGCGGGCGCGATTCTCCAGCGAGCCGCCGTAGTGGTCGTCCCGCGCATTGGAGTGAGTGGACAGGAAGTTCTGCCCGAGAAAGCCATGGGCAAAATGAAGTTCCAGCCACTGGAATCCAGCCTGCAGGGCGCGGCGTGCGACATCTACGAAGTGCTGCTGCGTGTGTTGGATGTCCTCAACGCGCATCTCGCGTGGCGTATGCGCACTGGCGGGCATGTAGGGCAACGCGCTTGGCGCCACCGGTTGCCAGGCTCGCGGGTCCTTCTCGTTCAGCGGTGCACCGCCCTCCCAGGGCGGAGTGCAGCCGGCTTTGCGACCGGCGTGGCCAATCTGGATACCCGCTACGGCGCCGCCGGCCTTGATGGCCTTGGCCGCAGATGCTAGGCCTGCAATGTGAGAATCACCCCACAGGCCCACATCGCCAGGCGTGATCCGTCCCTCCGGCGACACGGCCGTGGCTTCAACGATGACGAGTCCAGCGCCGCCGCGGGCCAGCGTCGCATAGTGACTTTGGTGCCAGTCGTTGAGGTGCCCATCCTCAGCCATGTACTGGCACATGGGGGAGGCGACGATACGATTACGAAGGGTGACGCCCTTCAAGGTGTAGGGCGAGAAAAGGGACGGCATCTGGAAAGCTCCGGGTAAGCATCAACGGGAGCCAGTCTGAGGGATCAGGCGTCGAAACCGTTTGCCAGATTCGCGCCACTTTTTGCACAATCCGACGAATAGCGCGCCATCAGGGTAGGTTGGCTTCAGCCCGGTGCTAGACTCCGAACAGCAAACCGAGGGCCGAAAAGGACGATGAACGCGAGCGACAGCAAGAGTATTCCCGTCAAGGCTGCGGGCATTGATGCCCTCGTGGAGGCAATCAGCCGGGTTGCCCAAAGCGATGGCGACTACTCCACTGCAATTTCAGGCTTGACTCTCCACCGCAGGAGTGCCGCCGCAGAACCCATGCCGTGCATCTACGGGTTCGGCCTGGGTGTTGTCGCTCAGGGCGGCAAGCAGGTCATGCTCGGTGATGACGTATTCAACTATGGTCCCGGGCAATCCATGTTGACCACTATCGACCTGCCGGTCGTGTCAAATGTGACCATAGCTACGCCGGCCGCTCCGTTTCTTGGCCTGATGCTGGCCATGGATCCGCGCGCCATCGTGCAACTGGCGGCCGAGATGGAATTGGCGCAGCCCCCGAAGGAGAGTTCGGACCGGGCAATTTCATTCAGTGACCTTGAGGCGCACGTTCTGGATGCGTTGATCCGCCTCGTTCGATTGCTCGATGAGCCAAAGCTGATACCCCAAGTCTCCTTGTTGATTCAACGGGAGATCGCCGTACGCCTGCTGGCGGGAGGCAATGGCCCGGCACTTCGAAAGCTGGTAGCGACAGGTTCACCGAGTCAACAGATCGCCAGGGCGGTGGCCTGGCTCAAGTTGAATTTCGCTCAGACTCTGCACGTCGACAAGCTTGCGGCGACTGCGCACATGAGCCCATCTACGTTTCGGCAGCACTTTCGCGCCATCACTGGCACGAGCCCGCTCCAGTACCAGAAGCAATTGCGTCTCCAGCAGGCGCGTCAGCTCATGTTCAGCCAAAACCTCGACGCGGGAAGTGCAAGCCTGCAAGTTGGGTATGAAAGTGCATCACAGTTCAGTCGAGAATATGCACGCCTTTTCGGCGCCCCTCCATTGCGTGATATTCAGCGGCTGCGCATTGGGTGAAAAGCAAACGCAGTCGTCTTGGCATGGGGGCCCATTTGGTAGGCCCACGAGCGATTGGAAAATCGCTTTTCATGGCGCGTTGGCGAATGACCGTGCGGTCGTCTCTAAAGCTAGTCTTCGCTGCGGAGCAAATGACCGAGAATGGTTGCGCGGTTCGGTGCTCGCAATGGTTGGATCGGGCAATTGCAGTCGTCGCAGCCAAGAAGCCCCCCTGGGTTCACCAATAATGATTGCTGAAGCCGAAGCGAGAGGAGCTGGCGCGAGAGCCCGCTCTTCTCATCTTTCATTCACCCCTCAGAAGATATGCTTCACGCCAAACATGGCGCCGAGTTGATTGCCGCCCGGCGCCGGATTCGACCCCGTCGCCCCCGAACTGACCGACAAGGCCAGGCTCCCCCGGTTGTCGATGAAGCCAGCCGTTGCGTACACGGAGGTCCGCTTGGAGAACGCGTACGTTCCGCGCGCCGCGTATAGCCAGGCCTTATTGGCGCTGCTGTGGTAGCGCAGGTGGAAAACCTCACCGTCGACACTGAATGCCGGTGTCACGGCGTACGAGATGCCGCCGTACCAGAGATCGCTGAGGGGCGTGGAAGTACTGCCATTGTTGTCGCGCCGGATCCAGCCTCCGCCCAGCTTGGCCACGCCGATATTGGCGTAGCCGTTGACCGACAGGCGATCGTCTTTCAGCCCGCTGCTGGTAAGACCTGCGAACGCCCCTGGCGCGCCACGTAGCGAATCATAGGCCACGCCTGCGCCCCATGCTTTTGCATCGTACTTCAGCAGCGCCGACCACTCTCTGCAAGCGAGGTGATCGGCGGGATTCTCGCCGGCGCAGTTGGTGCCGGCCGGTCCTGGCCCAGCATTGGCGCCGTCTCGCCCGAAACTGTAGGTTGCGCCAAGTGTCACGCCTCCAAACGTGCCCTTGTATGAGACGGCGTTGTCCGCGCGAGCATTCGGCAGGTAGCTGTCCAGAGACGAGGAGCCGAACGTGTTCGGTCCCAGCATGTCGGCGTCGAGCGTCGACCAGAACAGCATGGTGTACTGCCGCCCAAGTGCTACTTGGCCCCACGCTCCGGTAAGGCCCACCCAAGCCTGACGCCCAAACAGCCTGCCGCCCTGGTTCGACACACCTGAGTCTGGCGCAAAGCCTGATTCGAGCGCGAACGCGGCCTTAAGGCCGCTGCCGAGATCTTCGGTACCGCGCATGCCCCATCGCGAGGGCACCGTGCCGGACAGATTGTCCATGCGCGCCACGCTGCTGTTGCCTGCGCCTATGTGATTCACGTACTCGATGCCAGTGTCGACCACGCCGTATAGCGTCACATTTTGCGCTTTGACGGCGCAAGGCACTGCAAAGGCCACGCTGGCCGCCAGAATGCTGAATTTCATGTCTCCTCCATTCTTGTTCTAGTTTATTTAGGCACGCAGTGACCCAGGCCGGCGCGGTGGCCGACCAGTGTGTTACTGCGTCATTGCTTACTCAGTGAAGTGTCAAGCAGCGTGTTCGCGCTTGGCCGCGGCCTGCCGGCGAAGCAGGAGTGCGGCCAGGGCCGCGACTGCTGTTGGCGCGGCCATCCAGGCGACCATGGCCAGATAGCTCCACCCTTGTGACAGGAGGAACCCGCCAATCAAGGGCCCCAGCACCGTTCCGACGCGCCCCACGCCAAGAGCCCATCCCACCGCGGTAACGCGAATGCGCGTCGGATAGAGTTCCGTTACGACCCCGTTCATCAGGAGTTGCGAGCCGACCAGGCCGGCACCTGTCAGGAAGGTTGCGATCATGAGCAACTGGCTGTTGCCACCGCTTGCCGCGACGACGATGATTCCGAACACGGCGGCCGCGTATGACGCAGCGATCAGCGACAAAGGGTGGAAACGACGAACGGACGCACTTAGCAAGGCGCCGCCCACTACCCCGCCCAGGTTCAGGAGCGCAGTGGTAACGATGGAAAGCGACACGCTCATCCCCCGTTGCTTGAGGAGCGTCGGAAGCCAGGCCGTCATCGTGAACACAACCAACAGCGTGCAGAAGTAGGCGAGCCAAACCAGAAGCGTGGTCCGGCGGTGGTCGCTCCGGAACAGCTCGGATACGCTTGGGGGAGTTACTACGCCGGAGGTCGGCTCTTGCGTGATGGTCTTTTGCGACATGGCGCCGAAGCTCGGAGACTCGGGGAGCCGCAGAAGCAGACCCAGGGCCACCAGCAGCGGTAATCCGCCACCAAGGTAGAAAACGACTTGCCAGCCAAACTTCCCGATCAGCGCGGCGCTGACGAAGCCGCCAACCACGGCCCCGAGCGGATAGCCCGAAAACATGATGGTCACCATACGCGCCCTGGCTGTGGGTGACGACACCTCCGAGGTCAGGGCAATCAGATTCGGCATGGCTCCGCCCAGCCCGATGCCGGTCAGGAAGCGCAGCACCAGCACCTGCTCGATGGAGCCGGCGTAGGCCGTCGCCAGGGCGAAGCCGCCAAATACGATAGTCGACCCAATGATCACGGGCCTTCGGCCAATCTTGTCGGCATAGGGTCCGACGAAGAGTGTGCCGACGGTCAGCCCCAGCAAGCCAGCCGCGAACACCAGGCCGAAAGATGCCGCAGGAATGCGCCAGGCCTCTGCGAGCACGGGGGCGACATAGGCGATGGCCTGCGTATCAAATCCATCCAGCAGTGCAACGAGGGCGCACCAGAAGGCAACCTCACCGGGAACTGCGCGCGTGGCCACTCGCGTCCCCGCCAACGAAGTACTTGTACGATCCATGGTTCTATCCAGGTAAAGGGCCGATGGCGGCATCAAGCCGGTTGCAGGCAGGCATAGTTGCCAGCGTGGAAGGCGAGGGGATTCGCATCGCAGTAGGTGTAGCGCTGCACGAGGCCGTAGAAGATCACGTGATCGCCCACGACCTGGTGGGAGATGCGCTTGCATTCGAACGTCGCCAGCGCTCCCTTGAGCGTGGGCAGGCTCCCGATTCCGCTATCGAATGCGTCCTCGATTTCCGTGAACTTGTCCATTTGGGGCCGGCAGAAGTGGCGGGAGATATCGATCTGATCGGCATGCAGCACGTTGATGCAGAAGTGTTCTGCGGTAATAAACGTGGCAAGGCTGCCAGCGCCCCGACGCAAGCTCCACAGGACGATAGGCGGCTCCAGCGAAACGGAGCTGAACGAATTCGCGGTCAGGCCCTCGCGCTTGCCGTCGGATCCCATGGTTGTGATCAGGCATACCCCGGTAGCAAAGCGCCCCAATGCGTTGCGCAGATCGCGCGGATCGAAGTCCGGCGCTGCTAGTTTGCCGTTCGGCAGATCGCCCGGCGAAGTGGCCCATGCACTTTCCCAGCTCATGATAGTCTCCTCAGAGTTTGTTCCCGAAACGGTGGTGCCGCTCAGGCTTACATGCATGTGCATGCTAAAATTCACTTCGCACCGACACTGCGACGCTGTATGGACAGCCACCGACCCGCCAGCATGAAGCCGACCAAAAAAAGTACTCAGTCCGTTGCTCGAGAAGCGAAGCCGAAATCCCGGGGCATCGAGCCTGCTATTGCTGCCGTTCCGGAGGGATTCGACCTAGAGCAATCGGTGCCGTATCTCCTCAATCGTGCTGGTGTAGGCATTGGCGTAGCCTTCTCGAAGTACCTGCGGCAGTTCGACATTACGTTGCCCGGTTACCGCGTACTCGCCTCACTCTCGCACCGCGACGAGCAGGCCATTGTTGAGCTCGCGGAGCACACCAGCATCGACGTCTCCACGCTGTCGCGCCTGATCACTTCGCTCGAGGAGAAGGGCCTGGTTGCCCGCCGCCGCGACACTGCGGATGCGCGTTCGATCAAAATTCAACTGCTTGCCCCGGGTGCCCAGCTCGCTTCCCAGACCATCCCGCTTGGCGCCTTGTTCGAAAGGGTGGTCATCGCTGGCTTCAGCGCGGAGGAAGTTAAGGTGCTCAAGCAGATGCTAGTACGCATGTATTCCAACCTTTCGCCGCTTGCCGGCTAGCATCTATATATTTGCGTTTGCAAGTTAATTAAGAGTATAGATTCTCGCGCCTGCTCTGAGCAGAATTCTTGCCTCGGGGTTTTTCCTAAGGGGGAATCCCCTATGTTGGCGCCAAATTCCAGCTTTCCCTGGTGCTGATGCGGCGCAACGCCGCATTCACTTTCTGGAAAAGCACTCGAACTAGGGTAACTCCTTACGTCAAAATATTTGCGTTTGCAAATAACTGGACGTAGATTTCAGGCAGGCAACGACGCCATGTCCCGAAACGAGTGCAGCGATGAACGATTCCCCCAACCTCACCCAGGCCTCCCGCGTGGATACGGCAGGCGCCCCAGGCAGGCACTCGCCAGTGGCGAGTGCGCCCGAGCTCTCCAGGTTGATGGAGCGCGCCAGGGAGATCTCTGAAGGCTTCCTGAGGCCGCATGCCCAGCGGACTGAAGAGGCACGGCGCGTCTCCGAAGAGGCCACGGCGCTCTTTCGCGACGCAGGCTTCTTCCGGCTCATGCAGCCTGCGCGCTTCGGCGGCTACGAGTACGGTTTCTCGGCATTCGTGGACATCATCAGCGAGCTCGGGCGAGGCTGCCCCTCGTCGGCCTGGGGCTGCTCGTTGGGCAGCGTCCACCAGTGGCTTCTCGGCACTTTTCCGGCTCAGGCTCAGGAGGACGTCTGGGGTACCAATCCGGATGCTATCGTGTGCGGCTCCTATGCCCCGACGGTAAAGGCCGAGCGCGTTCAGGACGGCTACGTCGTCGCGGGCAGATGGCACTGGGCTTCGAATATCGACAATTCCCAGTGGGCGTTGATCGGCGTGCAGTTCGCGCCGGACGACGAGACACCGGTGCCACATGCTGGGTTCCTGCTCGTCCCGCGTGAGCAATGGACAATCCATGACGACTGGTTCACGGCCGGCCAGGCGGGCACCGGCTCCAAGGCTGTCGACATCAAGGTCCCCACGCTGGTGCCGGCTCATCGGAAGCTGACATTCGCTCAAGCCTCATCTAACCTGCCGCCCGGCGCGGTGATGAACACCAATCCGCTTTACCGCATCCCTTTCTTGTCGGCGCTGCCGGTGTGTCTGGTGTCGCCGATACTGGGCGCGGCGCAAGGCGCTATCGATGCCTTCCTTGCCGCCGCGGGCTCGCGCGTCACGCGTGGCGCGGTGGCGGGAGGAGGCAGCCGCCTTGCAGAGTTTTTCCCGGTCCAGTCTCGGGTCGCAGAAGCATCGGCGATGATTGATGCCGCCCGCCTGCTGATCTATCGCGACGTGGCCGAAGTAGAGCGACTTGCCCTGGCTGGCCAGGAAATCGACGTCGATACACGTATCCGCAACCGACTTGACCATGCCTTCGCCGCGCGGCTCGCTCGCGATTCGATCAATGCCATTTTCGACAACACGGGCGGCAACGGCCTGGCGCTGTCGCAGCCGATCCAGCGCCTCTGGCGTGACGGCAATGCCATCGCCAAGCACATCAGCCTGAATTGGGATGCGGTGTCTTCAATGGCCGGCCAGCATTTGCTTGGCCTGGAGGCCAAGGGGCAGTACTGAGCCGCATCGACGACGCCTCCCTCACGTTCACCGGACCTATCCCGGGACCTTAGATTCGACAATAAGGAACACCATGCAAGGAAAGATTGGACTGGAAGAGCATTTCGCCATTCCCGAGACGCTCAACGACTCCGCCGGCTTCGTCCCTGGCGACTATTGGAAGGAATTGAGCCGGCGGCTGCTCGACATCCAGGATGACCGCCTGCGGCAGATGGACGAGAACGGCATGGAGATGATGCTGTTGTCCCTGAATGCGCCAGCGATTCAGGCGATCCCCGATCGCAAGAAGGCGTGCGAGCTGGCAGTCCGTGCCAACGATTTTCTGGCGGAGCAGGTGGCGCGGCGTCCAGACCGGTTCCAGGGGCTGGCGGCACTGCCACTGCAGGATCCGGACTTCGCCACGACGGAGCTCACGCGCTGCATCCGGGATTTGGGCATGCGCGGGGCGCTGGTCAACGGCTTCTCGCAGATCGATTCACCCGAGAACGTCGTCTACTACGACGCGCCGCAATACGCGTCGTTCTGGGCTGCCGTGGAAAAACTGGATGTTCCGTTTTACCTGCATCCGCGCAACCCGATCGCATCATGGGCCCAGATCTACGAAGGTCACCCCTGGCTGCTGGGTCCGACGTGGGCATTCGGGCAGGAGACCGCGGTCCACGCCTTGCGCCTGATGGCTTCCGGTCTGTTCGACCGGCATCCCGCGTTGCAGATCGTCCTCGGCCACCTGGGCGAGGGACTGCCGTACAGCCTGTGGCGCATGGACAACCGCAATGCCTGGGTCGACACCCCCAAGTCTTATCCCGCGCAGGAGAGCTTCCGCCACTATTTCCAACGGAACTTCCATCTGACCACATCCGGCAATTTCCACAACCAGACGCTGATCGATGCCATTCTGGAGGTCGGCGCGGACCGCATCCTGTTCTCGACCGACTGGCCATTCGAGAACGTCGATCATGCCGCGAAGTGGTTTGACCACGCGAGTATCAGCGAGGCGGATCGCGAGAAGATCGGCCGCGGCAATGCCATCAAGCTGTTCAAACTGAAGTAGCCGGTGGGCGTCCGCCGCTGCGGACGCCACGACACCTTCATCGGGATCATGGTGACAATGAAAGACATCGACGAAGTCAGCATCACCCAGGCCGTGCTCGCAGCCAGCCGGTCGGGGAATCCGCGCCTGGTCAAGATTATGGAGAGTCTGGTCAAGCACCTCCACGAATTTGCCCGTGAAGTGGAGTTGACGGAAGCGGAGTGGCATCAAGGGATCCGCTTCCTGACCGAAACTGGCCAGATGTGCGACGACAAGCGCCAGGAGTTCATCCTGCTCTCCGACACACTGGGTCTCTCCACGCTGGTGACTGCATTGAACAACCGCATACCGCCTGGCTGCACCGAGGCCACGGTATTCGGCCCGTTCTACGTGGAAGACTCGCCCGTCGTGGAGAACGGCGGGGATATCGCCAATGGAGCCCGTGGCATCCCGTGCTTCGTTTCCGGGACCGTCAGGGGACTCGGCGGCGAACCGGTCGCCGGTGCGGAAGTGGCAGTCTGGCAATCCGATGACGAAGGCTTCTACGATGTCCAGCGTGCCGGGCTCGATCACCTTCAGGGCAGGGGCAGGGTCCGCACGGATGCCACGGGTGCTTTCCATTTCCGCTCGATCCTGGCCGTGCCTTATCCGATTCCCTATGACGGTCCTGTAGGCCGCATGCTGCAGGCTCTGGAGCGTCATCCGTGGCGGCCGGCGCACCTGCACTTCAAGATCGAAGCCGAAAGCTATGAGCGGCTGATCACACATATCTTCCGCAGCGATGGCCCGTATCTCGACTCAGATGCCGTGTTCGGTGTCCGTTCGACCCTAGTCTCCAACTGGATCTCGCACCCGGCCGGCATCGCCCCCGACGGGTCTGAACTGGATCAACCCTACTACACCTTGCACCATGACTTTGTCCTCAACCGATGCTAATTCCCGTCACAGTGATTCCACCTTTCAGGAGCCGCGCATGATCCGTCATATAGTCATGTGGAAGGTCGCGGCCGGCAGCGACGCCGAACGCCAGGCCGCCTGCGAACTGGTGAGGCGCCAGTTCGAGAGCCTGGCCGGCCGCGTTCCCGGGCTGCTGCAAATCGAGGTTGGCGTGGACATCAGCCGTATCGACTACGCCGCTGATGTCGTGCTGCTGTCCGATTTCGAGTCTGTGTCCGCGTTGCGCGCCTATGCCGATCACCCCGCCCATACCGCAGTGCGCGACGCACTGGAGGGTGTCCGTATTTGGCGACAGCAGGTGGACTACGCCGTTCCCAACTGAAAGGAAGCGAGCCGGCCATCACCGAGATGGTCACCAAGGTACATCAATGGTTCGGCAGAATGGGCACGCTAATCGGCACGTCCCTTGCGTATCGTGACGAATAGCTCCAATGGGGTTACGTCGGAACAGCGCCGATCTGTTGAAGCAAGGAAAGCAGATCGGGTTGCCCGCGCTCTTCGACAAATTGCCCACCAGACAACCGGTAGAAGTTCGTCGCTTGAACTTCAATTTTCTTGCCTGTGGGAGGAATGTTGAAGAAGGTGCCCTGGTGCGTACCACGCATCGTGAATCGAGCTGCCACTTTCTCACCTTCAGCGACCAACTCTTCCAGCGTCCATTGAATATCCGGAAATCCACCGCGCATCATGCCTATGATCTCAAGATAGCCGGCCGGACCCACCACGGGCTCTGGCCGACCCGGAACATGGAATATTGCGTCAGGAGAAATGAGCTCTTTGGCGAGTTGCTCGCTGGCGGTGTTAATGAAGTCCACAAAGCGGGACATGATTAGTTTGTTTGTTTCTACCGTCATAATATGCTCGGCCTCTCAAAAAAAGTATGGGCAACTCATGTGCCGAGTGCCTTCAGAATCGCGCTCCGCACTATGTCTTCCTGTCCGTGAAGCGTGATGGACACACTGTACGGCAGCAAACAAGACGCGATAAATTGGTAAAGCGCTGATTTACTGCAAACGAGATATTTCTAATGGACCGTCTTGCTGCCATGCAGATCTTTGTCAAGACCGTCGAGGCCGGCTCGTTCTCGGCGGCAGCAGACGCTCTGCGGACCTCCCCCCAACTGGTTGGCAAGCATGTCCAGATGCTGGAGCAGCACCTGGGCGTTCGATTGCTTCGCCGCACGACCCGGCGCCATAGCCTGACGGAAATCGGCAGGACGTTTTACGAGCGGGCCAGAATCATTCTTGCCGAGGTGGAAGCCGCCGAATCACTTGTCGCCGAGACCCGCGCCACACCGCGCGGTCGACTCAAAGTCAACGCGCCGGTCACTTTTGGAATCCATGCCTTAACGCCATCACTGACCGACTACCTAGCGGCCCACCCGGACGTCACTGTGGACCTCACGCTCGCGAACCGCACGGTTGACCTGATTGATGAGGGCTACGACGCCGTGTTCCGGGTGGGCGAATTGGCCGATAGCAGCCTGATGGCCCGCACCTTGCGGCCTTATCAACTCGTACTATGTGCGGCGCCGACTTATCTCACTAATTGTCCGGCGCTGAATCACCCGATGGATCTGCAGCAACATCAATGCCTCGGCTTCTCCCATACCTCTCTACGAACACATTGGGATTTTTGTAGTGCCGATGGCCGCGTCACCGTGCCGGTGACCGGACGGCTGATGGCAGACAGCGGTGAAGCCCTGCGCATGGCTGCGGTGGCTGGGCAGGGCATCCTGCTGCAGCCGCTTGAACTGGTGGAGGCTGATCTGGCTGCCCGCCGGCTTGTGCGCCTATTACCGGACTACGAACCGCCAACCCGTCCGCTCCATATCCTCTACGCCCCGGACCGCCGAATGACGCCGAAGCTGCGCAGCTTTCTGGATTTCGCGGTAAAGGTGTTCGGATAGACGGCTGGAGCGAAAGCACGCCAATTCTGCATACGATCAAACTGCGTCGGGTGGGTTGGCCCATGGGTCTGGATTCGTGAACCAGGTTTGGCGAGAGGCGCCATTCAGGGCCGCGGGCAGCGGTTTCGACGGCGCACGATGAACAGTTCGCTTCTCTTAAGAGGCGGCGGCAGGGCAGCATACAGCCATGCCCACTTTGGCGGCCTCATCACGACGAAACTCTCGTCCTGGCTTGTAGCCCACCTGTCTGGTTCAATGTGGCCCTGTAAAGCTGGGCTATCCACGGTTTCCTGCCACGGTTTGCGCTCAACCCTGTCAGATCGGAAGAGCACAGTTCTGTCGTCCAGTGGTGCAGGTCAATCCGCTCAATTGCGGACCAGCACAGCACGCCTGCAATTCGGCGGAGTTAAGCCAAAAGCAGGCGTGCATCCGAATCAGATAACGCGCATTTGACCCGGCGCCACTCAGGGCGGTAACAGCGCGGCGCGAGCGGCGGCGAGAACCTCGCGATTCAAACCTTCGAGCAACCCTGACGCCGCGCGTGCGTGTTGCCAGTGAAGCGGTACATCAAGCTGGGTGTTCGGCACCAACTCGACGAGTGAACCGTCCTCAAGATGAGGGGCGATCAGTGCCTCAGGATGCAAGCCCCAGCCCATGCCAGCCAACGCCGCTGTCACAAAGGCGTGGGACGAAGGCAACGTGTGCCGGGGAAGCTCCACGTGCCGATGGCACAAACGCCGCACCCACCGCGCCTGCAACTCATCTTTGGTGTTGAACATTAGGCTGGGCGCCTGCGCCAGGCTGCCGGCGCCCACGCCATCGCCGAAATGGCGCTGGATGAAAGCCGGGCTGGCGGCCGCCAGGTAGCGCATGGAGCCCAGCGGACGACTGTTGCAGCCAGCGGCAGGACGGGCTGTGGCTGTTACGGCGGCCAGCACTGCGCCGCTACGCAACCACTCCGTGGTGTGGTCCTGGTCGTCCACCGCCAACTCCATCAACACGGGACTTTCTGCCGCGAAGGTGGCGATGGCCGGCGCGACCCAGGTGGCCAGGCTGTCGGCATTCACCGCAATGGGCAGCGCTACCCGTGCCATGCCCTCCGGGGCAAGCGCCGGTAGCGCCCCTTGCAACTCCTGCTCGAGCAGCCGCACACGGTCAATGTGCTGGCAAAGCCGGCGGCCCGTCTCCGTGGCCCGGCAGGGCTGATCGCGCACCACCAGCGCGCAGCCTACGCGCTCTTCCAGCAGCCGAACGCGCTGCGAAATTGCCGATGGCGTTACATGGAGAGCGCGGGCTGCACGCTCGAAGCTACCCTCCCGAACCACGGCAGCCAGCGCGGATAGAGCGGAGTAATCCAGCATAAGTTAAGTTCGGCTAAATAGAATGAAGAAAAGGTAGTTTGTCTTCATTCGCTAGTGCAGGCAAGCTAGATGTATGAATACTTCTCTTGCCTTATCCGTTTCCCTCCAAGGCCTGGCCCTGAGCCTGGGGCTCATCGTTGCCATCGGCGCACAGAATGCATTCGTACTGCGCCAGGGGCTGCGTCGTGAGCATGTGGGCAGCGTGGTGCTGTTGTGCGCCATGGCGGACGCATTGCTGATTGCAGCGGGTGTCATGGGCATGGCCCAGGCATTGGGGGAGCGCCCCGGCCTCGCGCGTGTCCTAGCACTGGCCGGTGCCGTCTTCCTGGCGGTATATGGATGGCAGGCGCTGCGCCGCGCGCGGCATGCTCATCCATTGAAAGCATCCGACGGTGGGAAGGGGCTTAGCAGGGGTGCCGCGTTGGCTCAGGCGGCAGCGTTCACGCTGCTCAATCCTCATGTTTATCTGGATACGGTGCTGCTGGTGGGCAGCATCGGTGCCCAGCAACCGGCAGCGCTGCGAGGCTGGTTCGTGGCGGGCGCCAGTTTTGCCAGCCTATTCTGGTTCGGGCTTCTGGGCTTTGGCGCGCGCTGGCTGGCGCCGTGGTTCGCCCGGCCGAGGGCCTGGCAGGTGCTGGATGGTCTCATCGGTACGACCATGTTCGTCCTGTCCGCTCTGCTGGTGCAGCACGTACTCCACGGATTGTGAGGTGCTTTCAGGTGCGTCGAATAGGTAACGGCCCTGGCTGCAGCGGTTGAGAGGGGCTTGGCCGCCGTTGGCGGGGCGTCACAGAGCGCAATATCAGGCAGGCTATGGGGCACGTAGCAAGTTGTGTCGGAGAGAGCTAAATCGCAATAGCGATCAAAAAAGGCATACAAAAGCGCATATAAGTTCATTGTTGAGCATAGTACGTCGCTTTTTCTGCTAGCCAAGAGTGGCTTGAGCAACATCTCATGGTTGCGTTTTTCAGCATTCGCTGCGGTGCGCGGTACGTACTATCACCTAATGCTGCTGTGCGTCATTTCTTTTGCTACAATTAGGGAAAACCCGATGAGGGTTATCCCTGAAAGGAAGAAAGCCATGAACACCCAATCCGACATCAAGATGACCGACCAACTCGAGCGTGAACTGATCGAACGCGAACTTGGTCCCCGCAGCCCGGCCTTCGTCGACGACGTGAAGAGCGCCATCGCCGCTGTGCAATCCGTGCTGGGCCGCCTTCAGAACCAGGCTCGCAAGGCAAAGATCGTTTTCGCGAACGGCTGATCGCCCGAGCACCGACATCAAGAATCAAGAGTGAATGCTGCCGTAGTGCGTCGTAGTTAACTGTTGTTGTTTGTTGTTGATGTATGTAGTCTTGGTTTGACGGCTTTCATGCTGCCCGTCGCGGCGATGCGCTAACGCATCTGTCCTGGCGAAGGATGGCAGATGCCATGTCAAACCGGCGCGGATCTGTTTCGCGCGGCAAAACCGGCCAACGCGTCGCTCCGAGGAGCGCAGCGCCTTTTGGCCGGTTTTTTTATTGGCGCTAGCTCCGTTGCTCACTTTTGTGAGATCGCCTCACAAGCCTTGCGAGTCATTTTCCTTTTGCGGGCGCACCGGATCGCGCTATCTTGAAGGCCCCCTGTGCTTTCTCCCGGTCTTCCCGTGCCCACCATCTCCCCCCGCTTGCTGCTCTGCCTGATGATTACCTACTTGGTATGGGGCACGACCTATCTCGCCATCCGTTTCACCTTGGAGAGCTTTCCGCCGTTCCTGATGATGGGTTCGCGTTTTCTCTGCGCCGGCGTGTTGCTGGCGCTGTGGTTGCGCTATCGCGGCGCCGCCATGCCGACCTTGCGCCAGTTGCGCAATTGCGGTGTGCTGGCCGGTTTCCTGCTGGTCGGCGGAATGGGGCTGACGGCGGTGGCGGAGCAGACCATCTCGTCCGGGGCGACTACTGTGATGATTGGTGCGATGCCGATCTTTGGCTTGTTCTGGGGAATTTGCTTTGGCGCGCGGCCGCGCTGGTACGAAGTGCTGGCCATTGCGCTGGGCAGCGCGGGCATCCTGGTGCTGACCGGCGGCGCGGAGTTTCGCGCGAGTGCCACGGGCGTCATGGCTTTGCTGGTGGCTATCGGCAGTTGGTCGTTTGGTTCGCAGATCGCCAGGCGCCTGGATTTGCCGCAAGGTGCGGTGGCGTTTGCCGCCGAGATGCTGCTGGGCGGGGCGATCTTGCTGGTCCTGTCCGTTGCGTTCGGCGAGCCCTGGCCGCGGACGGTCAGCAGCCAGGCGTGGTGGGCGTGGGTCTACCTGGTGGTGGCTGGGTCGCTGGTGGCGTTTTCTGCCTATATGTACCTGGTGGCAAACGTATCGCCGACGGTTTCCTCAAGCTATGTCTACGTGAACCCGCCGGTGGCGCTGGCGGTGGGCGCGTGGCTGGGCAGCGAGCAGATCGCGCCGCAGACGTTCGGTGCGGTGGCGTTGATCCTGGGGGCGCTGGCGGTGCTTAGCCTGGGGACGTGGCGCGGGGCGCGGGCGATTGCGGCCACCTGAGTGAAGATTGCTGCCCGCATGCCAGGACTCAGGCCTCAGGCCTCGGATTGTTCCTCGATCCACATCGATAGCCGCGCCTTGTACGCCTGCTGGATGTGCCGGCGCGTGATTTGCTCGGCTAGCGCGGGATCGCGTTGCTCCAGGGCTTCCACAAGTGCAATGTGCTCTTCGTAGGAGACCCGGGCGCGTCCCGGTAGCGCCAGCGTGGTGCGCCCCAGCAGTGCCATCGACTCGTGCAGCGAGCGCAAGGTCTTGAGCAGGTAGCGGTTGTGCGCGCAGCGGTGCAGCGTTTCGTGGAAGAGCCGGTTGTTGGCGGCGAGCTTGTCGGGCTGGTCGGTTATAGCCAGGTCGCGCTGGACGATGTCGCGCAGCAGCGAGATTTCCACATCGGTAGCGTGGCGCGCGGCCAGCGCGGCGGCGGTGCCTTCCAGCACCTCGCGCATGACATAGAGCTCGCTCACCATGCTGGCGTCGAGCTGGGTCACCATCATGCCCCGGTTAGGCTCGTTGACGACCAGGCCTTCGGATTCCAGCCGCGACAGCGCTTCGCGCACCGGCGTGCGCGACAGCCCCAGCGAGGCGGCTAGCTCCACTTCGCGCAGGCGGGTACCGGAGGGCAGCTGCCCGGCCTGGATCGCATTGCGCAGGTGCTGGTAGGCCCGCTCGGCACGGGGCAGCGAGGCGTCGGGGCCGGTGCCGGCCGCGCCGGCTGGATCTGCGGAAATCATTAGGCGGGTGGGATCCCGTGGTGATTGTTCGTTGTTGTGCATTGTTGTGCGTTGATCTGCGTCGCACATGATACCCGCTCCAGGCTTGGCAACATCACGCCTGCGCTATGTCGGTTACCGGCCGCGTGGGCGGCAATCGAGGTGGCGTCCGCTGCCTGCCGGGCATCCGGTTCCACGCGGTACAGGCGCTCAGTGGGCGGATCTTGACAGCGCGCGGCATGGCGCGGGAAGTTCGTAAAGCGGTTGATGGAAGTGTCTGATGTGCCATTTTGTGATCGGCGTGTGCTGACTTGGGCATGCGGCAGGTCCAGGGCGGCGGTAGATTGAGGTTGTGTTCGGTCTTTGTGGAATATAGTATGTGATATATCAAAACATACGCCCATAAAACCACCGGGAGACGACATCATGAAAGTGTGTATCTATGGCGCCGGCGCAATCGGCGGCTATCTCGGCGTCCAGCTGGCATTGGCGGGCGCCGAGGTCAGCCTGGTCGCACGTGGCCCCCATCTGGCCGCCATGCGCGCCAACGGCCTGCGGCTGCTGAGCGAGGGCGAGGAGAGGGTGGCCAAGGTCAATTGCACTGATGACCCGGCCACGCTGGGGCCGCAGGACTATGTCTTCATCACCCTGAAAGCGCATTCCGTGCCGGGCGTGGTGGACCTGATGCAGCCGTTGCTTGGTCCCAGGACAGCGGTGGTGACGGGTGTCAACGGCATCCCTTACTGGTATTTCCATCAGCACGGCGGTCCGCTCGCGGGCACCAGGCTGGAAAGCGTCGACCCGGGCGGGCGCCAGTGGCGTGGCCTGGGGCCGGAGCGGGCGATCGGCTGTGTGCTCTATCCCGCCGCCGAGATCGCGGCGCCCGGCGTGATCCGCCATGTCTACGGCAAGAAATTCCCGCTGGGCGAGCCCGACGGCAGCAACTCGGCGCGCGTGAGCCACCTGAGCGAAATGATGGTGGCCGGCGGACTGGAAGCGCCCATCCGCGACAATATCCGCGACGAGATCTGGCTCAAGCTGTGGGGCAACCTGTGCTTCAACCCGATCAGCGCGCTCACGCATGCCACGCTGGATATCATCACAGCCGATCCGGCCACCCGTGGACTATCGCGCGCAATGATGCTGGAAGCGCAAGCGATTGCGGAACGGTTTGGCGTGCGGTTCCGGGTAGATGTGGAGCGCCGCATCGACGGCGCCGGCGCGGTTGGGGCACACAAGACTTCCATGCTGCAGGACCTGGAGGCAGGGCGGGCCATGGAGATCGACCCCTTGCTGACGGTGGTGCAGGAAATGGGCCGGTTGGTGGGGCAGCCCACACCGATGGTGGACGCGGTGCTGGGCCTGATCAAGCAGCGTGAACGGATGGCGCAGGTGGCTTGAGCGCGGGTGCCGGGCCGGCCGGGACGAAATGGTGGCGCCGGCCGGTTTCGGCGGCGCACCATGTGATATACCATATACGCAAAACCGCCACCCTGGCAGCCGATTTATATCAATTGTGCATTTTCCTATGCATTCAGCTCATGCAATGGCTGCTTTTGGTAAGCTAAGCGGGAAGCCGCAGGCGACTGTCCCGTTCGCCGCGGCGCTGGTTTCAACAAGAGCCCATTCATGTCTGCGCAAACTCAATCCGCGGTCCAGCCTGCTGCACTGACCCTGTCCCTCCAACCCATCAACGCCGGTGCCAGCCTGCGCGACCAGGCGTACGCCATGCTGCGCCAGGCCATTGCCGACGCCGACATCTATCAGTCGACCGAGGAAATCCGGCTGGACGAGCGAGTCCTGAGCGAGGCGCTGGGCGTGAGCCGCACCCCGATCCGCGAGGCCATGACGCTGCTGGAGCAGGAAGGGTTCCTGCGCACGGTGCCGCGCCGCGGCATCTACATCATGCGCAAGACCAAGCGCGAAATCGTCGAGATGATCCAGGTGTGGGCCGCGCTCGAGAGCATGGCCGCGCGCCTGGCCACGCTGAACGCCAGCGACCAGGAGATCGCGCAACTGCGCCATATGTTCGATAGCTTCCGCGATGCCACGCCGGCTGAGCATATCGAGGAATACTCCGACGCGAACATCGCCTTCCACCAGGCGATCGTGCAGTTGTCGAAGTCGCAGATCATCATGGATTCGATCAAGAACATCTTTATCCATGTGCGCGCCATCCGGAAGATGACGATCTCGCAAAGCGATCGCGCTTCGCGCTCCATCGTCGATCACCTGCGCATCATCGAGGCGCTGGAAAAACGCGACACCGAACTGGCCGAGAAGCTGGTGCGCCAGCATTCGCTGGATCTGGCGGATTATGTCGAGAAGAACTGCGACTTCCTGGATTGAAGGCTGAAATCAGAGGCGCCCGCCTCTGGCACTCTGGCAATCAAGAACGGCGGACATTGTCCGCCGTTCTCGTTCTATATCCGGCAGCCACCCGCTACACCTCCATCGCCTCCACCATCGCCTCCACCATCGTCTTGCCCAGCTCGGCCGGCGAGCGCGCGATGCGGATCCCGGCAGCGCGCATGGCGTCGATCTTGGCCTCGGCCGTACCCATGCCGCCCGAGATGATCGCGCCAGCATGTCCCATGCGCCGTCCCGGCGGGGCAGTCGTGCCGGCAATAAAGCCCACCACGGGTTTGACGCGCCCGCCGCTGCGCGCGTCCTGCAGGAACTGTGCCGCTTCTTCTTCCGCCGAGCCGCCGATCTCGCCGATCATGATGATGCCTTCGGTATCGTCGTCGGCCAGGAACATCTCCAGGCAATCGATGAAGCTGGTGCCATTGACCGGATCGCCGCCAATGCCGATGCAGGTGCTTTGCCCGAGCCCCGCGGCGGTGGTTTGCGCCACGGCCTCATAGGTGAGGGTGCCGGAGCGGGACACCACGCCGATCTTGCCAGGACGGTGGATATGGCCTGGCATGATGCCGATCTTGCACTGGCCCGGCGTGATCACGCCCGGGCAGTTGGGTCCGACCAGGCGGCTGCCCGAGGCGCAGAGCGCGCGCTTGACCCGCACCATGTCGATCACCGGGATGCCTTCGGTAATGCACACGATCAGGCCGATACCGGCATCCACGGCTTCCAGGATGGCATCGGCGGCGAAGGGTGGTGGCACGTAGATGACCGAGGCGTCGGCGCCGGTGCGCGCTACCGCCGCGGCCACGGTGTCGAACACCGGCAGCCCCAGATGCGTCTCGCCCCCCTTGCCGGGCGTCACCCCGCCGACCATGCACGTGCCATAGGCCACCGCTTGCTCGGAGTGAAAGGTGCCTTGCGCGCCGGTAAAGCCCTGGCAGATCACCTTGGTGTCTTGATGGATCAGTACGGCCATGTCAATGCCCTCCCAGTATCTGGACGTGACCTTGCGCGGCCTTCACCGCCTTGACCACTTTTTCGGCGGCGTCGGCAAGATGATCGGCCGACAGGATCGGCAGGCCCGAGTCGCGCAGGATGGCCTTGCCGAGTTCCACGTTGGTGCCTTCGAGCCGGACCACCAGCGGCACCGTGAGGTCGATCTCGCGCGCGGCGGCCACCACCCCTTCGGCGATCACGTCGCAGCGCATGATGCCGCCGAAGATGTTCACCAGGATGCCTTTGACCTTGGGGTCGTCCAGGATCAGGCGGAAGGCCGCCGTCACGCGCTCCTTGGTGGCGCCGCCACCCACGTCGAGGAAGTTGGCCGGCTCGCCGCCGTAGAGCTGGATGATGTCCATGGTGGCCATCGCCAGCCCGGCACCGTTGACCATGCAGCCGATGCTGCCATCGAGCTTGACGTAATTCAGCCCGTGGCGGGCGGCTGCCGCCTCGGCGGGATCTTCCTCGGTCTCGTCGCGCAGGGATTCGATATCCGGATGGCGGTACAGCGCGTTATCGTCAAAATTGAACTTGGCGTCGAGCGCGATCACGCCGCCCGCGCGCGTGACGACCAGCGGGTTGATTTCCACGACCGACGCGTCCAGTTCGGTAAAGGCGCGATAGGCGGACAAGATGAAGCGCGAGGCGGCGCTCACCTGCTTGCCGACGAGCCCCAGCCCAAAGGCCAGGCGGCGCGCATGGAAGGGCTGGATGCCGCTGGCCGGGTCGATCGCAACCTTCAGGATCTTCTCCGGCGTGCGGGCCGCCACTTCCTCGATCTCCATGCCGCCTTCGGTCGAGGCCATCAGCGTGATGCGGGAGGTGGCGCGGTCGATCAGCATGCCCAGGTAAAGCTCGCGGGCAATCTCGCAGCCTTCCTCCACATATAGGCGCTTTACCTCGCGTCCGGCCTCTCCGGTCTGCTTGGTGACGAGCACTTTGCCGAGCATCTGCTCGGCCTGCGCACGCACCGCGTCGACGGACTTCACCACGCGTACGCCGCCCTTGCCGTCGGGGTCGCCGGCAAAGCGGCCGGCGCCGCGGCCGCCGGCATGGATCTGGGACTTCACCACCCATGTGGATCCGCCGATCTTGCGTGCCGCGCTAGCGGCTTCCTCGGGGGTAAAGGCGACCGCGCCGCGTGGCACGGCCACGTCGAAGCGCCTGAGCAATTCCTTGGCCTGATATTCGTGAATGTTCACAGTCTCCTCGCTCTTGGTAATGCGCGTGCCGGCGAGCCGCAGAACCGGGTGGTCCGGCAGGATGCGCTGTAAAATATGGTATGTAATATATCAAAGATAAACAAGGCCGTTTTCCCTGAAGAGGCCGTATGAAGCCGTGAGCAGATCCAACCCGTGAGGAATCGGAATGAATGTGCTCGGACTCAGCAATTTCGCTTATCCATTGTCATTTTTGGGCTGAATTGCTGCATCGCGTCGTTGAAACACTTCTCCCGATACCGAAATTTTCCTTGAGATTCGTTGATATATCACATACCGTATGTCATCAAGATCCGGCGAAAAGGATCGATAGCGTCGCAGGGCCAGGTGACATGCAGGGCAGGCATCGGCCAGGCAGCCAAGCAGCAAAGGGCGAAAGGATGTCGTGACAACGGGCCAGGTCCGCGTCACAGCCTGTCGCAACCCAGTCAACGAGGAGACCAAGACATGTCTGCAGTCGCACCCACGCGGCCTGAATCCACCACGGCCGAAGACACCCTGAAGCAGAAAACCCGCGATGCCGGCGTGATTTCCGGCGGCCACCTGGTAGCGCGGGCCCTGAAGAACGAAGGCGTCGACACCATCTTCACGCTGTGTGGCGGCCACATCATCGACATTTACGACGGCTGCGTGGACGAGGGCATCCGCATCATCGACGTGCGCCATGAGCAGGTTGCCGCGCACGCGGCGGACGGCTACGCCCGCCAGACCGGCAAGCTGGGCTGTGTGGTGACCACAGCCGGCCCTGGCTGCACCAATGCCGTGACCGGCGTGGCGACGGCTTTCCGCTCGGAAAGCCCGATCATCCATATCGGCGGACAGGGCGCGCTGTCCCAGCACAAGATGGGCTCGCTGCAAGACCTGCCGCACGTGGACATGATGTCGGCCATCACCAAGTTTGCTGCCACCATCCCCAGCACCGAGCGGGTGGCGGACATGATCTCGATGGCGGCGCGCGAATGCTTCAACGGCGCACCCGGCCCGGCCTACCTGGAAATCCCGCGTGACGTGCTCGACCGCGAAGTCGATGTATCGCGCGCGGTGATTCCGCGCCCCGGCCACTATCGCGCCTCCACCCGATCCATCGGCGACCCGAGGGATATCGAGCGCCTGGCCGACATCCTGGTCAATGCCGAGCGTCCGGCCATCCTCTACGGCCAGCAGGTCTGGACCGCGCGCGGTCATGAAGAGGCCATCGCGCTGCTCAAGGGCCTGGATATTCCCGGCTATTTCAACGGCGCCAGCCGCGGCCTGCTGCCGCCGGGCGATCCGCATCACTTCGACCGCACCCGTACGCAAGCTTTCGCCAACGCCGACGTGCTGATCATCGTGGGCACGCCGTTCGACTTCCGCATGGGCTACGGCAAGCGCATCAGCAAGGAGCTGACGCTGGTGCAGATCGATATGGACTACCGCACGGTCGGCAAGAACCGTGAGATCGATCTTGGCCTGGTGGGCGACCCCGGTGCCATCCTCGGCGCGGTGCTGCAGGCTGCCAGCGGGCGCATCAAGCACGACAAGCGCCAGGCGCGCCAGAAATGGATGGGCCAGCTGACCGAAGCCGAGGCCGTGGCGGCCGAGAAGCTGATGCCGCTGTTCCGCTCGGAAAACACGCCGATCCATCCGTACCGCGTGGCCTATGAACTGAATGAGTTCCTGTCGGACGACACGGTCTACATCGGCGACGGCGGCGACGTGGTGACCATCTCCGCGCAAGCGGTGCGCCCGCGCCGTCCCGGGCAGTGGATGGACCCGGGTGCGCTGGGCTCGCTGGGCGTCGGCACCGGTTTTGCCATCGCCGCTGGCCTGGCCAACCCCAACAAGGAAATCCTCTGCTACTACGGCGACGGCTCCTTCGGCATGACGGCGTTCGACATGGAAACCGCCAACCGTTTCGGCGTGCCCTATCTGGCGGTGATCGGCAACAACTCCGCCATGAACCAGATCCGCTACGGCCAGCTCGCCAAGTACGGCGAGGCGCGCGGCAACGTGGGCAACCTGCTGTCGGACGTGCCGTTCTCCAGGTTCGCCGAAATGCTCGGCGGCTATGGCGAGGAAGTGCGCGACCCGGGCAAGATCGCCGGCGCGCTGCAGCGCGGGCGCGAGGCGGTGCAGCGCACCGGAAAGTCGGCCGTGATCAATATCTGGGTGGATCCGCGCGAGTACGCGCCGGGCACCAAGAACCAGACCATGTACAAGTAACCCCGGTGCGAGGAGACAAGACCATGAACAAGGCACTCGAAGGTGTGCGGATCCTGGACATGACCCATGTGCAGGCCGGCCCTTCGGCCACCCAGCTGATGGCATGGCTGGGGGCCGATGTGATCAAGGTGGAGTTGCCGGGGCGCGGCGACATCACGCGCAGCCAGCTGCGCGACGTGCCCAACGCCGACAGCCTCTACTTCACGATGCTCAACTCCAACAAGCGCAGCCTGACGCTCAATATGAAGACGCCGGAAGGCAAGGCGCTGCTGGAGGACCTGGTGCAGCGCTGCGACGTGCTGGTGGAGAACTTCGGCCCCGGCGTGCTGGACCGCGCGGGCTTCGACTGGGACCGCCTGCGCACGCTCAACCCGCGGCTGATCTACGCGTCGATCAAGGGCTTCGGCCCGGGGCCGTATGCGGATTGCAAGGCGTATGAGAACGTGGCCCAGTGCATGGGCGGCTCGGCCAGCACCACGGGTTCCAGCGAGGGCCCTCCCACTGTCACCGGCGCGCAGATCGGCGATTCCGGCACGGGCATCCACTGCGTGGTGGGCATCCTTGCCGCGCTGCTGCATCGCGAGCATTCCGGGCGCGGGCAGCGGGTGGAAGTGGCGATGCAGGATTCCGTGCTCAACCTGTGCCGGGTCAAGCTGCGCGACCAGCAGCGCCTGGCCGCCGGCCCGATGCGCGAATATCCCAGCCAGGCGTTCGACGACTTCGTGCCGCGCGCCGGCAATGCCTCGGGCGGTGGCCAGCCCGGCGCTGCGCTGCGCTGTGCCCCGGGCGGGGCCAACGACTACGTCTACGTGATCGTCCAGCCGCAAGGCTGGGAGCCGCTGATGCGCCTGTGCGGCAGGGAAGACCTGATCACGCATGCGCAGTTCGCGACGCCGGAAGCCCGCCTCAAATGCCTGGAAGAGTGCTTCTCCATCATCGAGAAATGGACGCGCACGCGCACCAAGTTCGAGGTGATGGAGGCGCTCAACGAGGTCGACGTGCCATGCGGCCCGATCCTGTCGATGAAAGACCTGATCGAGGACAAGTCGATGTACGAGCGCGGCTACCTGGTGGAGCTGGATCATCCGGAGCGCGGCCAGTACGTGCAGCTGGGATGCCCGATTACCCTGTCGGCGTCGCCGGTGGAGGTGGAGCGTTCGCCGCTGCTGGGCGAGCATACCGAGGAAATCCTCGACTGGCTGGGGCGCACGCCTTCGCAGATCGCCGCCTTGCGCGCCGCCGGGGCGGTCTGACGCCCCGGGCGTCTCTGCATTAATTCAAGCACCTCCCGAACTGAGTTCACAAGCCGCCCGCCCTCGCGTTTCACGCGAGGGCGAGGGCCGGTTCATCCCTACGCAATCCATGAACAGATGGAGACCTGACATGGCACACAATAAGGACGCGGTGCGGAAGATCCTCGCCGCCGTGAAGGAAGAAGGCCGCAACGCACTGACGGCGCCCGAGGGCAAGCTGGTGTGCGACGCCTATGGCATCCCGGTGCCGGGCGAGGGCGTGGCGAAGTCACCCACCGGTGCGGTCGAGCTGGCGGACAAGATGGGCTACCCGGTGGTGCTCAAGATCGTGTCGCCCGACATCCTGCACAAGACCGAGGCGGGTGGGGTACTGGTGGGCCTGAAGAACGCGGCGGATGTGGAGAGCGGTTACCTGAGCATCATCGAGAACGCGAAGAAGTACGACGCCAAGGCCAATATCGTCGGCGTGCAGGTGCAGCAAATGATCGCCGGCGGGCAGGAGGTGATCATCGGCGCGGTCACCGATCCGTCGTTCGGCAAGCTGGTGGCATTCGGCCTCGGCGGCGTGCTGGTGGAAGTGCTCAAGGACATCACCTTCCGCATGGCGCCGGCCAGCCAGGAGGATGCGCTGTCAATGCTCGATGGTATCGCCGCCGCCGATGTGCTCAAGGGCGTGCGCGGCGCCGATCCGGCCGATCGCGAGGCGCTGGCCGGCATGATCCAGCGGGTCTCCGAACTGGTGAGCGATTTCCCGGAAATCTCGGAGCTTGACCTCAACCCGGTGTTTGCCAGCAAGGACGGCGCCATCGCCGCGGACGTGCGCATCGTGGTGGATTTCGCGCCGCAGCCGGCGCGCTATCGCCCCAGCCAGGAGGCTATCGTCAGACAGATGAACCGCATCATGCGTCCCGATTCGGTAGCCGTGGTCGGCGCCTCGAACGAGGACGGCAAGATCGGCAACTCGGTGATGAAGAACCTGATCAACGGCGGCTACCAGGGCAAGATCTACCCGATCCATCCCAAGGGCGGCGAGATCATGGGCATGACCGCCTACAAGAGCGTGCTCGATGTGCCGGGCGAGGTGGATGTGGCGGTCTTCGCCATTCCCGCCAAGCTGGTGGCCGGGGCGCTGGAAGAGGTGGGCAAGAAGCACATTCCGGGTGCGGTGCTGATTCCCTCCGGGTTTGCCGAGACCGGCAACGTGCAAGGGCAGGAGGAGATCGTCGCCATCGCGCGCAAGCACGATATCCGCTTGATGGGGCCGAATATCTACGGCTTCTACTACACGCCCAAGAACCTGTGCGCGACCTTCTGCACGCCGTATGACGTCAAGGGCAAGGCCGCGCTGTCGTCGCAGTCCGGTGGCATCGGCATGGCCATCATCGGCTTCTCGCGCTCGGCCAAGATGGGCGTGTCGGCCATCGTCGGGCTGGGCAACAAGTCGGATATCGATGAAGACGATCTGCTGACGTTCTTCGAGCAGGACGACAACACCGAGATCATCGCCCAGCACTGCGAGGATCTGAAGGACGGCCGCGCCTTCGCCGAAGCGGCGAAACGGGTCTCGAAGAAAAAGCCGGTGGTCGTGCTCAAGGCCGGGCGCACAAGCATGGGCGCACGCGCCGCCAGTTCGCACACGGGTGCGCTGGCGGGCAACGACAAGATCTACGAGGACGTGTTCAGGCAGTGCGGCGTGATCCGCGCGCGCTCGCTGCGCGATCTGCTGGAGTTCGCGCGCGGCATTCCCAAGCTGCCCACGCCCAAGGGTGAGAACGTGGTGATCATCACCGGCGCCGGCGGCTCGGGCGTGTTGCTGTCGGACGCTTGCGTGGACAACAACCTGTCGCTGATGACCATGCCGGACGATCTCGACGCGGCATTCCGCAAGTTCATCCCGCCCTTTGGCGCGGCGGGCAATCCGGTGGATATCACCGGCGGCGAGCCGCCCACCACATACAAGAACACCTTGCGCCTGGGCATGGAGGACCCGCGTATCCACGCCATCATCCTGGGCTACTGGCACACCATCATCACGCCGCCGATGGTGTTTGCCAAGCTGGTGGTGGAGGTGAAGGAGGAGATGGCAGCGCGCGGCATCGACAAGCCGATCGTGGCTTCGCTGGCGGGCGACGTGCAGGTGGAGGAGGCTGCCGAATACCTGTACGAGCACGGCGTGCCGTCTTACGCGTACTCGACCGAGATCCCGGTCGCGGTGCTGGGGGCCAAGTACAAGTGGGCCCGCGGCGCCGGCAAGATCTGATCGGTGCGCCATGCGGTAAAACCGGCCCGCCATGCACGCATGCGCGGGCCAGTTTCTTGACAATGCGGCACAGGCGCGGACACGGGCGTGTGCCGTTCTCGCCTAAGGAGCTTGCGATGCAAACGTGGATTCGCTTCCAGACCGGTGACGGCGAGGTCGGCTTTGGCCGGATCGAGGGCGATCATGTCATCGAGTACGATGGCCCGGGCCACGCGCGGCCGGAGCCCACCGGCGCGACCTTGCCGCACGAGGGACTGCGGTTGCTGAGCCCGTGCGAGCCGGGCAAGATCGTGGCGCTGTGGAACAACTTCCATGCGCTGGCGCGCAAGCTGGAAAAGCCGGTGCCGGCGCATCCGCTATTCCTGATCAAGCCGGCGAGTTCGCTGGCGGGGCCAGGGGATGCCATCCTGCGGCCCCGCAGCTACAGCGGCAAGGTCGTCTACGAGGGCGAGCTTGGCATCGTGATCGGCCGCCGATGCCGCAACGTGGCGCCGGACGATGCCGCGGCGCATATCTTCGGCTACACCGTGGTCAACGACGTCACCGCAGCCGAGCTGATCGCGGAGGACCCGAATTTCCCGCAGTGGTGCCGTGCCAAGGGCTTCGACACCTTCGGCTGCCTGGGCCCCGTGATCGTCACGGAATTCGACTGGCGCGCCACCAGCGTGGTGACGCGGCTCGACGGCGCGCAGCGGCAGAACTATCCGCTGTCTGACCTGATCTTCTCGCCCGAGCAACAGGTCAGCCTGATCTCGCAGGATCTCACGCTGATGCCTGGCGATGTGATCGCCTGCGGCACGTCGGTCGGCGTCGGCTCGATGAAGGATGGCGCCGTGGTGGAGGTCACGATCGAGGGCATTGGATCGCTGGTCAACCACATGCGCGGATAGTCGATAGTCCGGGCGCTGGCATCCAGCAAGGAACAAGGCAAGCGCCGGTTCTCGCCGGTTCTCGCCGGTGCTCGCCCTGTTGATCCGTGTCAGAGCGGCAGCGTCATCAGCAGGGTGAGGGCGGACGTATCGCGCAGGCCAATCCGCGCCATCGCGCGGCGCAGGGCAGCCGTGGCGGCACCGCAGGCCTCGCCAGCGCGATTGGTGAAGTTCAGCCGTGCCAGCACGCGGGTGGCAAAGCGCAGCGTGATCGGGACCTGCTTGCGGCAGAACGCCACCTTGCGCACATAGCCATCGACCTCCCAGAACCAGGTCGTGTTGGCAGGGAAATAGCCGATGTCGCCGGCCCGCAGCACATGCATGCGCCCGGTGGCGCTGGTGACCCTGACCTGGCCTTCCAGAATCAGCACGGTCTCCTCCCAGCCGTAGTACCACTCGAACGTGCCACCCGTGCATTCCCACACATTGGTGGATGCCAGGCCGTCGATCGCGCGGGAATGCTGCGCGGCGCGCGATTGCGGGGCCCCGGTACGGATCCAGGTGGGTTCGATCGGGCAATGCTGCATCGGCAAGTCGCCGGTGCTGGCGAAAGCCCCTTCGCGCTGCTGCGCGAGCGTGCCGGCTGGCGCGTCGGCGCCGAACATCGTCTGTGACCCCATGGCTGCCTCCTTGTTTTTGATTGGTAGGCAGACATTAGCGAGCCTGGCATCCCTGAAATGTGCGGTGACGCACTTTCGGCGCAATTTTGGTGCATGGCGCAGGCCCGCCGGGGAAAAAGACGTCGTTGCTCAGTTGGCCTTAAGCGCCTTCGCACGCAGGTAGTCGGCCTTCTTGTCGAGGATCAGCCGGCTGAGGAAGCCGGCATCGTAGGCCTTGAGCAGGTGCGCGTGATACTGCTCGATATAGCGCGCGATGCGGCTGTGCTCGCATTCGATGCCACATAGCCAGGCGTACATCTCGCTGTCCCAGCGAAAGCGCAGGCCAAGCTCGGTGAACGCGGCGTTGTAGGCGGCGAGTTGCGATTCGTCGACCCCGCGCGGTGCGCTGGCAGCGGTGTCGGCATGGGAACTGGTGCGGGTTTCGAACTGGACCTGGTTCATGATCGGACTCCTCGGGCTCTCAGTGAAAGGTTGGGCCTGAAAAGATTGGGCCTGAGACGAGGATAGGTTTGCCGATCAATTAACGATAATTAAAGTTTGACTGAATAACCATAACTTATCGTTTATGTTTTATCAGGTTGTCCACGCCGGTGATGCGCTGGATCAGGGTGGCGCCTTCTTCCATCAGGAAATGCTTGAAGGCCAGCGCCACCGGTGGGAGGCGCTTGTTCTTGCGATGCACCACGTACCAGTTGAGCATGACCGGGAAGCCCTCGATATCGAGCACGGCGAGATTGCCCGTCTGCAGTTCCAGCCCGACGGTGTGTGCCGACAGGAACGCGATGCCCATGTTGGCGATGACGGCCTGCTTGATGGTCTCGGTGCTCTTGATCTCCATGGCAATGCGCAGGTTGGACAAGCGCCCGGCAAAGCCTTCCTGCATGGAGTTCCAGGTGTCGGAGCCTTTCTCGCGCGCGACGAAGGCTTCGTCGGCCAGCGCCGCCAGCGGGATGTTGCGCTCGCCCACCAGCCGGTGGTTGGGCGCGGCAACAATGACGTAAGGGTGGGGCGCGAAGGATTCGCTGACGGTGTCCATGCCTTCGGGGGGGCGTACCATCACCGCCAGGTCGGTCAGGTTGCCCGCAAGCTGGTGCAGCAATTCCTCGCGATTGTGCACTGCGAGGTTGAGCGTCACGCCGTCATGGCGCTGCATGAATTCCGCGAGCAGACGCGGGAAGAAGTAATCGCCGGCACTGATCACGGCCACATTGAGCCGTCCGCCGGAGATGCCCTTGAGCTGCGACATCGCGTCTTCCGCTTCGCGGAATTGCTGCATGATGCTGCGGCTGTAGTGCAGCATCTCGATGCCGGCCGGGGTCAGGTAGATCTTCTTGCCAAGTTGCTCGAACAGCGGCAGGCCGACATGGCCCTCGAGCTGGCGCACCTGTGTCGAGACGGCGGGCTGCGTCAGGTGTAGCTCCTCCGCCGCGCGGGAGAAGCTCAGGTGCCGGGCGACCGTCTCGAAAACCTTCAGCTGGCGCAGCGTGGCGTTCTTCATGCACTCGTCCGTCCCATGTATAGAGGATCGTGAATGATCATAATAAAAAACTTTATGCCGTGCCGAACTTAGTTTGAACTAGCATCAGTCCACGGATGCACGTGCCGCAATGTCAGGCGCGCTCAATCAAGTAGTGACCAAGGGCTCCCCTTCCAGAGAAGCCTACCCGTCGGGCCACAGAGCGCGACACGCACTATGCAGGAGACACGACATGGCGCACGACAATTCGGCGGCATTGGCCGCAAGCCGTCTGGGCTGGCTTCACAACCGCTGGTTCCAGCTGGCGATCGGTGTGGTTTGCATGGGGCTGGTAGCCAATCTGCAATACGGCTGGACATTATTCGTGACCCCGATGAATGCCAAGCACCACTGGGGCGAGTCCGCCATCCAGGTCGCTTTTTCCATTTTCATCGTGACCGAGACCTGGCTGGTTCCGCTTGAAGGCTGGTTGGTCGACAAGATCGGTCCGCGCCCGGTAGTGGCATGCGGCGCGGTGTGCGCGGGGCTGGCCTGGGTCATCAATGCGTACGCGACCAGCCTGCCGCAGCTCTACCTGGCGGCGGTGATCGCCGGCATCGGCGCCGGCGGCGTGTATGGCACCTGCGTTGGCAATGCGCTCAAGTGGTTTCCGGACAAGCGCGGCCTGGCGGCCGGGCTGACCGCCGCCGGTTTCGGCGCGGGCTCGGCGCTGACCGTGATCCCTATCGCCAACATGATCCAGCGCTCGGGCTACGAGCAAGCCTTTATCACCTTCGGCATCCTGCAAGGCGCTTGCATCCTGCTGATGGCCTTGCTGCTGGTCAAGCCGCGTCCGCCTGTGGGCGCCGTGGCGGCCAAGGCGGTACTGACCAATCCCATCGAGTTCACGCCGGGCCGGATGGTGAAGACGCCAGTCTTCTGGGTTATCTACGCCTCGTTCGTGGCGGTCGCGGCGGGCGGCATCATGGCCACTGCGCAACTGGGTCCGATTGCACGGGACTTCGGCTTCGCGTCGATGCCGGTGACGATGCTGGGGTTCACGCTGCCGCTGCTCACCATGACGCTGTCGATCGACAACCTGTGCAATGGTTTCACGCGGCCGCTGTGCGGCTTTATCTCGGACCGCATCGGTCGGGAAAACACCATGTTCTTTATCTTCATTGGCGAGGGACTGTCGCTGCTCGGGCTGATGGAGTTCGGGCATAACCCTTATCTGTTCATGACGTTCGCGGCGCTGACGTTTCTGTTCTGGGGCGAGATTTTCTCGATCTTTCCCGCGCTGTGCGCCGATACCTTCGGCAGCAAGTTCGCCGCGGCCAATGCCGGCACGCTGTACACGGCCAAGGGCACGGCGGCGATGCTGGTGCCACTGGCCTCGATCCTGTCGGCGCGTGGCGGGTGGGATGCCGTCTTTACGGTGGCGGCGATCGTGACCATCGCGGCTGGTTTGTCCGCCAAGTTCGTGCTGGCCCCGATGCGACGACGGTTTATCACCGGGCATGCCGAGCCCCTGGTGCCGGCGACCGATCCCGCGGCGTACCTGGCGGGGCTCTCTGCCCGCGAGAGCGACTGAATCACCAGCCGGGCCCGGACTCGCTTGACGCAAATCCGGGCCCGGCGTCTATCACGATGCGCAGCGCGCTGCGGGGCATGGCAAAGCTGCTCTCCGCGCCCAATGCCCAATGCATGCAGGAGGGGTGATCATGAATATTTCGCTTCCCCAGCTCAAGGCCTTCGCGGCTGTCGCGCGACAGAAGAGCTTTACCCGCGCCGCGGCTGAGCTCGGGCTGACGCAGTCCGCCATCAGCCGCAGCGTGCGCGAGCTGGAGGACGAGATCGACCAGCGGCTGTTTGACCGCACCACGCGCCAGGTCGAGCTCACCGACGCCGGCGAGCACCTGTCGCAGCGCATCTGCCACCTGATCGAGGAAGTCGAGCAGACGCTGCGCGAGAGCCAGGGCGCGGCCAGGCCGTGCCAGGGCGCGGTGCAGATCGCGTCCGATCCGGTGCTGTCGTCGATGTCGCTGCCGGGCTGGCTCGCGGGTTGCCGTGCGGCCTGGCCGGGCATCGGCATCAGCCTGAAAGACCGCTCGCATGAGGCGGTGCTGCAGTGCGTGCGCAGCGGCGAGGTGGACTTCGGTATCGCTACGAACCCGCAATCCGGGGACGATCTCTACTGCGAGGGCCTGTGCGTCGATCCGTTCCATGCCGTGTTGCCATCGCAGCATCCGCTGGCCACGCGCGAGACGGTAGGGTGGGGCGACCTGAACGATGCCAATGTGCTGATGCTGGACCAGCACTCGGGCATCCAGCCGGCCGTAGAGCAGGCCTTTGGCGTGTATCACGTGCGCGCCGGCTCGCTGCAGGTGCTTGGCCACTTCGCCGCGATCTTCGGCATGGTGGCGCTGGGGCTGGGCATCGGCATCGTGCCATCGCGCGCCCAGGCGGCCGGGCTGGGCCCCGCCGCCGTCATGCGGCCATTGCGGCCACAGGTCACGTCCTCGGTGATGCTGGTACGGCGCAAGAGCCGGTCGCTCAAGCCCAATGCTGCTGCCATCTGGGACGCGCTGCGAGGCATGGAGCCGGACCAGACGTTGCTGGCGCGCGTAGGGTAGGGGAATGGCGTTGCGAACGACTGTTGCGTCAGCGCCCAAAATCTCATGATATATTACATACAGGATATTTACACATAGTGCGCCGCAGCATATAATGAAAACTCCTACTCACCATCCCTACCGGAGTTTTCTGATGGACAGCGCACTTCTTCTCGGTCTTGCCTTTGGTCTGATTGCCCTCGGCGTTGGTGTTACCTTCCTGATTGCTACCCGTGTGCCGACCCCTGTGCTCGCCCGTGCCCAGGAACATGGCCGCTTTGCCGGCCTTGGCGCCTCGCAGGAAACCGCCGGCATTGGCCGCGCCAGCCCGGCTCCGTCTGGCGTGAGCGCGCAACCCAACCTGGCCCGCGCCTGATGCTCGCGTGGTGCGATTGGCGGGCCGCATGGCCGCCAATCGCTGCCGCTGCGCTGGAATAGGGGCCATCCCCCGCCAGATTCCCTTGGTTTGATTGCTGGGTTCGCTTGCGCCAAGCCTTCCCAGGCACCTTTTTGCTGTTCTGCGGATCGCAAGTTCCTTGTTCGCTCCCTCCGCTCTTCTGTCCTGAAGGGCCAGACATTTAGTACATTGATGCCCCAGTCTGCCTGACTTAATCTAGGGACTTTCCCGAGGATCGTCTTTGAGGCGCTGCGCCGGCCGGTTCCCCGGACCCATTTGTACTGGCAGATAGCCGCTTGTCCACGTGCGCCATTAATGAAGCGGGACGCCCTAAGTCCTTGATCCATCAGCAAGCCGGCTTGCACTGCTCGCCCGCTTTGATGCGCGTGGCGCACGAGTAACCTTCGTGCCGCTTTCCGGTGCATTGCCATCGCCATTTCCGGGCAGTTTCATGGTCCGCCAAGTGGGCTAAAAGCGTCTTGACTATATTGATATATCACATACTGTATAGCAATGAAACGACGGCAGTATCTGGGATGCAGCACAAGCGGTGCCGTCCCAAAAGAGGTGTCCGAAGACGCCCTTTCCACATAAGGCGGCCCCGCCCGCCATAAGGAGACACCATGGAACATCAGCAAAACGCGCCCGAGTCACGCTTTGCCTCACCCTGGGTTCAACTCGCCTTTGGCGTGATCTGCATGGCGATGATCGCCAACATGCAATATGGCTGGACACTGTTCGTTAACCCGATTGACGACAAGTACCACTGGGGCCGCACGGCGATCCAGGTGGCGTTCACCATCTTCGTCGTTACGGAAACCTGGCTGGTGCCGATCGAGGGTTACCTCGTGGACAAGTACGGCCCGCGTCCGGTCGTGGTGGGTGGCGGCCTGCTGTGCGCGATTGCCTGGGCCTTGAACTCCGTGGCCTCGTCTCTGCCGATGCTCTACTTCGCGGCAGCCTTGGGTGGGGTGGGGGCGGGCGCGGTGTATGGCACCTGCGTGGGCAATGCGTTGAAGTGGTTCCCAAACCGGCGCGGGCTGGCGGCAGGCATCACCGCCGCCGGCTTTGGCGCGGGCTCGGCGCTGACCGTGGTGCCGATTGCCAACATGATCAAGACCAGCGGCTACGAGGCCACGTTCTTGTGGTTCGGCCTGGGCCAGGGCCTGATCGTCTTCTTCCTGGGCATGGCGCTCTATCCCCCTTCGGCCAAGGTGCTGAACCAGGTCACGTCCGCGGTCAAGACGGCTGCCTACAACGCCTCGCCGCGCCAGGTCCTGTCCTCGCCGATCTTCTGGGTGATGTACGCCATGTTCGTGATGATGGCGGCCGGCGGCCTGATGGCGACCGCCCAGCTGGGCCCGATCGCCAAGGATTTCGGCCTCGATGGCGTGCCGGTATCGCTGCTCGGCCTGACGTTGCCCGCGCTGACTTTCGCCCTCACCATCGACCGCGTGCTCAATGGGCTGACGCGTCCCTTCTTTGGCTGGATCTCGGACAACATCGGCCGGGAGAACACGATGTTCCTGGCCTTTGCGATCGAGGCGGTGGGCATTCTGCTGCTGGCTAAGTACGGGCAGGATCCTATCGCTTTCGTGGTGCTGACCGGTGTCGTGTTCTTCGCCTGGGGGGAGATCTACAGCCTGTTCCCGGCAACCTGCGGCGACACCTTCGGGCCCAGGTTCGCCGCCACCAATGCTGGCCTGTTGTATACCGCCAAGGGCACGGCTGCGCTGCTGGTGCCGTTCTCCAGCGTCATCACCGCCGCCACCGGCGACTGGCACGCGGTCTTCATGCTCGCCTCGGGCATGGCGGCGCTGTCCGCCTTCCTGGCGCTGTTCGTGCTCAAGCCAATGCGCGAAGCCCACGCCAAGAAGTATGTGCATGCCAGTACCACGCCGCCGATGGGATATCGCGCGGTGCCGGAGGACCTGACCTGACGGGCTTGCCGGCGTGGATCGGCGCGGTCAATGCGCCGCGGGAATAGGGATATGATCGAAGGCGAAAGCAAAAACGAAACCCCTCCCGCGACTCCCGCTGCATGTTGCGAGGCGCGTGCAGTGCAAGATAAGACCAGAGCGGCGGGCAAGCACTTGTAGCGCGTGCCCCGTTCCATCCGGCCCCCCCAAGAGACAGCTTTTCGAGAATGCCATGAACCAGGTCGTCATTCCCATCGCGGTCCAGGATATCGGCAAGGCGCGCAAGCGCCGCCAGCCAAAGGGGCGGCAGCCTGACCCGGCAGCCTTGGCCGAAGTCCAGGCCGTCCTGGGCGACGTACCGCGCCGGCGCGACCTTCTGATCGAGCACCTGCATGCCATCAATGACCACTTCGGCCAGTTGGCGATCCCGCACCTGGTGGCGCTGGCGCAGGAGATGGGATTGTCGATGGTGGAGGTCTATGAAGTCGCCACTTTCTACCATCATTTCGATGTCGTGCGCGAGGGTGAGGACGGCGCCATCCGGCCCCCGGCCGCGGTGACGGTGCGCGTGTGCGAAGGCATCGCCTGCGAGCTGGGCGGGGCGCGCGACCTGCTCGCCCGGCTGCCGGCCCTGCTGGGCAGCGAAGTCAAGGTGGTGGCAGCGCCCTGCATCGGCCGCTGCGAGCGCGCGCCCGCCGCGCTGGTCGGGCAGAACCCGGTGGATCTTGCGAGCGCGCAGACCATTGTGGACACGGTTGCCGCACGCGCCGTGCATCACGCGCCCGAAGCCCATCTGGGCTATGACGACTATCGCGCGCAAGGCGGGTATCAGTTGCTCCGCGCAGTGGCCTCGGGTGAGCGTGATTCCGAATCCTTGCTGCGCACGATGGAGGATTCCGGCTTGCGCGGGCTGGGTGGCGCGGGTTTCCCCACCGGGCGCAAATGGCGGATCGTGATGGCCGAGCCGGCGCCGCGCCTGATGGCAGTCAACCTGGATGAGGGCGAGCCCGGTACCTTCAAGGATCGCGTCTACCTGGAGCGCGATCCGCATCGCTTCCTCGAAGGCATGCTGATCGCCGCCGCGGTGACCCAGGTCGGCGCGATCTACATCTACCTGCGCGACGAATACGCAGGCTGCCGTGCCGTGCTTGGCGAAGCGCTGCGCCGCCTGCAGGCCGACCCACCGATCCCGGGCATGCCGGAGATCCAGTTGCGGCGTGGCGCCGGCGCGTATATCTGCGGCGAAGAGTCCGCCATGATCGAATCGATCGAAGGCAAGCGCGGCATGCCCAGGCTGCGCCCGCCCTATGTGGCGCAGGTCGGCTTGTTCGGCCGGCCCACGCTGGAGCATAACTTCGAGACCCTTTACTGGGTCCGCGAGATCCTTGAAAAAGGCGCGGGCTGGTTCGCCGCGCAGGGACGCCATGGCCGGCACGGGCTGCGCTCGTTCTCGGTGTCGGGGCGCGTGAAGCTGCCCGGCGTGCACGTGGCGCCGGCGGGGATCACCGCGAGTGAGCTGATCGAGGAATACTGCGGCGGCATGCAGGACGGCCATCGCTTCTACGGCTACCTGCCGGGTGGCGCCTCGGGTGGCATCCTGCCGGCGTCCCTGGGCGATATTCCGCTGGATTTCGATACGCTGCAGCCCCACGGTTGCTTTATCGGATCGGCCGCCATCGTGGTGTTTTCCGAGCAGGACAGCGCGGTGGCCGTGGCGCGCAACCTGATGCACTTCTTCAAGCATGAGTCCTGTGGGCAATGCACACCATGCCGCGTGGGCACGGCCAAGGCGCTGGACGTGATCGCGCAGCCGGCATGGGACCTGGCCGCGCTGGCGGACTTGTCTGCGGTGATGCGGGATGCGTCGATCTGCGGGCTGGGGCAGGCCGCGCCCAACCCGGTGGATTGCGTGATCAAGTACTTTCCCCAGGAGCTGGCCTGAGCCGCGAGGACGATATGAGTGCACTGACCCGCGCCGAGCGCGCGCAAGTGGAGGCCTCCTCGGATACCACGGTGACGTTCCGCCTGAATGGCCGGGACGTGTGCGCCGGGCCGGGCGAGAGCTTGCTCAAGGTGGCGCAGCGCGAGGGGTTCGACATCCCGCACCTGTGCTACAAGGACGGCCTGGACACCGCCGGCAACTGCCGCGCCTGCATGGTGGAGATCAAGGGCGAGCGCGTGCTGGCGCCGTCGTGCTGCCGCTACCCTGCGCAGGGGATGGAGGTGCAGACCGCCTCCGAGCGCGCGCTGCGCGCGCAGCGCATGGTGCTGGCGCTGCTGCAGTCCGATATGCCTGAGGCGCGTTACACGCGCAACAATGAGCTGGACCAGTGGTCCGCCCGGCTGGACGTCGGCAAGCCGCGCTTTGCGCCGCGCGCCGCCGTGCCAGCCGATTTGTCCCATCCGGCCATCGCCGTCAATCTCGATGCCTGCATCCAGTGCACCCGCTGCGTGCGCGCTTGCCGCGAGGAGCAGGTCAACGATGTGATCGGGCTGGCCTTTCGCGGCGACCAGGCCGCGATCGTGTTCGACATGGGCGACCCGATGGGCGCCTCCACCTGCGTCGCCTGCGGCGAGTGCGTGCAGGCCTGCCCGACCGGCGCGCTGATGCCGGCCCGCGACGCCGCGTTGCCGGTGCCGGATCGCCAGGTGGAGTCGGTCTGCCCGTACTGCGGGGTGGGCTGCCAGCTCACCTACAACGTCAAGGACAACCGCATCCTGTTTGTCGAAGGGCGTTTTGGGCCGGCCAACCAGATGCGCCTGTGCGTGAAGGGCCGCTATGGCTTCGATTACGCCCAGCATCCGCACCGGCTGACGGTACCGCTGGTGCGGCGCGAAGGCGCCCCCAAGCGTGGCGATTTCGTGATGGATCCCGCGCGCGTGATGGACGTGTTCCGCGAAGCCAGCTGGGATGAGGCCCTCGCGCTTGCGGGCACCAGCCTGTCGGCCATCCGCGACACGTACGGCAAGCGCGCGCTGGCCGGCTTTGGCTCCGCCAAGGGGAGCAATGAAGAGGCCTACCTGTTTCAAAAGCTCGTGCGCACCGGCTTCGGCAGCAATAACGTGGACCATTGCACGCGGCTTTGCCACGCGTCGTCGGTGGCGGCGCTGCTCGAAGGCATCGGTTCGGGCGCGGTTTCCAACCCGGTGATGGATGTGGCACGCGCGCAGGTGGTGATCGTGATCGGCGCCAATCCAACGGTGAACCATCCGGTGGCGGCAACCTGGATCAAGAACGCGGTAAAAAATGGCACCAAGCTGATCGTGGCCGATCCACGCCGCTCCGACCTGGCGCGCTTCGCCCATCGCTTCCTGCAGTTCGAGCCCGATACCGATGTGGCGCTGCTCAACGCCATGATGCATGTGATCGTGGCCGAAGGACTGGTCGATCAGGATTTCATCGCCAGGCGCACCATCGGCTATGAGGAACTGCAGCGCAATGTGGCGGCCTACAGCCCGGAGCTGATGGCGCCGGTTTGCGGCATCGATGCCGACACCATCCGCTATGTGGCCCGGCTATATGCCAGTTCCAAAGCCTCGATGATCCTTTGGGGCATGGGGATCTCCCAGCATATCCACGGCACCGACAATGCCCGCTGCCTGATCGCCCTGGCGCTGATGACGGGGCAGATCGGCCGGCCGGGCACGGGGCTGCACCCACTGCGCGGCCAGAACAATGTGCAGGGCGCCTCCGACGCCGGACTGATCCCGATGATGTATCCGGACTACCATCGTGTCGACGATCCCGAGGCTGTTGCGCGCTTCGAGTCGTTGTGGGGCATGCCGCTGGATCGCCAGCCGGGGCTGACCGTGGTCGAAGTGATGCAGGCCATCGAGCGGGGCGAAGTGCGCGGGATGTACATCATGGGCGAGAACCCGGCCATGTCGGATCCCGATGCCCAGCACGCGCGCGAGGCGCTGGCGGCGCTGGACCACCTGGTGGTGCAGGATATCTTCCTGACGGAGACCGCCTACCTCGCCGATGTGGTGCTGCCGGCGTCGGCGTTCCCTGAGAAGACGGGCACCTTTACCAACACTGACCGCACGGTGCAGCTTGGCCGCCAGGCGATCGATCCGCCCGGGCAAGCGCGGCAGGACCTGTGGATTATCCAGCAGATGGCCGCCAGGCTGGGGCTGGACTGGTCGTACGCGAGCGTGGCCGACGTGTTCGACGAGATGCGCCATGCCATGCCCAGCATCGGCGGCATTACCTGGGAGCGCTTGCAGCGGGAGGACGCGGTGACCTATCCTTGCCGCGCTGAGGGCGACCCGGGGGAGCCGGTCATCTTTACGGACGCGTTTCCGACGGCTTCGGGCCGGGCCCGATTCGTCCCGGCCGACATCATTCCCGCGGCCGAGCGGCCCGACCAGGAGTACCCGGTCGTGCTCATCACCGGCCGGCAGCTCGAGCACTGGCATACCGGCAGCATGACCCGGCGCGCGGGCGTGCTGGATGCCATCGAACCGGAGCCGGTGGCGCTGGTGCATCCGCTCGACCTTGCCGCCATCGGTGGCCAGCCGGGCGACGTGGTGACGCTCGCATCGCGCCGGGGCCAGGTATCGCTGTTTGCCCGGGTGGACGACGGCACGCCGCGCGGCGCGGTGTTCGTGCCGTTCTGCTACTACGAGGCCGCCATCAACAAGCTGACGAACGCGGCGCTGGACCCCTTTGGCAAGATCCCGGAATTCAAGTACTGCGCGATCCGCATCACGCTGGGTGGCGAGGTGCCGCGGCAGTCTAGTTTTGGGGGCGGACAGATCCTTGCGGCTGGCAGCAAACAAGGAGACGGCTAGATTTTCCGGGAAATCGGGAAATTGATTGTTGGATTTTCCGGCTAATCAATGCACGGCAGTGGGGCTACGCTGTGGCCATGGCGCAATCCCGTGCCGCAGAACCTGCTTGATTGACTTGGTGGAACCCGCAATGAAAGCCGTTGGCCTGACCCGTTACCTGCCGATCGACGACCCGCAATCCCTGGTCGACGTGGACATCGCCACCCCCGTGCCCGAAGGCCGCGACCTGCTGGTCAAGGTGGCGGCCATCTCGGTCAATCCCGTGGATGCCAAGGTGCGCGCGCCCAAGGATAAGGTCGAGCCTGTCACGCGCGTGCTCGGATGGGATGCAGCTGGCACAGTGGCCGCGGTGGGCCCGGATGTCACCCTGTTCAAGGTGGGCGACCCGGTTTTCTACGCTGGCAGCATTACCCGGCCTGGCGCCAATAGCGAGTTCCACCTGGTGGATGAGCGCATTGTCGGCCATAAGCCTGCATTGCTCGATTTCGCCCAGGCCGCCGCGTTGCCGCTGACCGCCATTACGGCGTGGGAAGCCTTGTTCGATCGCCTGGGCGTCTCGCCGCAGGGCAAGCATGCCGGGCGCTCCGTGCTGGTTATCGGCGGAGCAGGGGGCGTGGGTTCCATCGGCATCCAGCTGGCCAAGACGCTGGCGGGGCTGACGGTCATCGCCACCGCGTCGCGGCCGGAGTCCGCTGCCTGGTGCCGCGAGCTGGGCGCTGACCACACCATCGATCACCGTGGCGACATGCCGGCCCAGTTGCGCAAGCTCGGCTTTGCCGAGGTCGACTACATCCTGTGTTTTAACGACACGGACCGCCACTTTGCTGCCATGGCGACCGTGATTGCGCCGCAAGGCAAGATCTGCTCGATCGTGGAGAACAGCGGCCCGCTGGCCGTGGGCGACCTGAAGAGCAAGAGCGCCACCTTTGTGTGGGAGTTCATGTTCACCCGCTCGATGTTCGGCACGCCGGACATGATCGAGCAGTATCTCTTGCTCAACGAGGTGGCACGGCTGGTCGATGCCGGCCGGCTGCGGACCACGCTGGGCGAGAACCTCGGGCGGATCGATGCGGCCAACCTGCGCCGCGCCCATGCCATGCTGGAGAGCGGGCGGACCATCGGCAAGCTGGTGCTGGAAGGGTTCTGACGCAGGGTTCTGACAGGTCTCCAAGGAGGAGGCCGGCTGGCGAGGTGCCAGCCGGTCTTCTTTTTTCGTTTAATCAGCAATTAACCGCCAAGCTCGGACCCACACCGCCAGCGGCGATTATGTGGCATGCCACATAATCGCTGCCGCAAGCAGGGTTTGGGAGTGATTCAGGCATCGGCCTGGGCCTGCATCCTGCGAGTTGCCTCGGCAAGCCCGGGCGCGTCCGCGGCGCCGCGGATGAACGATACCGCCCGTGCGATGACCTGTGCGTCGTGCAGGACACGGCGATGGCCCAGTCCGTCCGTGGCCATCAACTGCGCGCCAGGCCATGCACCGGCAATGGCAGCGCCGCTCTCCCAGCCCACTTCCTTGTCTTGCCGGTCGTGGATCACCAGCGTGGGCGGCACCGGGCGGGCGCGCCCGATGGCCGGGACGTTGAAGGCAGACCACGGCATGCCCAGCCAGCGCTCGCTGTTGCGCTGCATGCGGGCCAGTGCGCCGGGCCCAATGCCGAGCCGCCAGGCCAATGCCGCGGCGGCAGTGTGCATGTCGGCCGGCGGGCCGATCATCACGGCAGCCTGCAGATGCAAGCCTTCGCGCACGGCCAGCGCCAGCGCGGCGCTGCCGAGCGAATGCGCAATCACCGCGTGGACCGGGCCGGCGTGCCACGCCGTGGCCAACAGCGAATGTGACATTTCCACAACAGAAGTCTGGCCCGCGCCGCGTGCACCCGCGTCGGAGCCGCCGTGCGAGAGCGCGTCAAAGGCGACCACGCGCATGCCAGCCGCCAGCAGCGGTGCAACCAGCGGTTGCCACTGGGCGGCATGGCCACCCCAGCCGTGGGCCAGCAAGACGGTCGGCCCGGTATTGCCCCATCGATAGACGCGCACGCGCCGGCTCGCTCCCTGGCCGGTCACGAGCGCCCAGTCCGCGCGCGCACGGTCAAGCAGTTCACGGCCAGCGCCATCCGGGCCGTTGCCATGGGGCGGACGGAACCATGCGTGCTCGAGCGCGCGCGCTACGCCGGCCGGATAAAGCAGCTCGGCCAATTGCCAGCCAAGGCGCCCCAAGCGCATTGGCGCCCCGGATATCGGCGCGGCCTGGCGGGTTTTGGTGGATGAGTAAATCGCTTGCGTCACGGCGGTCACCTCTAGCGAAGACTTCTGGCATTCCTGGCCGGGGCATCGGGGAGAGGCGATACCCCTCCGGTAAGACCGACCAGTCGTGCTATTTTTTATTTCAAAAAAAGACGACATCCTGCCGTCTTGAAATTTATCCCGATCTGTCTTGCGGGAGGCGCCTCGCGCAGGTGCCTCCTCGTCCTTGGCTACTTGCGCACGGGCTGCGCAAGCTCGGCCCGGCGGAGCAATGCCTCGAACGCCCGGCGGGCCATGGTCTCGGCGTCTTCGCGGCCCAGCAGCTTGTAAGACTGTTGAAAGGACATGCCGATGCCGACCATCTCGAAGGCGAACTGCCGCGCGTCTTGTGCCGGCGAAAGATCGCCTTCCTCGATCGCGTCGGTCACGGCCCTGGCGATAAGGCTATGCCAGTCTTTCAGCGATTGCACCACCTGATCCCTAACGGCACCGGGGCGGTCGCGGTATTCCTGGCCTAGCGCCATGAACAGGCAGCGGCCTTTATTGACGGATCCACCGAGCCAGAGCATGTACCCTTCGAAGAGAGCTTGCACCCGACGCGTGCCGCGCGGCAGGCGCATGGCCGGCCTGAAGACGACGTCCGAAAAGCGCTCCAGGGCGAGCGCCAAAACTGCTTGCTGCAAGGCTTCTTTTGACTTGAAGTGCGCATAGAGCCCGCTCTTGGACATGCTGGTGTCGGCGGCCAATGTGGCGAGCGACAACTGCTCGAACCCGATCTGGGCGGCGGTGTCCAGGGCCTGCTCGATGATGGCTGCGCGGGTAAGTTGTCCTTTCTGCATGTCGAAAGAATAGCACGACCGGTCGTATTGTCAACTTCGCGCTTGTGCGTTTTCGTCAACCTATTTCACTGCCGCCCGTTATGTCACCACGGAGGCAGATAATTGTGCTGTATCGGACCTATTGACAGGCTAGGATTAGCCTGCGCAGGGTGCCAACAAGAAATCTGCACAAAGTGTTGCCCTGATTACATACGGAACGCTTTGCGTGCTCTATACTCGAATGCACGTCCGCGCACTTTTTTTTCATTGGTGACTGGAGACCGACATGAACAGTACAGCCGTGCCTAGAGGCGCTAGCGAACCGTTCCGGCAACTGCGGGCGTTGCGCCGAGCGCGAAAGCTCAAGCAGGAAGACGTCGCCCGTAAGGCCGGGATCTCCCGGGAAGCTTACTTGCGGGCAGAATCGGGTCAGGCCGACCCCCGCATGTCGACTTTCCTAGCGGCTTGCGAGGCGCTTGGCCTGGAAGTGGTGCTGGCACCCCAGCATCTTGCTGCCGACGTCAACGCGTTTATTGCCAGCCGCAATGGCGGCGTCACGGCCGCTTCCATGGCCGGGCAGGCGCCTGCCGCAACGCCTACCGCCGCAAGCCCTGCACCGGCCACCCCGGTCAGCACAGGCTTCGCGTCGAGCCCGGGCGAAGGTCACAAGCCAGCCTGAGCACTCGCGCTGGTTCCGGCCGGGTCTGCGGCCGGATTGGCGCGCGCTTGTCATACCAGCAGCGGGCACGCCCCCACGTGCCTGCTGCTGGGGTTTTGCCTGCTTTACATGGATGGCCGGATGCCGCGCCTGGCGGCATCCGTCTGTCTTTGACGACCTCGGCCCCGCGCCGAGGCCGGGTCGTGCGTTTGCCTGTCGAGCCTGTCGCTTTCTCCCTGTCGTACTTGTTTCTCTTCTCCGCCTGACATTGCTCGGGCTGCCTGCGCTTGTGCGCCGTCTGGCGTCACGTCTTTGTCTCACCCTGTCCTTCGCGCCTAACCTACAAACGTGGTGTCCGCCGGTTTTCGCCGTCCGCGGAGAAATAAGGGCCGATACTGGTTTGACACGTCCGAGGCCTGCGATTACGATATAGTAAATCAATTACGGATTGTGAAATTCACGATCCGGCGTTCGAAAGACACCGCCAGTGTGATCACTCGTCCACTATGCCCGCTGCGGCAGTGGCCTGAGTAGGGAGACAAGCCAATGCCGCTGAGTGCCGAACCCAACCTTGCCCGTCCGGACGACTTCTACGAGGCGCTGATCGACATGCATCGCGATCTCTCCGACGCGCAGAGCCAGGCCGCCAACGCGCAACTGATCCTGCTGCTGGCCAATCACATCGGCGATCTTGCTGTTCTGCAGGAAGCCATGGAGCTAGCCCGCGCGGGCGTGCTCGATTCATCGAAAGCGAAATCGCAAGCGTAAGAGGAAGACCCAAGATATGACGCAGACGCCATTGAACCTTGTGAACGTGAAAGGGCAGGCGCCCGACCACGGCACGCCCGGCTACCAATCCGGTTTTGCCAACGAGTTCGCCACCGAGGCACTGCCCGGTGCGTTGCCGGTGGGGCAGAACTCGCCCCAGCGCGCGCCGTATGGGCTGTATGCCGAGCAGATTTCCGGTACGGCGTTTACCGCGCCGCGCGCGCACAACCGGCGCAGCTGGTGCTATCGCATTCGCCCGGCGGCGATGCATGAGCCGTTCACGCGGGTCGAGCAGTCGCGCATCGTCAGTCATTTCGATGCGGTGCCGCCATCGCCCAACCAGATGCGCTGGAGCCCGCCGGCGATGGCCAAGGAGCCCACCGACTTTGTCGACGGCATCATCACCATGGCCGGCAACGGCGGCCCGGAGGCCATGTCGGGTTGCGGGATCCATCTGTACCTGGCCAACCGCTCGATGACGGATCGCTTCTTCTACAATGCAGACGGCGAGATGCTGATCGTGCCGCAGCAGGGCAGGCTGCGCCTGGCGACCGAGATGGGCCTGCTGGACGTCGAGCCGCAGGAGATTGTGGTGATCCCGCGCGGCGTGCGTTTTCGCGTGGAGCTGCCGGATGGCGAGGCGCGCGGCTATATCTGCGAAAACTATGGCGCCTTGTTCCGCCTGCCCGACCTGGGCGTCATCGGCTCCAATGGCCTGGCCAATCCGCGCGACTTCCTCACGCCGCATGCTTGGTATGAGGATCGTGAGGGCGATTTCGAGCTGGTGGCGAAGTTCCAGGGCAACCTGTGGCGCGCCGCGATCGGGCACTCGCCGCTGGATGTGGTGGCCTGGCATGGCAATTACGCGCCGTACAAGTACGACCTGCGCCGCTTCAACACCATTGGCTCGATCAGCTTCGATCACCCGGACCCCTCGATCTTCCTGGTGCTGCAAAGCCCGTCCGACACCCCGGGCGTGGACAGCATCGATTTCGTCATCTTTGGCCCGCGCTGGCTGGCGATGCAGAACACCTTCCGCCCGCCCTGGTTCCACCGCAACATCGCCAGTGAGTTCATGGGCCTGATCGAGGGTGTCTACGATGCCAAGGCCGATGGCTTCTCGCCTGGCGGCGCCAGCCTGCACAATTGCATGAGCGGCCACGGCCCGGATGCCGAGACGTTTGCCAAGGCCACCGCCGCGGATACCTCGCAGCCGCATCGCATCGGCGATACCATGGCGTTCATGTTCGAGACGCCGGCCGTGATCCGGCCGACGCCGTATGCAGCGGAGTCGGCGCAGTTGCAGGACGATTACTACAGGTGCTGGCAAGGCCTGAAGAAGCATTTCAACCCCAGCGAGCGCTGATCCTCAAGTCCCAAGACCGGTTTCACCCGGCCGACCATCATGAATCCAGGGTGCCCGCGCGGCGCATGTCGCCGGCACCCTTGTCATTGCCCTCCGGAGCCCCCGATGACCACTGTCCAGCAGAGTTGGATCGAATCCGCCAATGATGGCGTTACGCATTTCCCGCTGCAGAACCTGCCCTACGGCATCTTTTCCCCGAACGGGCAGGGCCCGCGCGTAGGCGTCGCCATCGGCGACTTCATTCTCGACCTGTCCGTGCTGGACGAGGCGGGCCTGCTGCCTGCCTCCGTCAAAGGCGTGTTTAGCGGCGCCACGCTCAACGCCTTCATCGCGCTCGGCAAGCCGGCATGGACTGAAACCCGCCAGCGCCTGACGTCCATGCTGGCGGCGGACGACACCACCTTGCATCCCAAGTCGGCCCTGCATGAGCAGGCCCTGGTGCCGATGGCCTGGGCTACCTTGCACCTGCCGGTGGACATCCCCGGCTACACCGATTTCTACTCCTCGCGCGAGCACGCCACCAACGTCGGCCGCATGTTCCGCGATCCGGACAATGCGCTGCTGCCCAACTGGCTGGAGATTCCCATCGGCTACAACGGCCGCGCCAGCTCTGTGGTGGTGAGCGGCACGGAACTGCGCCGCCCGAAGGGGCAGATCAAGCCGCCGAACGCGCCGCGCCCGGTCTTTACGGCTTGCCAGAAGCTCGACTACGAACTGGAAATGGCCTTCATCGTCGGCAAGCCGTCGACCCTGGGCGAGCCGGTCAGCACCGCTGCGGCCGCCGGACACATGTTCGGCATGGTGATCCTCAACGACTGGAGCGCGCGCGATATCCAGCAGTGGGAGTACGTGCCGCTGGGCCCATTCAACAGCAAGGGCTTTGGCACCTCGATCTCCCCATGGGTGGTCACCATGGACGCGCTCGAGCCGTTCCGCCGCGACAATCCGGTGCAATCGCCCGAGCCGCTGGCGTATCTGCAGCAGCCCGAGCGCAATGCCTATGACATCGCACTGGAAGTCTCGCTGCGCCCCGAAGGCGCGGAGCAAGCCACCACCGTCTGCCGCACCAACTTCAAGGCCATGTACTGGACCATGGTCCAGCAACTGGCGCACCACACCGTGTCCGGCTGCAATGTCCGTGTGGGCGACCTGATGGGCTCCGGCACCATCAGCGGCACCACGCCGGATTCCTATGGCAGCCTGCTGGAACTGACCCGTAACGGCGCCGAGCCCTTGACGCTGGCGGACGGCAGCAAGCGCGGTTTCCTAGAAGATGGCGACGAAGTGGTCATGGCCGGCTGGTGCCAGGGCGACGGCTATCGCGTCGGCTTTGGCGAGGTGGCAGGGAAGATCCTGCCCGCGCTGTAAGCCGCATCACGCTCGTTTTGCCACGGGCCCCCGCCGCGCTACGCCGGGCGGGGGATAACCCGCTCACACTCCCTCCCGCTCTCATCCCCCCGTTTCCCTCCCGGCCTTGACAGGCATGGCTACGCCACCGCATGGCCGGCAGGCGCGCGCCGTTACAATTGACAACCTTCTTAACCTTCTTGCATCCCCTGTTGCCGCGCCTTTGTGCGAGAATTCGGCCCTGACAAAAAGGGCGAGTCAAAGTTCGGCATTCCTGCCAAAAATGATGTTTTGATTGTCCCGCGGCTGATGCCGATGGGTCGCCTGGGGTCAGTTTTGCGGGTTTTCGGTCGTTAACACCTATTTAACACCGATTTAATACCGACTCGCTGACGGGCAACGTCATTTGCCAGCAGGCAGCCATGTCCGCCACGGCAGCGGCCCCGGAGTCAGTGCAAAAAAAGTATTCAAGTAGCAATCGAGCGGAAAATCAGGGCAAACAGGCGGTATCTGCCCACAAAATTCGGCAACGGGCGTGATTCGTGATGTGTGCGAAACGCCTGCGTGTCTGCTGGCGCCGGCGTGCATCACCCGCGGGCCGGCAGCGACCCGCCTTTTCATCCACCCTACGCGAACGGCACGGCAATGGAATTTGGTATTCGCGCATGGGCGGCATGTGCAGCACAACTAGAAACGCAGCAAGCCTGGCAGGCCTGGAGCCGCGCGCCCTGGCTGCCCAAAGGCGACGCATTGCCCACGCTGGCCGCCATGGCCCCGATGCTGCGCCGCAGGATCACCGCGCTGGGCCGCGCTGCCTTGCATCCCGCCTATGCCTGCCAGCCGGGCGTGGACGGCATTCCCGTCATCTTTGCATCGCGCCACGGTGACACCCTGCGCCCGCTGCAAATGCTTGGCGACCTTGCCGACGGCGAGCCCTTGTCGCCCACAGCCTTCGGCCTGTCCGTGCATAACGCCATCGGCGCGCTGTATTCGATCGACCGGGGCGATCCGGGCAACCTGCAAGCCCTGGCCGCGGGCCGCGATACGGTGGAAGCGGCGGTGGTGGAAGCGTGCGGTTTGCTGGCCGACGGCGCCCCGGAAGTCTTGCTGGTGCATTACGAGGCGCCGCTGCCCGAGGCCTATGCCGTCTTCGCGGACGAACCGGAGTGCCTGTTCGGGTGGGCGTGGCGGGTCGGCATGCCGCAGGCGGGGCAACCGGTGCTCAGCCTTGAGGTGGTGGGGGAGACCCTGCCGGCCGGCGCCGGCGTGACGCTGCCGCATGGGCTGGAGGTGCTGCGCTTCATGCTGTCCGGCGACGCCGAGTTGCGCCACGCCGGCGAGCGTGCCGGCTGGAGGTGGCAACGACATGGTTGAGCGCCTGGACCGGGCCTGGCGCGTCTGCGCGACCGGGCTGTGCTTTTCCAGCTTCGGCGTCGGCGGGCTCGTGCTGCGGGTGCTGGTGTTCCCGTTGCTTGCCGTCTTGCTGTGGTCTTCGGCGCGCCGGCAGCGGGTCTGCAAGAACGTGGTGCATTACGCATTCCGGCTTTTCCTGTGGCTGATGCGCTCGGTCGGGGTGATCCGCTACGAGGTGCTGCATCCTGAGCGGCTGCGCCGCCAGGGCTTGCTGATCGTGGCCAACCATCCGTCGCTGATCGATGTCGTCTTTCTGATCGCGCTGACGCGCCAGGCCGATTGCGTGGTGCGCTCCGGCCTGGCCCGCAACCCGTTTACCCGTGGCCCGGTGCGCGCCACCGGTTACGTCTGCAATGACTCCGGCGCGGGCATGGTGGATGACTGCATTGCCTCGCTGCGCACGGGCAATAATCTCGTCATCTTCCCCGAGGGCACGCGCACGCCGTTGCATGGCCCGCTGCGCCTGCAACGGGGTGCGGCCAATGTCGCGGTGCGCGGCGGCTTTGCGCTGACGCCTGTGGTGATCCGGTGCGAGCCGCCCACGCTCACCAAGGGTGAGAAGTGGTACCGCGTGCCGGCCCGCAGGCCTCGTTACATCATTGACGTGCGAGAGGATGTCAGTGTCGCCCAGATGGTGCCGTCCGGACTGGACGACGCGCTGGCGGTACGGCACCTGACCCAATCGCTATCCGAGTTTTTTTCCAGGGAGGTCCGCCGTGAAGGCGCTTGAGCAAGAAATCAAGGAACTGATCATTTCATCGTTGTCGCTGGAGGATATCGGCGTGGACGATATCGACGCCGACGCACCGTTGTTCATCGAAGGGCTGGGCCTGGATTCGATCGATGCGCTCGAACTCGGGCTGGCGCTGCAAAAGCGCTACGGCGTGACCATGAACGGCGACAAGGAAGACATGCGTGCGCGCTTTGCCAGCGTGACAGCGCTGGCCACGTTCGTCGCATCTCAGCGTGCTGGCCAGGCTTCTGCCTGAACCCGCCCGCGACACACCAAGGATCCACATACCACTTGCCAGGCCGGCAACCACGGCCGGTCATAGCCGAACAGGGGGAAGCCCATCATGACCCATGACGAAATCTTTGCGCGGGTGGCCGCGGTGCTCGAGGAAACCTTCGAGATCGACCCGGCCCGCATTCGTCCCGAAGCCCGTCTCTACGACGACCTGGACATCGACAGCATCGACGCGGTCGACCTGCTGGTGAAGCTCAAGCCGATGCTGAACAAGCCGATCAAGCCGGAGCAGTTCAAGGCCGTGCGCACCGTGCAGGACGTGGTGCAGGCGCTGGCCTTGCTGATCGACTCGCCCGCCACGGCCTGAGCGCGCATGCCCGTGCGCAAATTGCTGCTCGGCGTGTTGACGCTGTGCTATCCGGTGGCGATCTACTTTGGCCTGCAGCATTGGTCGCCGCGCGTGATGGCGCTGGCGCTGGTGGCACTGGCGCTGCTGCGCGCCCTGACCAGCCGCCAGGCCGGCTGGCGCCTGCTTGCCGTGGCCGCCGCCGTGCTGGCCGCGATCGTGGCCGCGTCCAATCACGCGCTGCCCCTCAAGCTGTATCCCGTGCTGGTCAATGCCGCGATGCTGGGCTTGTTCGGCTGGAGCCTGCGGCACCCGCCCAGCCTGGTGGAGCGGCTGGCGCGGCTGCGCGAGCCGGACTTGCCGCCGTCGGGCGTTGCGTACACGCGCCGCGTGACGCAAGCCTGGTGCGTGTTCTTCGTGTGCAACGGCACGGTAGCCGCACTGACCGCCGTGCTGGCCAGCGACCGCATCTGGGCGCTTTACAACGGCGGCATCGCCTACGGATTGATCGGCGCCATGTTCGCCGGCGAATGGCTGGTGCGCCAGCGTGTGATGGCAAGGGGGCGGCATGGCTGAGTGGCTGGGCGTAAGCGGGTTGATGGCGGCGCTGGCGCAGCGCTCGCACGTGGTCGCGCATGGCGCGGCCGGCGCGACCACCGCACCGGAGTTCGTGCGGCGCGTGGCCGCCTGGCGGCAAGCGTTTACCGCCGCGCCGGGCAAGTCCTGGGCGCTCTACATCGAATCGACCTCCGAGTTCGCGGCGGCGCTGTTCGGCGCCTGGCACGCGGGCAAGCACGTGGTGCTGCCCGGCGACACGCGCGCCGAAACGCTGGCGGCATTGCGCGAGCGCGCCGATGGCTGCGCCGGCGAGTTGCCCGATGGCCTGTGGCCGCAAGCATCGATCGAGCCGGCCAACGGCAGCATGGACTGGCCTGCGCTGGCGCCAAGCGACACGCTGGTGACGATGTTCACCTCGGGTTCCACCGGCGTGCCCGGCGCCATCGTCAAGCACCTGTCGCAGCTCGACGCGGAAGTGCAGGCGCTGCAGGCCGCGTTCGGCGCGGAGCTGCCGGCGCAGGTGAGGGTGCTGGCAACGGTGTCGCACCAGCATATCTACGGCCTGCTGTTCTGCGTGTTGTGGCCGCTAGCGGCGGCGCGCGCCATGCCGGCGGATCGTCTCGCGTTCCATGAGGAAATCGTGCGCGCTTGCGGTGATGCCCCGGCGCTGCTGGTCACCAGCCCGGCGCACCTGCGGCGCATGCCGCAAGCGCTCGACTGGTCTGCCGCCCGCGGCGTGCTGCGCGCCGTGTTCTCGTCCGGCGGGCCTTTGCCGCCGGAGGCCGCGACCGATGCGTTGCGCCATCTGGGACAAGCGCCCATCGAAGTGTTCGGGAGCTCGGAAACCGGCGGCATCGCCTGGCGGCAGCGTGCCCGCCACGAAGACCGCTGGACTCCGCTGCCGGGCGTGCAATGGCGCTTGCAGGACGGCTTCCTGGCGGTGCGCTCCGCGCACCTTCCGGACGACGGCTGGTTTCTGTGCGCGGACCATGTGCTGCCCGCCGCGGATGGCGGATTCACCCTGGCGGGCCGCGCCGACCGCATCGTCAAGATCGAGGAAAAGCGCGTATCGCTGACCCAGGTCGAGCAGGCGCTGGCCGCGTCGCCGCTGGTGCGGGAGGCGCGCGTGGTGCTGCTGGAGCTGGATGTCGGCACGCGCCTTGGCGCCGTGGTGGTGCCCAGCGAGAGCGGCGCGGCCATGCTGGCCGGGCAGGGCCGCGCGGCCCTGCTTGCCGCGCTGCGCGCCCGCCTTGCGGATGCCGTGGACGCGGTGGCCTTGCCGCGGCGCTGGAGCTTTGCCGAGGCGCTGCCCTGCAACGCGCAGGGCAAGACCACGCAAGCCATGCTGCGCGACGTGTTCCGCCGCGTGCTGCCGGCCGTGCGCTGGCAGGCCGCGGAGGATGCGCTGTCCGCCGCCGCCGAGCTGGAGGTCAGCGAGGACCTGGCCGTGTTCGACGGGCATTTCCCGGGTAGCCCCATCGTGCCGGGCGTGGCGCAGGTCGACTGGGTGATGGCGCTGGCGCCCGAGCGCCTGCCGGTGCCGCCGCGCGCGCGTTTTCGCCGGATCGAAATTCTGAAGTTCCAGGCCGTGATCACGCCCGGCACCCTGGTGCACATGACGCTGGCGTGGCAGCCCGAGCGCGGCGCGCTGGGCTTTCGCCTGAGCTCGGCGCGCGGCCCGCACGCCAGCGGGCGCATCATCTTTGGAGAGGCGGATGTTTAAGCCCGTGGCGCTCGTCCCGGTCTACGACCACGAACGTGCCATCGGCGCGATGGTGCAGGCCATTCTCGCGCACCCGTTGCCGTGCCTGCTGGTGGACGATGGCAGCAGCCCGGCCTGCGAGCGAGTGCTGCGCGAGCTTGCCGCAAGCCATGCCGATCGGGTCCAGCTGATCCGCCTGGCGCAGAACCAGGGCAAGGGCGGGGCCATCATGGCGGGCTTCGAGGAGGCCGCGCGCATGGGATTTACGCATGCGCTGCAGATTGATGCCGACGGGCAGCATGATGCCGGCTGCATCCCCCAGTTCCTGGCCCTGGCGCAGGCCAGCTCGCACGCCATGATCTGTGGCTGCCCGGTCTACGACGAATCGGTGCCGCGCGTGCGGCTGCTGGCGCGTTACCTGACCCACGTCTGGGTCTGGATCAACACGCTGTCGTTCGCCGTGCGCGATTCGATGTGCGGCCTGCGCGTCTATCCTCTCGCGCACGTCCTCCCGCTGGTGCGCCAGGTCAAGCTGGGCCGGCGCATGCAGTTCGATACCGAGGTGCTGGTGCACCTGGTCTGGCGCGGCGTGCGCATCGTCAACGTACCCACGCGCGTGACGTATCCCACCGACGGCGTTTCCCATTTCCAGGTCTGGCGCGACAACGTGCTGATCTCTTCCATGCATACACGGCTCTTCTTCGGCATGCTCAAGCGCTTGCCGGTACTGCTGTGGCGCAAGGTGCGGCCGGCATGAGCACGCCCCAAGCCACCCAAGGCACCCAAGCGACGCAACCCGGACGCATGGCCCGTCACTGGAGCCAGATCCGCGAATCCACTTGCGTATGGGGCGTGTGGAGCCTGTACTGGCTGTATCGCCTGTGCGGCCGCGTGCTGTTCCGCGCGGTGCTGTACCCGGTGGTGACCTACTACTGGCTTGCCAAGCCGCTGGCGCGCCATGCGTCGCTCGACTATCTGCGCCGCATCCAGGCCGCCACGGGCGCGGTCGGCCCGGCGGGCATGATGCCGGGGCTGCGCCATAGCCTGCGCCACCTGTTCTCGTTTGCCGACACGCTGCTGGACAAGCTGCTTGCCATTGGCGGCGGCTACCGCTACGGCGCGGTGCGGCGCGAAGGCGCCGAGGTGATGCTGGCGCAGATCGCCAGCGGGCAGGGCGGCATCATCGTGACCGCCCACATGGGCTGCCTGGAGCTGTGCCGGGTGCTGGCCAACCAGCGCGCCGGCCTGCGCCTGACGGTGCTGGTGCATACCGCGCACGCGGCGCAGTTCAACCGCATCCTGTCGCGGCTGGACCCGCGCTCCGGGCTGCAGCTGTTCCAGGTCGACGATATTTCGCCGGCCACCGCCTTGCTGCTGGCCGAGAAGGTCCGCGCGGGCGAGTTCGTGGCGATTGCGGGCGACCGGGTTCCGGTGCATGGCGGCCGCGCCGTGACGGTGCCGTTCCTGGGCGCGCCCGCGCGCTTTCCCGTGGGGCCTTATGTGCTGGCGGCGTTGCTGGAATGCCCGCTGTTCGCCATGGGCTGCGTGCGTTCGGGCAAGGGCCACCTGCTGCGTTTTACCGAACTGGCCCGCGAAGTGCGCCTGCCGCGCGCGCGGCGCGACGCGATCCTGACCGAGCATGCGGCCGGCTATGCGCAATGGCTTTCGCAACTGCTGGTGGAGTCGCCCTACGACTGGTTCAACTTTTACGATTTCTGGGGGCAGGGCGGCGCCGTGCCGGACGCGGCGCGCGCCAGCGCCGCGCCCATTGAAAGCTGACCTGAATCCGGATATCGCGATACCCAACCTTATGCCCCAAGCCTCCCAGGACTTCAGCTTTGAGATCACGCTCAGCGCGGCCTTCCACGACCTCGACCCGATGAACGTGGTCTGGCACGGCAACTACGTGCGCTATTTCGAGCAGGCGCGCTGCGCGCTGCTGGCGCGCTACCACTACGACTACCCCGCCATGCGGGACTCGGGCTATGCGTGGCCGGTGGTGGACATGCGCGTCAAGTATGTCGGGCCGCTTACCTATGGCCAGTCGTTCATCGTCCGCGCCACCATCGTCGAGTGGGAGAACCGGCTCAAGATCGAGTACGTGGTCCGCGATGCCGCCAGCGGCCGGCGCCTGACCAAGGGCTACACCATTCAGGTGGCGGTGGACATGGCCAATGGCGAGATGCAGTATGTCTGCCCGCCGGTCCTGCTGGCGTGCCTTGGCGTGCAAGACGGGGCGCAGCCGGATCGCCAGGCATGATGCGCCGCCGCCTGTTGCAGGCGCTTTGCTGCGCCGTGCTGGCTGGCCCGGGCCTCGCCGCCGCGGCCGCGCCGGATTTGCTGGCCTCGGTGGCTGCGCGCTTGTCCGATGCCCCGGTCATCCACGGACGCTTCGAGCAGATCCGCCGCCTGTCCGGCTTTGCCAATCCGCTGGTCTCACGCGGCGACTTCGTGCTCGCGCGCGAGCGTGGCGTGGTGTGGAGCACGCGTGAGCCGTTTGCGTCCAGCCTGCTGGTCACCCCGGACCGGCTGGTCATGCGCGGTGCCGATGGCCGCGTGCAGCAACAGTTGCAGGCAGACGCCCAGCCCGCCATGCGGGTCGTGGGCGAATCGGTGATTGCCGTGCTGCGCGGCGACCTGCGCGCGTTGTCCACACGTTTCGAGGTGGCCGGCGAGCTGGTTGGCAAGAGCGGCTGGACGCTGACGCTGACGCCGACCGATGCCGGCATGCGGCGCGTATTCACCCGCATCGAGCTGGCCGGGGATCGCTTTGTGCGCAACGTGCGCCTGGAAGAAGGCAGCGGCGACAGCACCACCGTCAAGATGATCGACCCGAGTGCGGCCGCCAAACTCGGTGCGGATGAGGAGAAGCGCTTTGAGTAAGGCGGCAAAGGTGGCTAAGGCCGCCGCGGCCACTGGCAAGCCCGCGCACGGGCTCAGCACCCTGGAGCGGGTGCTGGCCGTGGCGTGGCTGTTGCTGGTGATCGCGCTGACGGCGCACCAGTTGCAGTTCTGGCGCGCCTCGCGGCTCGACACCGATGTGATGGCCTTGCTGCCCACCAGCCAGCGCACCGCCACCGCCGACCGCGTGCTGCGCCGGCTGGCCGACGGCGTCTCGCGCGAGATCGTGGTGCTGGTCGGTGCGCCTGACTGGGCCCGCGCCCGTGCCGCCGCCGATCGCTTCAGCACGGCCGCGAAACCGCAGGCGAGCTTGCTGCAGCCAGTGGACCGCATCGCCAGTTTCGACCTTGACGCCGCGCTGGCCTTCTACCGGCCTTACCGCGACCGCCTGCTTACCGACAGCCAGCGCGCCATGCTGCGCCAGGCGGATCCCGATGTACTGTCCCAGCAGGCGCTGACCCGGCTCTACCAGCTTTCCACCGGCCCGCGCCTGACCGACTGGGCGGCTGACCCGATCGGGCTCTGGCAGGACTGGTGGCTGTCGCGCGCGGCCATCACGCGCGTGCATGAGCGTGATGGCCGCGCGGCGCTCAGCGCCGAGGGCAAGGAGTGGGTGCTGCTGACGTATCGCATCACCAAGCCTGCGTTCTCGGTAAGCGGCAATACGGACTACGGCGATGTGCTGCAGCTGGGCGAGCGCGCCGCCGCGCAGGGCGACGACGGCGTGCACGTGGTGGCCGCCGGCATTCCCTTGCACGCGGAAGCCGCCGCATCCCAGGCCAACCTGGAGATGAACGTGATCGGCTGGGGCTCGCTGGCGGCGGTCTTGCTGCTGGTCTGGCTGGCCTTCCGTTCGCTGCGCCCGATCATCTTGGTGGGGCTGTCGCTGCTGATCGGCACGGCTGCCGCGGTGTCCGCCACCGCGCTGGTGTTTGACCGCGTCCACCTGATCACCCTGGTGTTCGGGGCCAGCCTGGTGGGCGTGGCCGAGGACTTCGGCATTCACTATTTCGTGTCGCGGCAGGCCAGCCCTGGCCTGTCGCCGCCGCAGGTGATGCGCAGGCTGCTGCCGGGCATGGCGCTGGCGCTGTCGACCAGCGTGGTGGCCTACCTGGCGCTGGGCATCGCGCCGTTCCCGGGGCTGCGGCAAATGGCGCTGTTCTCGGCCGTGGGGCTGGTGGCGGCTTTTCTGACCGTGGTGTTCTGGTTCCCGCTGCTCGATCGCGGCCAGCTGCGCCAGACGCGCCTGTCGAGTTGGCTGACCGCCAGCCTGGCCCGCTGGCCGCGCGTGGGCATGGATCGCGCTTCGATGCTGCTGCTGGGCGCCCTGGCCTTGTTCATCGTGCCGGGGCTATGGCAGGTCAAGGTGGCGGATGACGTGCGCCAGCTGCAAAGCTCGCCGCCGGCGCTGATCGAGGCGCAGCGCACCGCCGGGCGCTTGCTGGGCACACCTAGCCCCGCCCAGTTCCTGCTGGTGCGCGGCGACTCGCCGGACCAGGTGCTGGCGCGCGAGGAAGCGGTCAAGGCGGCGCTGGCGGGCGTGGTGGCGCGCGGCGAGCTGGAGGGCTTCCTGGCCATCTCCGATTGGGTGCCATCGGCGTCCCGCCAGCATGCCGATGCCACGCTGACGGACGGCCTGGAGGCCGCCGTGCGCGAGCGCGTGGCGCGTGCGGTGGGCGGCACCGTGGGCGCGCCCAATGCCGCTGCGCCTGACCGCGTGCTGACGTTGCCGGCGTGGCTTGCGAGCCCGGTTTCCGAGACGTTGCGTCACCTCTGGCTGGATCGCGAGGGCCAGGGCTACGCCAGCGTCATGCTGCTGCGCGGGCTGGACAAGCCCACCACCATTGCGCTGATCGAGGCGGCGGCGGCCATGGTGCCGGGCGTCGAGTGGGTGGACCGCGTGGCCGACCTGTCCTCGCTGCTCAAGCATTACCGCGTGCTGATGACCTGGCTGCTGGGCGCCGGCGCGCTGGGCGTGGCGCTGTTGCTGGCATGGCGCTATGGCAGGGCCTCGTGGCGGGCGCTGGTGCCGACCTTGCTGGCGGGGGTATTCAGCGTGGCGCTGCTGGGCTGGCTGCATGTGCCGCTGCAGCTGTTCTCCGTGCTTGCGCTGGCGTTGCTGCTTGGCGTGGGCGTGGACTACGGCATCTTCCTGCTGGAGCATCCCGGCGATGGCGAGTCATGGACGGCGATCGTGCTTGGCGCGGCCAGCACGCTGCTGGCCTTTGGCCTGCTGGCGCTGTCGTCCACGCCGGCGCTGCATGCCTTTGGCATGACCATGCTGTCCGGCGTGGGGGCGGTATGGGTGCTGTCGCCATGGTTCCGGCCCCACGCGCCGCATGGGCATGCGCACTAGCTTCATGTTGAAGTCGCAGCAAGACAAATAGCAAGACAAATAAAACCAACAAGATCAACGAGTCAAACAGGGTTGCAAATGAATACCGAACAGGTGGATGTCCTTATCATCGGCGCCGGCCCGGCGGGCTCCGTGGCGGCGGGCCTTTTACGCAAGCGCGGCATTGATGTGCTGGTGATCGAGAAAGAGACCTTTCCGCGCTTCTCGATCGGGGAAAGCCTGCTGCCGCAGAGCATGGCCTACATCGAAGAGGCGGGCATGCTGCAGGCGGTGGTCGAAGCCGGCTTCCAGTACAAGAACGGCGCTGCCTTCGTGCGTGGCGACCGCTATACGGATTTCGATTTCCGCGACAAGTTCTCCGCCGGCTGGGGTACCACCTACCAGGTCCAGCGCGCGCGCTTCGACGACGTGCTGATCCGCGAGGCGCAGAAGCAGGGCGCCGAGGTCCGTTTCAAGCACCAGGTGAGCGCCGTCGACCTGGAGGGCGAGCAGCCTTGCGTCACCGTGCGCGACCCGGATGGCAAGGCGTACCAGGTGCGGGCGCGTTTCCTGCTGGATGCCTCGGGTTTCGGCCGCGTACTGCCGCGCCTGCTGGACCTGGAGTCGCCGTCGCACTTCCCCGTGCGCAGCGCCATCTTCACCCACGTGGAAGACCGCATCCCGCTGGGCACCTTCGATCGCAACAAGATCCGCGTCAGCGTGCATCCGGAGCATGTCGATGTCTGGTACTGGACCATTCCGTTCTCGGACGGCCGCTGCTCGCAGGGCGTGGTGGCGGAAAAGCGCTTCCTCGACCAGTACAAAGGGACCGAGACCGAGCGGCTGCGGGCGCTGGTGGGCGAGGAGCCCGGCCTTGCCAAGCTGCTGGCCAACGCCAACTGGGACACCCCGGCACGGCAGATTGCCGGTTACTCCGCCAACGTGAAATCGCTGTGGGGCAAGGGCTATGCGTTGCTGGGCAATGCGGGCGAATTCCTCGACCCGGTGTTCTCGTCCGGCGTCACCATTGCCTTCAAGTCCGCCAGCCTGGCCACGGCCTGCCTGGCGCGCCAGTTGAATGGCGAGACGGTGGACTGGCAGGCCGACTACGGCCGCCCGCTCAAGGACGGCGTGGATTGCTTCCGCACCTTTGTGGAAGCGTGGTACGAAGGCCGCTTCCAGAAGCTGATTTTCCATCCCGATGCCACGCCGGAAATCCGCCGCATGATTTCGGCCATCCTGGCGGGCTATGCCTGGGACCGCACCAACCCGTTCGTCACCGAGTCGCGGCGCCGCCTTGGCGTGCTGGAGCAGCTTTGCGAAGCCTGATCGCCAGGCATCCCTCCATTGGCGCCGTGCCGGCGCGGATGCTGCTGGGTGTTGCCGCGTGTGCCTTGCTGTTAGCGGGCTGCGCCGGCCCGGGAGCGGGGGCAGGTTCCGCTTCGCCGCCTGCCTCGCCCACCCTGCCCGCCGAGCAGCAGCCCGTGCCGTTGCTGCGCCTGCCGCCGGCATCGCTGGGCCGCGAGCTGGCGCTGCAGCAGCAGATCACCGTGGTGTACCGGACCCCGCGCGGGGAGGAGCGCCGCGAGATCCAGGCCTTGCTGGAAGCCGATGCCACCCACACGCGGCTGGCCGCGCTGGCCGGCGGGCAGGTGCTGGCGCGGCTCGACTGGGATGGGCAGGACCTGCGCGTGGTGCGCTCGCCCTGGGCGCCGGCCGAGCTGGTGCCGGAGCGTATCCTGAGTGAAATGCAGTTGTCGTTGTGGCCGGTCGAGGCGATTGCCGCGGCCTTGCCGGCGGGCTGGCGCCTGGAGGTCGAGGCCGGCCGGCGCGTGCTGCGCGCGGGTGGCGAGGTGGTGGCGCAGGTGCGCTATCCGGACCCGCAAACGATCGAGTTCGAGCAATACCGCGATGGCTATCGGCTGACCATCCGCACCCTGCCGCCGGCAGGGCAAGGAGGGACGAAATGAATGTCTTTATTAATGCACTGGGCATGACCTGCGCGCTGGGCGACGGCGCGGATGCGGTGCGCGCGGCGCTCTGGCGCGGCGACGCCCCGCAGGGCGGCGAGGTGACCGAGCTTTACAGCCCGGGCCGCCCGCTGCAGCTCGGCACGGTCAACGCCGCGCTCAGCCTGCCGGACGACACGCCACAGGTGCACCGTACCCGCAACAATGCGCTGCTGTATCACGCCGCGCTCCAGTTCATTGCGCAGGCGCAGGCCGCCATCGCCCGGGTTGGCCCGGCGCGGGTGGCGGTGGTGCTGGGCACCAGTACCTCCGGCATTGCCGAGGGCGGCGTGGCCGTGCGCGCGCGCGCTGCCACCGGCGCGTGGCCGGAGGGTTTCCACTACGGGCAGCAGGAGCTGGGTTCGCCGGCGCAGTTCCTGGCCGGCGTGCTGGGCGTGACTGGCGTGGCCTACACGCTGTCCACCGCCTGCTCGTCGAGCGCCAAGGCGCTAGGGGCTGCCGCGCGCCTGCTGCGCAGCGGCATGGCGGACGTGGTGATCGCGGGCGGCGCGGACACCCTGTGCTCCTTCACCGTCGCCGGCTTCAGTGCACTGGATTCCGTCTCGGCGTCGCGCTGCAACCCGCTGTCGGCCAACCGTTGCGGCATCAACCTGGGCGAAGGCGCCGGCTTGTTCCTGCTGTCCGCCGAGCCGGGGCCGGTGCGCCTGGCCGGCTGCGGCGAGACCTCCGACGCGCATCACATGTCGGCGCCGGACCCCAGCGGCGCCGGTGCCCGGGCCGCCATGCTGCAGGCGCTGGAGCGCGCCGGGCTTGCGCCTGCGGACATCGATTACCTTAACCTGCACGGCACCGCCACGCCGCAGAACGACGCCATGGAAGCGCTGGCATGCGCCGCGGTGTTCGGCGCCGATCTGCCGCTCAGCTCGACCAAGCCGATGACCGGGCACGCGCTCGGCGCGGCCGGTGCCATCGAGGCCGCGCTGATGTGGCTGACGCTGGTCGACAATCCGGACGGCCGCCTGCCCCCGCACTGGTGGGATGGCGTGCCCGATCCGGCCTTGCCGGCGCTGCGCGTGGTGGCCCCCGGCGAAACGCTGGGCCGCGCGCCGCGCTACGTGATGAGCAATTCCTTCGCTTTCGGCGGTAGCAACAGCGCCGTGATACTGGGAGCCGGCTGACCATGACCACGACGTCCCTTGCCGCGTTGCCGGCAATCGCCGAGGTGCTGCCGCACGCCGGCGGGATGCGCTTGCTGGATGAACTGTTGCGCGCCGATGAGGAACACGCGGCAGCGCGCACCACGGTGCGCGCCACCCAGCTGTTTGTCGATGAGTCCGGCATGCCGGGCTGGGTCGGCATCGAGTACATGGCGCAGACCATCGCCGCCTGGGCCGGCGCGCAGGACTGGCGTGCCGGGCGGGCGCCTGGCATCGGCTTCCTGCTCGGCTCACGGCGCTACGAATGCGATGTGCCGGCGTTCCCGGTGGGCAGCGTGCTGACCATACAAGTGCGCGCCGAGCTGGTCGGCGACAACGGGCTCGGCATGTTTGCCTGCTCGCTGTCGCTGGGCGAGCACGAAGTGGCGCGCGCCAACGTTTCCGTTTTCCAGCCTGCCGACGCGCAGGCTTTCTTGCAAGGACAACAACCATGACGAACCGAACCGTGCTCGTCACAGGGTCTTCGCGCGGCATTGGCCGCGCCATCGCGCTGCGCATGGCGCGCGAGGGCTACGATGTGGTGGTGCATTGCCGTGCCCGGCGCGATGAAGCCGAATCGGTGGCCGATGCGATCCGTGCCCTGGGCCGCACCGCGCGCGTGCTTTGTTTCGACGTCAGCCAGCGGGAACAGGCCGCGGCCGCGCTGCTGGCCGATATCGAAGCCCACGGTTGCTACTACGGCGTGGTCTGCAACGCGGGCATCGCGCGCGATGCGGCGTTCCCGGCCATGACCGGGGCAGAGTGGGACGAGGTGATCCACACCAACCTGGACGCCTTCTACAACGTGCTCAACCCGGTGGTGATGCCCATGGTGCAGCGGCGCAAGCCGGGCCGCATCGTCACGCTGTCCTCGGTGTCGGGGCTGGTGGGTAACCGGGGCCAGACCAACTACAGCGCGGCCAAGGCCGGCGTGATCGGCGCGACCAAGGCGCTGGCCATCGAGCTGGCCAAGCGCGCCATTACCGTCAATTGCGTGGCCCCTGGCCTGATCGATACGGAGATGGTGGAGGAACACGTGCTGGAGGAAGCCTTGCGCATGATCCCGGCACGCCGCACGGGTACCCCGGACGAGGTGGCCGCCACCGTGGCGTTCCTGATGTCCGCCGATGCGGGCTATATCACCCGGCAGGTGATTTCGGTCAACGGGGGGATGTTCGGATGAAGCGAGTCGTCATTACCGGAGCCGGCGCAGTCTGCTCGCTGGGCAACGACTGGGCGAGCGTGCGCGAGCGCCTGGCCAGCGGCCGCAACGCGGTCGTGCAGATGCCGGAGTGGGCCGTCTACAAGGGCCTCAACACGCAGCTTGCGGCACCTGTGCCGCCGTTCACGCTGCCGGCGCATTACACCCGCAAGGTCACGCGCGCCATGGGCCGCGTGGCGGTGATGTCGGTGCTGGCCAGCGAGGCCGCCTTGCGCGATGCGGGGCTGCTTGGCGATCCGCTGGTCGCGAGCGGCAAGCTTGGCATAGCCTACGGCTCGTCCACCGGCACGCCGTCGGCCGTGGCCGATTTTGGCCGCATGATGATGGATCGCACCACCGAGGACGTCAGCGCTACCACCTACATCCGCATGATGCCGCATACCACGGCGGTGAACATCGGCGTGTTCTTCGGCATTACCGGGCGCATCCTCACCACCTCCAGTGCCTGCACCTCGGGCAGCCAGGGCATCGGCTACGCTTACGAAACCATCCGCAGCGGCCGGCAGGTGGCCATGCTGGCGGGCGGCGCCGAGGAACTGGATCCCACCGAGGCCGCCGTGTTCGATACCCTGTTCGCCACCAGCACCTGCAACGATGCGCCGCATGGCACGCCGCGCCCGTTCGACAGCGAGCGCGACGGCCTGGTGCTGGGCGAGGGTGCCGGCACACTGGTGCTGGAGGAGCTGGAGCACGCGCTGGCGCGCGGCGCGCGCATCCTGGCCGAGATTGTCGGCTTTGGCACCAACAGCGACGGCGCCCACGTGACCCAGCCCAAGGCGGACACGATGGCGCAGGCCATGCGCCTGGCGCTGGAGGATGCCGGCCTGCCGGCCTCGGCGATCGGCTACGTCAATGCCCACGGCACTGCCACGGACCAGGGCGATATCGCCGAGTCCCATGCCACCCGCGAGGTGCTGGGTGACGCGGTGCCGGTGAGTTCGCTGAAAAGCTATATGGGCCATACGCTAGGCGCCTGCGGCGCGCTCGAGGCATGGATGACGGTCGAGATGATGCGCGACGGCTGGTTTGCGCCCACCATCAACCTGTCCAACCCAGACCCGCGCTGTGCCTGCCTTGACTACATCATGGGCGAGGGCAGGCGGCTCGACATCGATCATGCGATGAGCAACAATTTTGCCTTTGGCGGCATCAACACGTCGCTGGTGTTCCGCCGCTGGCGTTGATCTGCCAGTACTACCGCGCATTTTCCTCATCAATAAAATCAACAACACCAACAACACCAAGAAAGGAAGGTCAATGAAGCACGCTCTCTCCATCCTGGCCGCTACCGCCTCGGCCGCCATGCTGTTGTCCACGCCCGCCGCGGCGCGCGATACCAAGTACATGCTGCCGTTCCAGGAAGTGCTGGATATGCCGGAAGCCCAGGAAAAGCTCGATGGCTCGGTCAAGTTCTTCCTGGCGGGGCAGAAGAAGCCCAAGGTCCTTGAGACCAAGGAGAGCGATGTGTCCAACCGCAAGACCAACAGCTTCGGCAAGAGCGATGAAGACGCCTGCCGCTGGGCCGCGCTGTCCGCGCTGATCGCGTTCCAGGACAAGGCCAAGACGCTCGGCGCCAATGCCGTGGTCGACGTGGTGAGCTACTACAAGAAGGACTCGGTCGCCAGCCCGACCGAGTACGAATGCCATGCCGGCGCGGTGGTGGCCGGTGTGGCGCTCAAGGGCACGTACGCCAAGGTGGCGGGCAAGTAAGGCCGCGCGCCACGCCATGCCGGCCTCCCCGATCCACGTTCGCGTTGCGTCGGTAGCTGGCCTGGCGGGACAGGTTCCGCCCGCCAGGCAATGGCTGGGCGCGGACGAAGCGCGGCGCCTGGACGCCCTGCAGGCCGGCCAGCGCGCCGCCCAGTTCGTGGCTGGGCGCTGGATTGCGCGCCAATTGCTGGCGCAAGCTTACGGCGGCGGCTGGCAGGACTGGACGCTGAGCGCCGCGCCGGACAGCCCGCCGCAGGCCATTGGGCCTGTGTCCGCTTTTCTCTCCCTCTCCCATTCCGGCGACCACGTTGCCTGTGCCGTCGGGCTGGAACCGCTCGGCCTGGACATCGAGCGCGTGCTGCCGCGCAAGGGGCTGGACGCGCTGGTGCTCGCAGTCAGCAGCGAAGCCGAACGCGCCGCCTTGCCGGCATTGCGCCCGGGCGGCGATCCGGCGGCGCAACGCGAGGCCTTCTTCCAGCTCTGGACCTTGAAGGAAGCCTGGCTCAAGCGTGGCGGCGGGGGCTTGTTCCAGACCATGCTCGGGCAGGCGGTGGCGGTGTCGCCGGCGGCCAGCCTGGCCACCGCCAATGCTTGCAGCTGGCGCCACGGCGACGCTGTGCTGGCGATCCACGCCGCGCCCGCTATCTCGTTGTCGGATACCGTGCCTGCGGGCCTGCGCTACTGGTGCCTGGCGCCAGCGGCGGATGCGCCCTGAGCATCACGTCATCGAGGGCGCTATCCACGCCACTACCGGTACGTTCGGCCTGTGTCGGGGTAAGCCCGGATACCCGTCATTACCCCGCGGCGGGCAACACATCTCTTGGCAAGCCTTCGGTTAGACTTAGCCCTTGGTTTCGTCCTCCCGCCCATGCAGTCGGCTAATCGAGATACCAGTCTTGCAAGGAGAAGTCCCCCATGCATGCAGTTCCGTTGCTAGATAGCAGTGCCAACGATAGCGATAGCCCTACCGAAGTCCCGCTGCGCGACCTGCGCCGCGTCACCATTCATCCCGATCACTGGTATCCCCTGGCCTGGTCGCGCGAGGTCAAGCGCGGCAAGGCGCATGGCGTGCGCTTTGCCGGAGAGCCGATCGTGCTGGTGCGCACGGCGTCCGGCGCGGTGTTCGCGCTCGAGGATCGTTGCGCGCACCGGCAGGTGCCGCTGCACGCGGGCGTGGTCGAGGGCGAATCGATCCGTTGCTGCTATCACGGCTGGACCTATGATTGCACCGGCCGCTGCATCGACGTGCCTTACCTGGGCCGCGAGCGCTTGCCCAACGGCGTGCGCTCCTACCCCTGCCGCGAGGTGGAAGGGCTGATCTTCGTGTTCCCCGGCAGCGCGGTGCTGGCCGACGAAACCCCGTTGCCCAGCCTGGGCTCGGTGGCCAACAAGGCGTACAAGACGCGGCGTTTTGGCCGCGAGGTCAAATGCCATTACTCGTTCATGCACGAGAACCTGATGGACATGAACCATCAGTTCCTGCACCGGCGGCAGATGGGGCAGATGCGCGCCAGCTCGCTGGGCCGCCGGCGCGGCGACGGATGGGTCGAGGTGGACTACACCTTCGCTCGCGAGCAAGGCAAGCAGCCGGTGGGCGAAGCGCTGGTGTTCGGTGGCGGCAACAAGGGCAGCAAGGGCGGGCAAGGCGGCAAGGACGTGATGACGGTCCGCACCCTGTATCCCTACCAGACCCTGCAGATCCGCACTTCGGATGCCACGCTGGTGATGGACCTGTGGATCGTCTACGTGCCGCTCGACGCCGAGCAGCGCACCAACCGCACGTTCGGGCTGCTGTCGATCAAGAAGCCCGGCATTCCCGGCATACTGGATCTGGCCTGGCCGCTGCTGGTGTGGTTTACGGAGCGGATCTTCAAGGAGGACCGCTGGATTGTCGAGAGCGAGCAGGCGGCGCACGACGAGCAGGGCGCCGACTGGAACCAGGAGGTGTTCCCGGTCATCAACGAACTGCGCGACCTGCTGCGCGAATGCGGCATGCCGGAAGCGTCGGCCGGGAGTTGACGGCGGTTTGGCGGCGGTTTGGCGGCGAATTGACGACGAGCAGGCAGATGGCTATTGCGCGAACCGGCTGCGCTCGTCGCGCTCGAGCGCGGAGCAGGCCGTCCTGAGGATGGCCGAGAACCGCGTCAGCGCGGGCTCGATGCGGTACGCCGGCCCGGCAATGGAAATGCCGTAGCATTCTCCCGACAGCCGCACCGGCCAGGCCAGCGCGCCAACGTCGGGCAGCGACTCGCCCAGGTTGATGAAGCAGCCTTGCTCGGCGGACTTCTTCAGCTCGGCTTCCAGCTGCGCCGCGTTGGCTACCGTGCGTGGCGTGAAGCGCTCGAAGCTGAGCTGCGCGATCAGCGCGCTGCGCTCGTCCTCGGGCATGACGGACAGCAAGGCCTTGCCGATCGAGTTCGCATGGAGCTCTCGCCGCTCGCCTGCGGTGGCGATATAGCGGATCGCATGCGGGGATTCGAGCACGTCCAGGTACACCACCCACCGGCCTTCATGCAGCTTGCCGATCACCACGGTCTCGCCGGTGGCCGCACGCAGCTCGTTCATGGTGCCGTGCACCCGGTCCAGCACCGGGTCGTGCCGCGCGATCTGCTGCGCCATGGCCAGCAGGCGGCCCGTGGGGTAATAGCCTTGGCGGCGGCCGGTCTCGTACAGGTAACCCAGCGAAGTCAGGGTGCGGATCAGCGCCAGGCAGCTCGATGCCGGCACCGCCAGCAACCGGGCCAGCTCCGATAGCGACAGCGCGCGCCGCTCGCGCGCGAAGGTTTCGATGATCTCGAGCACGCGCAACGCCGTCTTCACGTTCATCGGCGGCGCTTTGTTGTCGTTGGCGGTCATGAGTGGGGCAGGCCCGGATTGGTCGGAAGAGAAGCACTTATCTTAGTCGATCGTTCCTGCCGAACACCCATTCCGGTGCACTAGAATATTTCTCAAGAAATATTTTGTTTGAATATTTATCTGTAGATTGTGTTTGTGACGGTATACCGGAGCATCGTGGTACGGAATCCGTTACAGGGTATGGCTCTGCTGGACATGGTTATTTTCATGGGGATAAAATAACTTTCACAAACATGAAAAACAGCCGGGTATCACAGCCGCCCTCATGGGGTCGCGGCGTAGCCGGCATGGAGACTGCAATGACCCCCTCGTCGTCCTCACCGATCTACTTTGTCCGTGCCGAAGACGTGCCCGGCTACCACCCGGCCAATCACGTCGGCACGCTGAACCGCCGCATCATCGGCCGCGAGAACGTCGGCGCCACCCAGCTAGAAGTCATTCACGGCACCATCGAGCGCGGCAAAGGTGCCTTGCCGCACGCGCATCCCGGCATCGAGCAGGTCTGCTATGTGCTGGAGGGCAGGGCGCGCGCCGAGGTGAACGGGCAATCGCGCGAGCTTGGCCCCGGCGATTGCTGCTTCTTCCCGGCCGAGGCCATGCATGTGTTCACGGTAATCAGCGACGAGCCCGTGAAACTGCTGGTGATCTACGCCCCGCCTTACGAGGAATCCCCGGAGCGCGTGATCCGTCCCGCCTGAGGACTGCTGCCGAGTTCTGCTGAACGCCGCAGAACGCTGCCATTTCGCCTGGGTGCCCGCACCCGATACCCGATACGACGTTTGTTGTTCAAGCCTGGTAGGAGATTCCGATGACACTGTCTTCCCGACGCCGTTTGCTCGTTTGCGCTGCCATCTGGAGCGCCATGCCCGCATTGGCGTGGAGCAGCACCTATCCCACCAAGCCGATCCGCATGGTGGTGCCTTTTGCGCCGGGCGGCGCCTCCGACGTGGTAGCGCGGCTGGTGTCGCAGAAGCTGGCGGAGGCCTTGAAGCAGCCGGTGGTGGTTGAGAACCGCCCCGGCGCCAATGGCATCATCGGCACCGATATGGTCGCGCGTGCCGCCCCCGACGGCTATACGCTGCTGCTCAACACCGCTGGCGCGCAGACGCTCAGCCCCGTGCTGTACAAGGCAGGTTACGAGCCACTGAAGAGCTTTGCGCCGATCAGCCTGATCAGCAGCATCGGCTTTGTGATGGTGGTCCACCCGTCGGTGCCGGCCAAGACCGTGCAGGAGTTCGTCGGGCTGGCCCGCGCCAAGAGCCGTCCGCTGAGCTTGTCGGCCGGCAGCAGCATGATCGAGCTGATCGGGGAGACATTCAAATCCACCGCCGGCACCCCGGACGTGGTCAGTGTGTCGTACCGGGGCACCGGCCCGCAGATGCAGGCCGTGGTGGCGGGCGAGGTCGACATGACCATCGATCCCTTCAACTCGATGGCGATGATCCGGGCCGGCAGGCTGCGCCCGCTGGCCGTGCTGTCGCCCAAGCGCTCGCCGGCCCTGCCCGATGTGCCGACCATGCAGGAGGCCGGGATCCAGGGCATGAACTTCAATTCCTGGGCCGGGCTGCTGGCGCCGGCAGGCACGCCGAAGGAAATCGTCACGCGTCTGAACCAGGAAATCGTGCGGATCGTCGCGATGCCGGATATCAGGGAACGCCTTGCCGCCATCGACTATGAAGCCGTCGGCAGCACGCCCGAGCAGTTTGCCACCATCATTGCCGACGACGCTGCGCGCTGGGCCAAGCTCGTCAAGGACACGAACTACAAAGAGAAGACCGCGCGGTGAGGCGGCATGGTGCCCGCGGGCATCGCAACGACAAAGCTGACAAAGCTGACAAGGCTAATCCACGACAACGAGATAGCTAGCCAAAAAACAGGAGACAAGACTATGCCAAGCCTCATCACGCTGCTGCGCGCCGCGCTGCCATTGCTGAGCCTCGCCGCGGCGCCGTTCGTGGCGGCGGCCGACGCTTATCCCAGCAAGCCGATCCGCATGGTGGTGCCGTTCGCTGCCGGCAGCGGCACCGACGCGGTGGCCCGCATCACCGCCAAGGAACTCGGCGACGCGCTCAAGACCAATGTGGTGGTGGACAACCGCCCCGGTGCAAATGGCGCGATTGCCGCCGAGATCGTCGCGCAGGCCGCACCGGACGGCTACACGCTGTTCATGACCACCAACACGACCCATTCGGCCAATCCTTCGCTGATGAAGAAGCTGCCGTATGACCCGATCCGCGACTTCACGCCGGTGGCGCGCATGGGCAACCTGCCGTTCATGCTGGTGGTCAACCCGAAATTGCCGGTCAAGACCGTGGCGGACCTGATCGCCTACGCGCGCACGCATCCGGGCATGTCTTACGCCAGCGGCAACAGCACCGGCATCGTGTCGGGCGCTACGCTCGGGCGCATGGCCGGGCTGGACCTGCTGCACGTGCCGTACAAGAGCACGCCGCCGGCCATGACCGATGTGATCGCGGGGCAGGTGCCGATGATGTTTGTCGACGTGGCGGCCGGCATTGCCAACGTGAAGGCGGGCAAGCTGCGGGCACTGGCGGTGACCACCGCGCAGCGCAGCCGGCTGCTGCCGGAGCTGCCGCCCCTGGCCGACACGCCTGAGCTCAAAGGCTTCGATATTACGTCCTGGAATGGCGTGTTCGCGCCAGCGAAGGCGCCCGCGGAGGTGGTCGAGCGGCTCAACCGCGAGCTGTCGCGCATCGCCGCGAGCAAGGAAGTCGCCCCGCGCTTCGAGGCGCTGGGCTTTGAGGCATTCGGGCAATCGCCCAAGCAGTTCTCCGGCTTCGTGGCCGGCGAGCTGGTCAAGTGGACCAAGCTGGTCAAGGACGCAGGCATCCAGCCGGAATGAGGTAGGCATGAACTTTGAAAGAACCCCCGAGCAGCGCGCCATCGTCGAAGCGGTGACGCAGCTATGCAGTGACTTCGGCGCCGACTACTGGTCGGGGCTGGACGACGAAGGCAAGTTTCCCCATGCCTTCCACCAGGCCATGGCGCAGGCGGGCTGGCTCGGCATCGCGATGCCGGAAGCGTACGGTGGCGCCGGCCTGGGCATTACCGAGGCGGCGCTGATCATGCAGACGGTGTCGGCGTCCGGCGCGGGTTTTTCCGGCGCGTCGGCCATCCATATGAATGTGTTTGGCCTCAACCCGGTGGTGGTGTTCGGCAACGACCGGCAGAAGGAGGCAGCGCTGGCGCCGCTGATCGCCGGGGCCGAGAAGGCCTGCTTCGCCGTGACGGAACCCGACGCCGGGCTGGACACCACCCATCTCAAGACCCAGGCCGTGCTGTCGGCGGATGGCGCCAGCTATCGCGTGGACGGCCGCAAGATCTGGATCTCCACCGCGCAGGTGGCCGACCGCATGCTGCTGCTGGCCCGCACCACGCCGCTGGACAAGGTGGCCAAGCCGACGCAGGGCCTGAGCCTGTTCTACACGGCGCTGGACCGCAAGCACATCGAGGTGCGCGAGATCCACAAGATGGGGCGCGCCGCGGTGGACTCGAACATGCTCTTTATCGACGGGCTGACGGTGCCGGTGGCCGACCGCATCGGGGAAGAAGGGCGCGGGTTCGAGTACATCCTGCATGGCCTCAACCCCGAGCGCATCCTGATTGCCGCCGAAGCCGTCGGCCTTGGCCGTGTCGCACTGGAAGCGGCAACGCGCTATGCCAAGGAGCGCACCGTGTTCGGGCGCCCGATTGGCCAGAACCAGGGCATCCAGCATCCGCTGGCGCAAGCGTGGATGGCGCTGGAGGCCGCCGACATGATGGTGTGGAAGGCGGCCTGGCTGTACGACAACGGCAAGCCCTGCGGGGCCGAGGCCAATACCGCCAAGTACCTCGCGGCGGAGGCCGCGCACCAGGCCTGCCAGACCGCGGTCCTGACGTTGGGCGGCATGGGCTATGCGCGTGAGTACCAGGTGGAGCGTTACCTGCGCGAGTCGTATATCCCGCGCATTGCCCCGGTCAGCGCGCAGCTCATCATGTGCCATATCGCCGAGCGCGTGCTGGGGTTGCCGAAGTCGTATTGAACTCGCTCTTGATGCATTGCCCGCCAATCCGTGCGGCGGCGCTGCCATTCTTTCAGCGATGAAAATAATAAAAAACACGCGCCGCATGAAGATGCGGCGCGTTTTTTTTATCTTAGGAAGTCAGCTTGCGCTACAGCCGGCCCATGACCACCAGGATCACGACGATCAGCACGACCAGGCCTAGGCCGCCGCTGGGGTAGTAGCCCCATCCCGTGCTGTACGGCCACGTGGGCAGTGCGCCGACCAGCAGCAGGATAAGAAGGATAAGCAGGATCGTACCGATGGCCATGATTGGCTCCTTGACGGGTGGATCAGCGCGAGGCGCGCGCTATCTCGTTCGTGTTTTGGTTCGCATTCTGGGTCGTCGCTGATCTCGTTGTTAACTGTTGTTAACTGTTGTTAACTGTTGTTTACTTGCCCAGTTCGTGACCGATGACGCCGCCTGCCACCGCACCGCCGATGGTGCCCGCGGTGCTGCCGTGCGACAGTTCATGACCCGCCACACCGCCAGCCACGGCGCCGGTAGCGGTACAACCGTTCAATCCGAACAGAAGCGCTGCGCTCGCGATGAGCGCGCTTGCCAGTCTCAACATAGTGGTCTCCTACGTGAATGATGCTGCTGACGGCGCTAACGGGCGCGCCTGCCATGCTTACAAGATAGCCGGGCACGCAGTCCGGCCCAGCGGGATGGCCTCTGATACGGATGTAGGAATTGGATGACGCCGCGAGCGCGGCGTCAGGAAAGGGGGCAACTGGGAAAAGGGCGGCAGAACGGCCGGCGGCGCGGGCAGCACACGTGCCCGGCAGCCATTCGGTCAGCGCAGGATCAACGCAGGCGCTTGATCAACGAGGAGGTATCGGCACGGCCGCAGCCGTCTTGCTGCAGGTCGGCGTAGAACTGGTCTACCACGGCGGTGACCGGCAGGCTGGCGCCGTTGCGGCGCGCCTCGTCCAGGCACAGGCCCAGATCCTTGCGCATCCAGTCCACCGCGAAGCCGAAATCGAACTTGTCTTCGATCATGGTGGGGCCGCGGTTTTCCAGCTGCCAGGAGCCGGCGGCGCCCTTGCTGATCACATCCAGCACTACCTTCATGTCCAGTCCCGCGCGCTCGCCAAAGGCGATGGCTTCGGACAGGCCCTGCAGCAGGCCGGCGATGCAGATCTGGTTGACCATCTTGGCCAGCTGGCCCGCGCCGGAGCCACCAATGCGGGTGACGGCGCGCCCATAGGCGCCCAGCACTGCCTCGACGCGACCGAACACGGCCTCGTCGGCGCCGCACATGATGGTCAGGATGCCCTTTTGCGCGCCGACTTCGCCGCCCGAGACGGGCGCGTCGACAAAGTGCAGGCCCTGCTCATTAGCCGCGGCATACAATTCGCGCGCCACATTGGCGCTGGCGGTGGTGTGGTCCACGAACACGCAGCCTGCCGGTGCGTTGCTGTAGGCGCCGTCCTTGCCAGTGAGGACCGAGCGCAGGTCATCGTCGTTGCCCACGCAGGAGCAGACCACTTCGGCGTCTTGCGCGGCCAGCGCCGGCGTGGCGGCCGACTTGCCGCCGAACGCGGCGACCCACTGCTCGGCTTTGGCAGCCGTGCGGTTGTAGACGGTGACCTGATGGCCCTTGGCGGCCAGATGGCCCGCCATGTGATAGCCCATGACACCCAGGCCGATAAATGCAACGCGCATGACTTGAATACTCCGAAGCCCGCGTTGGCGGCGGGCGAGTGGTTGGGCAGGTGGGCAGCCCACCGAAGCCGGGAATGCTGCCATTCTTGCACTGCAACGTCAACAAGCGTTGCCGCGGGAAATTGTTGCGCGCACGCGCATGTCGAGGGCGGCGAGGCGCTCAACAAGCCTCAGCGCACGCTGCGCTCGCTCACCGCTGCGCTTGCCCGGCCCACCGCCCGCCTGCCCGGCACGGCTGCCAGCAAGGCCTGCGTGTACGGATGGCGGGGCGCGCCGAACAGCGTGGCGGTATCCGCTTCTTCCACCACGCGCCCGTCCTTCATGACCGCCACCCGGTCGCAGACCTGGGCCGCCACGCGCAAATCGTGCGTGATCAGGATCAGCGACAAGCCGGTGCGCGCGCGCAGTTCGTCAAGCAGCGCCAGCACCTGTGCCTGCACGGAGACATCCAGCGCGGACACCGGCTCGTCCGCCACCAGCACGTCGGGCGACAGGGCCAGCGCCCGGGCCAGGCCGATGCGCTGGCGCTGGCCGCCGGAGAACTCGTGCGGATAACGGTCGAGCGCGCTGGGATCCAGCCCTACCAGTTCGAACAGCTCGGCGGCGCGAAGGCGTGCCCGCAGCGGATGTTCTCCGTGGATCAGCGGCCCCTGCGCGACCAGCTCGCCCACGCGGCGGCGCGGGTTGAGCGATCCAAACGGGTCCTGGAACACCATCTGGATGCGCCGGGCGCGCTGCCGGCGCTGGCCCGAGCCGCTGGCCAGCAGATCGGCGCCATCGAGCCGCAGGCTGCCGCGATCCGGGTCGAGCAGGCCCACGAGGCAACGCGCAAGCGTGCTCTTGCCGGAGCCGCTCTCGCCCACGATGCCAAGCGCGCCGCCGCGCGGCAGCGCGAGCGATACCTGGTCGAGCGCCTGCACCTGGCGCCGTCCCCGGCCGAGCCAGCCGCCGCCGCGGTAGGTTTTGCCGATGCCGTCGATGGCGAGCAGCGTGTCACCCGTCTGCACGCGCGGCGGCGGTGGCTCCAGCGCGGGCACGGCGGCCAGAAGCGCTTGGGTGTAGGGATGTTGCGGCCGCGCCAGGATCTCGGCGGCCGGCCCGGTCTCCACCACCTCGCCTTGGCGCATGACCGCGATGCGGTCGGCAATCTCCGCCACCACGCCGAAGTCGTGTGTGATGAACAGCACCGCCGTGCCCTTGCGTTGCTGCAATTCGCGGATCAGCCGCAGGATCTGGGCCTGGGTGGTGACGTCGAGCGCGGTGGTGGGCTCATCGGCAATCAGCAAGCTGGGCTCGAGCGCCAGCGCCATGGCAATCATGGCGCGCTGGCGCTGCCCGCCGGACAGCTCATGCGGATAGGCGCCAGCGGCGGCAAGCGGCTGCGGGATCTGCACGTCTTCCAGCAGGCTGCGCACCTTGCGCGCGACTTCCGCCTTGGGCAACCGGGTGTGGGTGCGGAACACCTCGCCGATCTGGTCGCCGATGGTGCGTAGCGGATTGAGCGCCGTCATCGGTTCCTGGAAGATCATGCCGATGCGGGCGCCGCGTATGCGCCGCAGATCCGCCTCGGACAGCGTCGTCAGCTCGCGGCCTTCAAACAGGATGCGCCCGGCGCTGCGGCGCACGCCATCGGGCAGCAGCCCAAGCACGGCGCCGGCGGTCATGGACTTGCCGGAGCCGCTTTCGCCAACCACGCACAGGATTTCGCCCGGCGCCAGCGCCAGCGAGACGCCATCCAGCGCGAGCGGGCGGTCGGCGCCGGCGGGCAAGGCGACGCTGAGCGCGTCGATACTGAGAAGGAAGGGCAACGGTCCGCTCATGCGCGTTTCAGCCTGGGGTTGAGTGCGTCGTTCAGGCCCTGTCCCACCAGCGATACAGCCAGCACGGTGAGCAGGATGGCGACGCCGGGAATGGCCGAGACATACCACTGCGAACGCAGCACGCTGCGCCCGCCTCCGATCAGGTTGCCCCATGAGGCCACGTTCGGGTCCGACAGGTTGAGAAAGGCCAGCGCGCTTTCCAGCAGGATGGCCAGCGCCATCACCACGCTGGCGTACACCACCACCGGCGGCAGCGCGTTAGGCAGGATCTCGCGAAAGATGATCTGCAGGTCGCGCACGCCCAGCGCGCGGCAGGAGTGGACGAAGTCGCGGTTGCGCAGGGTCAGGAACTCGGCGCGCGTCAGCCGCGCGGTGGCAGGCCAGGACACCACCCCGATGGCCAGCGTCACAGTGGTGATGCCGGAGCCGAACACCGACACCAGCACCAGCAGCAGCAAGAAGCTGGGCAGCGTCTGGAAGCCTTCGGTCAGCCGCATCAGCAGGTTGTCGGCCCAGCCGCCGTAGTAGCCCGCGAACGCGCCGGTCAGGATGCCGATGGACACAGCAATCAGCGTGGCCACGAAGCCGATCAGCAACGAGACGCGCGCGCCGTGAAAGATCTGGGCGGCGATGTCGCGCCCGGTCTGGTCGGTGCCTAGCCAGAAATGCGGATCCTCCAGCGGCCATTGCAACGGGCGGCCGGCAAGGGAAAGGGGATCGGCGGGAAACACGGCCGAGGCGCAGGCCGCCATGGCAATGACCGCCAGCAACACCAGCAGGCCGAAGGCCGCGGCCGGGTTGCGCAGGTAACGTCGGAGCAGCTTCATGCCTTGCGTTCGTGAAGGATGCGGGGGTCGAGCAGCGCATACAGCATGTCGACGATGAAATTGATGGCGATCACCAGCAGCGCGCTGACGAAGACGATGCCGAGCAGGGTGTTCAGGTCGCGCTGGACCACCGAGTCATAGGCCAGCCGGCCCAGCCCCGGCAGCGCGAACACGCTTTCGATCACCACCGAGCCCCCCAGCATGGTGCCGAACTGCAGCCCGGCCAGCGTGAGCAGCGGCAGCAGCGCGTTGCGCAGCACATGGCGCACCAGCACGGCATACTCGGACAGGCCCTTGGCGCGCGCGCTGCGCACGAAGTCCAGCGTGAGCACCTCCAGCATCGACGCGCGCATGATGCGCAGGTAGATAGCCAGGTAGATCAGCGCCAGGGTCACGGTGGGCAGTACCAGGTGCCAGGCGATGTCGGCCAGGCGTGCCAGGCCCGTGTAACCCGCGGCGACGTCCTGGTAGCCACCGGGCGGCAGCCACCCCAGGTGGATGGCGAACACCACGATGCCCATCAGCCCGAACCAGAACGACGGCGTGGCATAGAACACCAGCCCGAGCATGGACACCAGCGTATCCGGCCAGCGATCCACCCGATGCGCCGCAGCCACGCCCAGCGCAATGCCGCACACGGCGGCCAGCACCTGCGCGCAGCCCATCAGCAGCAGCGTGACGGGCAGGCGCTCCAGGATGACGGTGGCCACCGGTTTGCCATAGATGGCGGAGTAGCCCAGGTCCAGATGCACCAGACGCCACAGGTAGCGGCCAAGCTGCACCGTGGTGGAGGCGTCGAGCCCGTAGAACTGCCGCAGCTGGCCGATGACGGCGGCATCCGCTCCCCCCATTTCGGCGACCAGGGCATCGACGGTGTCTCCCGGGGCGAATTGCAGCAGCAGGAACAGGCCGCACAGGATCAGCAGCAGCGAGGGCAGGCTGGCTGCCAGCCTGCGCAGGGCAAGTGACAAGATGCGCATGGCCGGCTCAGGCCGACAGCCAGGTGTCGTACCAGCTGCTGGACGGCCAGCGCGGCGTGTTGTGGTCGTTGTGCACGCGCTTGCTGGTGATCGAGTAGAACTCGCGCTCGGTCACCATCCAGACCGGCAGCTCGTCGTTGACCTCCTTGACCCACTCGGCATAGAGCGCCTTGCGCTTGGCCGGGTTGATCTCCGAGCCGGCGTCGTCGATCAGCTTGTCGACCTTGGCGGACTGCCAGCCGTACTGGTTGGTCCAGGGCGCGCCCTTGGGGCTGCCGGAGCGGTACCAGACGGTAGTCGAGACAGCGGGGTCGCCGCGGTACTGGTGCCAGCCGGTGGCAAGGTCGAAATTCCAGTCGCGGTACACGGTCGACAACGCACCGGCGATGTCGAGTTGCTGCACGGTGACCTTGATGCCCACCTGCGCCAGCGACTGCTGCACGTAAGTGGCGAACAGTGGCACGTCCTCGCCGTTCTGGATCGGCACCAGCTTGAGCGTGAAGCGGTTGCCGTCGGCGCCACGCTTGAAGCCGGCTTCGTCGAGCAGGGCTTCGGCGCGCTTGCGGTCGAACGGGTAGGGCTGCTTGCCGCCCGGATAGAACGACGAGGTCGAGGGAATCGGGCCGGTGGCCGGCTTGGCGGTGCCGTACAGGAAGTTCTTGATGAAGAAGTCGACATCGATAGCGTGCGCGATGGCGCGGCGCACGCGCACGTCCGACAGCTCCTTGCGGCGCACGTTGAACTCCAGCGTGTTGTTGTAGGAGTTGGCCTCCAGCCCCTTGGTGGACACCTTGAAGCGCCCATCCTTCTTGAATCGCTCAAGATCCGCCAGGCCGACATGCGAATAGGTGGTCAGCTGCGCCTCGCCGGTTTCGAGCGCGGCAGCCGCGGCGGACTTGTCGGTGATGATGCGCCACACCACGCGGTCCAGGTACGGCGCGGTCTTGCGCCAATATGCGGCATTGCGCTCGGCGATCACGAACTGGCCCCGTTCGTACTGGGTGAAGCGGAACGGCCCCGTGCCAATCGGCGCGGTGTTGGCGGGGTTCTCCAGCACGTTGGTGCCTTCGAACTTGTGGCGCGGCACCACGTAGCCAAGGTCGCACAGCGCGCGCAGCAGCAGCTCGATCGGCATCGGGCGCGAATAGCGGAATACCGCGGTCTGTGCGTTGGGCGTATCGACGGCATCGAGGTACAGGTGCAGCGCGGTGCCGTAGTTCAGGTGCTTCTTCCACAGCGCCATCGCGTTGTACTGCACGTCGGCCGAGGTGAAGGGCTTGCCGTCATGCCAGGTCACGCCCTCGCGCAGCTTGAAGGTGATGGTCTTACCGTCCGGTGAGCTGCTCCAACTGGTGGCCAGCACGGGAGCGGGCTTGCCGCTGGCGTCCAAGTCCACCAGCGACTCGATGATCTTGCTGGACACCACGTAGACGCCAGTGGACGCGCGCAGCGCGGGGTTGAGGATGCGCTGCTCGCCGCCCAGCAGGACCGTCAGCACGCCGCCCTTGCGCGGCGTGTCGGCAGCCTGTGCCAGCAGCGTGCCCGGGAGGGAGGCGCCAGCGGCAAGGGCACCGGATTGAATCAGGAAGTCGCGTCGCGTCAGGGACATGGCAGGGGTTCCACAATAACCGAAGGAATGCAGGAAGCAGGGAGCACGAAGGCTGGACAGCCAGCGAGTGTAGGGGGCGCCGCTGCGCGAGGGAAACGCGCTTTTCGTCTATGCAAAGACGTTGGCTGCGCGGCGCGCTGCGCAGCCGGCGGGCGCGCGCGGCGCGCATATGCAAAGACGAAACGCGCAGTTGGGGATCGCGCCGTGCTCGCGTACGCTCGCCCATCGCTCGGTTATTCCAACGGAACCCCTCTCATGCCAAACCTGATCCCGCTGCTCGACCATGTCGTCGTCAATGTCCACGAAGGCCTGGACGACGCCGCCAGCCGCTATCGCCGCCTGGGTTTCCAACTGACGCCGCGCGGCCATCATTCGCTCGGGTCCAGCAACCACCTCGCGATCTTCGATACGGATTACCTGGAGCTGCTCGGCTTCGAAGCAGGCAAGGCGGTGACCGGCCGCGCGGACTTGCTGGCCGAGCCGGCTGGCCTGACCGGGCTCGTCTTCAAGAGCGCCGACTCCACCGGCCTGCACCGGGAGATCCTGGCGCGCGGGCTGGAAGTGGAAGGGCCGCCGCGTGAGTTCACGCGCCCGGTCGAGCTGCCCGGCGCCACCGGCGAAGCGCGCTTTCGCACGGTGCGGCTGGCCGCGCACCTGGTGCCAAACGGGCGCCTCTACTTCTGCCACCACTTCACGCCGGAACTGGTCTGGCGCGGGCACTGGCAGGCCCATCCCAACGGCGTGACCGGCGTGGCGCAATACGTGATCGCGGCCGCGGACCCGGCGCGCACCATCGGCCTGCTGTCGCGCTTGTTCGGCGCCGAGCACGTGGGCAGGGGTGCGCACGGCGAGCTGCTGCGCGCCGGCGGTGCGTCGGTGGTGGTGCTGACGCCGGAGGCGGCGGCGCGGCGCTTCGGCGCGAGCGTGCCACCGCTGATTGATGGCCGCGACCGCATGGTGGCGCTGGTGCTGCGCACCACAGCGCTGGCAACAGCGCGCGCCGCACTGGCGGCAGGCGAGATCCGCGGCGTCGAGGAGATTGACGGCCTGCTGGTGGTGCCGCCTGCCGAGGCGGCGGGCGTCACCCTTGCCTTTACTGAATAAGCGCGGACGGTATCCCGATGGATTTCACGGATTTCTACGCGCTGGACTACACCGGCGCCCGCGACAAGTTCCGCGCGGCGGCCGATGCCGTGGGCGCTGCGCTCAGCGTCTACCCGCACCCCCATGCAACCGGCCCGGCCGGCGAGCCGCTGGCCATTGACGTCGCGCACCTTGGCGACGCGCGCGCGCCGCGCCAGCTGGTACTGATCAGCGGCACCCACGGGCAGGAAGGCTACGCCGGCTCGGCGGCCCAGGTAGCGTGGCTGGCGAGCGGGCCGGCCAGCCGGTTGCCGGCAGGCCTGGGCGTGCTGCTGGTGCACGGGCTGAACCCCTACGGTTTTGCGCATGGCACCCGCACCACCGAGAACAATGTCGACCTGAACCGCAACTTTGCCGCTCACTTGTTCGATGCGACGCAGCCGGTGCCGGCCAACCCCGGCTATGCGGAACTGCACGCCGACCTGATCCCGCAGGCATGGAGCTGGGATAGCATTGCCGCCGCGGATGCAGCGGCGCGCGCCTACGGGGCCACGCACGGTGCCGATGCCCTGTTCGACACGCGCGCTCGTGGGCAGTACAGCCATCCGGATGGCCTGGTGTTTGGTGGCCACCACCGGGAGTGGTCAAACCTGACGCTGGAGGCGATCGTGCGGGAGCACCTGGCGAGCGCCGAGCGGATCGGGCTGATCGACTGGCATACCGGCATCGGCGAGTACGGCGAGCCGTTCTTCCTGTGCTTCAACCCGGACGGCAGCGAGCAGCAGGCCCGCGCGGCCAGCTGGTGGGGCGAGCAACGCGTGCTTGGCGTGCGTCCGCATGGCCTGGCGCGTCCCGCTTACACCGGCCTGGTGTTTCACGGCATCGAGCGCTTCCTTGGTGGGCGGCCGCTGGTGGGGGCGGTGGTCGAGTTCGGTACCCGGGGCGCCAATATGGGCCATGCCCTGCGGCTGGACCAGTGGCTGCGGTTCAAGGCCGAGCGTGGCACGGCGCGTTATGCGCACTTGCGTGCCGACATGCTCGACGCCTTCATCCCGGTGGCCCAGCCGTGGCGCGACGCCACGGTACGGCATGGCGTTGCCATCACCCAGCAGGCGGTGGACGGGCTGGCCGCCTGGTAGGTCCGGCGCGGCTGGCTATTCGAAAGATACCTGGCCGGAACCGGTCCGGCTGACGGCGCGCTGGTGCGGCTTGCCGGCAACGATGATGTCGCCAGAGCCCGTCAGCGCCACGCTGGCCGCATCCGACGCGTAGCCGAGGATGCGGCCCGAGCCGCTGACCTGCGCGTCAAGCCTCTGCGCGCGCAAGGCGCTGGCATCCACCTCGCCGGAGCCGGAGATCGCGGCGCGCACGCTGCCCACGGTACCCTCGGCAACGATTGAGCCGGAACCGGACAGGCGCAGGTCGATGGATGCTTCGTGCAGGCCGGACGCACGCAGGGTGCCGGCGCCGGGAATGCTGACCGCCTGGAGCGAGGGCCCGGTAATGGCCACCTTGAGCGGTGCCGCGAGCACGACTGGCGCGCTCAGGCCGATCGTCAGCCTGCCGTTGTCCAGGCTGGTGAGCACCAGCGGCAGGATGTCCGCGGGCCCGGTGATGGAAACGGAGTACGCGAGCGCAACCGAGAACACCACATCGGCCGGGGCATTGAGCTGCACGCTGGAGAACGCGCCAACCATGCGCTGCTCGGTCTTCTCGGGGCCGCCTCCCTTAATGGCGTCATGGGAAGCCACTACCTGGCCATTGACGATGACGACACTGCTCCCGGACGTGCCCGAGGCAGAAATGCCGCTCTGGTTGATAACCACGGTGCTTGACTGAGCCAGCGCCGTGCCGGCAAGGCAGGCGGATGCCAGCCAGGCAGCGCAAAGCAGGTTGATATGGGTCATGGCGATCCTTCGGGCTGGCGGGGCTCCTGGTGGAACGTGTACTTGTCCTTGCCGGCCCTCTTTGAATCATAGAGCGCTTCATCGGCTTTGATGAGCGCCTTGGTGAGCGTGTCGCCGCTGATCATGCGGGTGACGCCAATGCTGATGGTCACAGGGGGCTCCGATGGCGCATCCCGGATGCTGCGGCACAGCATGCCGATGCGGATTTCCGCCTCGGCGCGCGTCATCCCCTTGAGATAAATGCCGAATTCCTCTCCGCCCAGGCGCGCATACTGGCAGTCCCCCATCACCAGCTTGATCCCCGCGGCCACGTGCTTGAGCACTGCGTCGCCAATGTCGTGGCCGTAGCGGTCATTGACCGTCTTGAAGTCGTCGATGTCCACCATCGCCAGGTAGTGGTCTTGCTCCGCGGTGGCGCGCGGCACCAGGCTGCCAACGTTGAGCATGAAGGCCCGGCGGTTGGGAATCTCAGTCAGCGCGTCCACATAAGCCTGCTGCAGTAAGGTCTTCGCCATGACAAAGTTCTGCAGCTTCGCGCGCCGCAGCGTGATGAATGTGTACACCGTGATGCCGGTGAAATAGAGCGCGTAGCAGACGGCCAGGATGCCCTTGAGTTCCAGCAGGTCCTGCGCCGCCATCATGGGAAAGAGCAGGACCCAGGCCAGCGCGATGACGCCGAAAAACGCCCTGGGGCTCAGTGGCAGCGTGGAGGCGCAGAACAGCACGCTGGCCGCCACCAGCATGGACCAGATCGGACGGGTGTCGTCCGGCGTGCCGTCCAGCACCAGGCGGGCACCCACGCAGAAGGCCAGCACAAAGGCAAAGTTGAGGATCTGGAATTGTTGCGCGCGCCGCACGAAGGGCACGGCCGTGGTCAGCGCCGACAACAGGGCAAGGTGGAGGATCGAGTTGATCGTGAAACCCTGGCCTCCCTTGAAGCTGACCAGCAGATCGAACACGAGCCAGATCCCCACGCTGGCCGCGAAGGTCATGAGGCAAAAGCGCTGCAGCCTCTCGAATTCATGCTGGGCAAACTCCGCTTGCACCGGCGCCGGCACCGGCTTGTTCAGCAACTCTGACTCAACGGTGCGAAACATCATTCGACTTGCCTCTGGAAGGGTCGGATGGTGTGGGGCAGGGTAGTGCAATGAATCCAGCGGCAATCATACAAGGACTTGAAGTGTGCGGGCGCAGGTCGCAAGCGGGTTCACACGGGCGTTTGCACGCCCTGGCCGGGCACGGCGCGCAGCGCTCTTTTGTCGTCGCCGCCCTTGGTGGTGCGGCGCTCACACGCTTGCATGGAGGGGTTCCCTGTGTCGGGTCCCGATGCCTATGCTAGAGGTGGCGGTGGATCGCTTCGGCTGACGTGGCGGTTGACGCCGGAGTCGGGTATCCCGTGCAAAACAGCGCGGTGCCTGGCGCTCGCCAGTGCCGGAACATACGATCCGGCGCGGGCGGTTCGTACGATTCGAGCTGGCAGTCGAGTAGGAGGAAACATGAGAACGCTGGGCTTGCTGTTCGCCACCACGTTGGCGATGGCTTCGCCGCTGCACGCATACGCAGCGGGTTGCCAATACGACATGCAGTGCAAAGGGGAGCGGATCTGCCAGAAGGGCCAGTGCGTGTCTCCAGATGACGACGAACAGAGCGTCGACCAGCCCGCCAAGCCGCCAGTCTCTCGTATTGCTCCCGCGCCGACCCCCGCCGCCAGTCAGGTGCCTGCGTCCTCCCGCATGGCGAAGAGCGCGCCGCCGGCAACGCCCGTCCCGGGCGAGCCGCGCTTTTGCTGCACGGTAGCGGGCAGGCTCAAGCCATATAACAACGCCGCCTTCGATTCCGACACCATTGTCGGCGACGCCTGCCAGGGCATGACCAATTCGGGCAAGCCTGTGCCCGGCACCGCCTGCCAATGACCTAGCCAAGCGCGCTGTGCAAGCGCTGATTCAGACGCATCGGATCAGCGTTTTCTTGCTACGCGCGTAGGACGACGCAGCCGGGGAATCCCACTTCAGGCCGGTTGCCATTGAAACTTCGCCACACCAGTTCGCGCCACCCGCTCAAGGCGGGCACCGCAGTTGCTGCTGGCGGACGTGACCGGCAAGGGTCACCTGAGCCGGGTTTATTCGGCTGGCTTGGCCGGCTCCACGACTGGCTCCACAATCGGCTCCGCGACCGCCTCCACTACGTCGGCCGGTGCCGCCAGCAGCGCAGTCTTGCGCGGCGCGTTTTCGACGGTTGCTTCCGGCAGCAGCTTGCCGCCTGGCAGGTAGGCCGCGACCCATCCCGTCATCGCCGCGCCCATGGTGGGCAGCCCGCTGCCGTACTCCGGCAGGAAATCCCGGCCCATCAGGCACCATTGAAACGGATCCTGGCCGCCGATCGTGGCGAAATGGCGTTGGACGTTGTCGGAAAAATCGGCGTTCGCGCCAAACACGATCTCGATCAGGCTGTGGGTGTAGGCGGCAATGTGCTGCGCCATCACGTCGGCCAGCTCGGGCCGGAACGTGGTGAAGCTGAACGGTTGCGCGGCCGCCTCGCGCAAGTAGTCGGTGCCTTCGGCAATAAGCGTCTTTGCCGTTTGCAGGTTCAGCGCGCCGATCTTCTGCGCCACCTGCGCCCAGGGGCTTGCCAGGCCAAAATCGATGACGGGGTAAGGCAGAGGCGCCTCGACGTGTTCAGCGTGAGATAGGGTAGCCATGAGCGTCTCCGATAGATCATGACGAGGCAACGCGTCCGAAGGGATTTCGCCGGTGGCAATCGTCACTTGCTGCGCCGCAGCATTGCGCTAGTCATCATAGGCGCAATCGTCAGGGTGTCAAGGCGCGCGACGGCAGGCGCCCACCCCGTCACATCAGGGCGGGGCGGGCAACCTGCGTTCCGGGATCCGGCTGCGGGGCGGCTTACTCTGGCTTGACGCCCGCTTCCCGGATCACCGCGGTCCACTTCGCCAGCTCGGACTTGATGCGGGCCTGGGTCTGCGCTGGCGTGGTCCAGGTGGCGATGGCGCCCTGCTTGAGCAGGGAGGCCTTCACGTCGGGCTCGGCCAGGATCTTCTTGAGCTCGGCGTTGAGCCGGTCCACCACTGGTGCCGGGGTGCCGGCCGGGGTCACGATGCCGAACATGGAGTTGACCTCGAAGTCCTTCAGGCCCGCTTCATTGGCAGTTGGCACGTCGGGCAGCGCCGCTACGCGCTCGCTGGTGGTAACGGCCAGCGCGCGGATCTTGCCACCCTTCACGTAGGACTGCGCCGCCGGCACGGTCTCGACCATGCTGAGCACCTGCCCGCCGATCAGGTCGGTCATGGCGGGGCCGCTGCCTTTGTAAGGCACGTGCAGCATGTCCACGCCGGCCATGCGCTTGAACATCTCGCCGGCCAGATGCTGGGGCGAGCCGTTGCCGGCGGAGGCAAAGGTGATCGCGCCAGGGGTGGTTTTTGCCAGCGCGATCAACTGCGGCAGGCTGTTGGCCTTGACGCTGGGATTGACCACGAACACAAGCGGCACGGTACCCACGATGGCCACCGGCGCAAAGCTCTTCTCGATGTCGTAGGAGACGCGGTTCTTGTACAGCGCCGCGTTGATCGCGTGGCTGGTTAAAGCACCCATCAGCAGGGTATAGCCGTCGGCCGGCGACTTGGCGACCAGCTCCGCGCCGATATTGCCGGCGGCGCCGGCCCGGTTGTCGACCACGACCTGCTGGCCCAACGCGGTGGACAGGTGCTGCGCCAGGGTGCGGCCGATGACGTCGGTGGCGCCACCCGGCGGGTAGGGCACGACCAGGCGGATCGGCTTGGTGGGATAGTCGGCGGCAGCGGCCAGGCCAGGCAAGGCGGCTGTGCCTGCCAGCATGGCGCCCGCTAGCGCGCAGAGAATCAGATGGCGCCTGGGCGCGGAAACGCGCGTTCGCGCGTGGCGTCGAATGCCGGTCATAGGGGAATCTCCTGCGCCGGGTTGGTATGGATGGGAAGGCACAGCAAGGCTGTGCGGCGCGGGACGCCCGGCTCGTCGCTACGGCAGAGTGTAGGGGGCGTCGCTTGATAGAAGAATCAGAAGTTTTCTATCGACTGATCTGAATCTTCAATTAAAGGTGCAGGGCTGAATTTTCCATTGCGGCTGAGTGGCAAGGCCAGATATGATGCCTGCCTCGATTATCAATAATATTATTGGAGATGTGCATGGCCGGCTCCCACGATTCCCGCAAGGACCCTTCCGCTTCGGCACAGGCCGGCCAGGACCCCTTCGAGCCAGCGCAAGACGCCGAGAGCGGCTTGGGCAAGGGCCTGACCAACTATGGCGACAAAGGCTTCTCGCTGTTCCTGCGCAAGGCCTTTATCAAGGGCGCGGGCTATACCGACGACGCGTTGTCGCGCCCGGTGATCGGTATCGTCAACACCAACAGCAGCTACAACCCCTGCCACGGCAACGCGCCGCAACTGGTGGAAGCCGTCAAGCGCGGCGTCATGCTGGCGGGCGGCCTGCCGGTGGACTTTCCCACCATCTCCGTGCATGAGAGCTTCTCGGCGCCTACCAGCATGTACCTGCGCAACCTCATGTCGATGGACACCGAGGAAATGATCCGCGCGCAGCCCATGGACGCCGTGGTGCTGATCGGAGGCTGCGACAAGACCGTGCCCGCGCAGTTGATGGGCGCGGCCTCGGCCGGCGTGCCGGCGATCCAGCTGGTCACCGGCTCCATGCTCACCGGCTCGCATCGCGGCGAGCGCGTGGGCGCCTGCACCGATTGCCGCCGCTACTGGGGCCGCTACCGCGCCGAGGAGATCGATGCGCCCGAGATTGCTGACGTGAATAACCAACTGGTTGCCAGCGTGGGCACCTGCTCGGTGATGGGCACGGCCAGCACCATGGCCTGCCTGACCGAAGCGCTCGGCATGATGGTGGCCGGCGGTGCGTCGGCCCCGGCGGTCACCGCCGACCGCGTGCGGGTGGCCGAGCGCACTGGCACCACTGCCGTGGCCATGGCCCGCTGCGGCCTGACGCCGGACCGCATCCTCACCGGCCGCGCGATCGAGAACGCCATCCGCGTGTTGCTGGCTATCGGTGGATCCACCAACGGCATCGTGCACCTGACCGCCATCGCCGGGCGCCTGGGCATCGACATTGACCTGGCCGGGCTGGACCGCATGAGCCGCGAGACCCCCGTGCTGGTGGACCTGAAGCCCTCCGGCCAGCACTACATGGAAGACTTCCACGCGGCAGGCGGCATGCCCGCGCTGCTGCGCGAGCTGCGCCCGCTGCTGCACCTGGACACGCTGACGGTGTCGGGCCGCACGCTGGGCGAGGAGCTCGACGCCGCGCCCGCGCCGTTCGCGCAGGAGGTGATTCGCCCGTTCGACGCGCCGATCTATCCGGTGGGTGGCCTGGCCGTGCTGCGCGGAAACCTGGCTCCGGGCGGCGCCATCATCAAGCAATCCGCCGCCGATCCTGTGCTGATGGAGCATGAAGGACGCGCCGTGGTGTTCGAAGATGCCGAGGACATGGCGCTGCGCATCGACGACGACGCGCTGGACGTGAAAGCCGACGATATCCTGGTGCTCAAGCGCATCGGGCCGACCGGCGCGCCCGGCATGCCCGAGGCCGGCTATATGCCGATTCCCAGGAAGCTGGCGCGTGCCGGCGTGAAGGACATGGTGCGCATCTCGGACGGCCGGATGAGCGGGACCGCGGCTGGCACCATCGTGTTGCACGTGACGCCGGAAGCCGCCATCGGCGGCCCGCTGGCGCACGTGCGCAACGGCGACCGCATCCGCCTGTCGGTGGCGCGGCGCGAAATTTCCCTGCTGATCGACGACGCGGAACTGGCCCGCCGCGCGGCCGAACACGAAGTGGTGCGGCCTACCGCCGAGCGCGGCTATCGCAAGCTGTTCCTGGCCACGGTGACGCAGGCCGACCAGGGCGTGGACTTCGATTTCCTGCGTGCCGCGCGGACCAGCGAAACCGTGCCGCGCAAGTCCTGAGCGTCCTGTCATGGATCGACCAACCCGTGCAGGAACGCGCGCACAAGCGGCGCATAGCATGCAGGACGATACCGCCGGCGGTGCCCAAGCCATGCTGGCCGCCGCCGCGATCCTTGAGGAAGACATCGTCTTTGGCTTGCTAAGTCCGCGCGAGCGGCTGGTCGAAGACGACCTGATGGCGCGTTTCAACCTGAAGCGCCATGTGGTGCGCCAGCTGCTCGTCACGCTGGAAGGCATGGGCGTGGTCGAGCGCAAGCGCAACGTTGGCGCGGTGGTGCGCGCCTTTCCGGCGCGCGAGGTGATGGAGCTGTACGCACTGCGCGACGTGCTGGAAACGCACGCCGCCGGCCTGATCGCGCTGCCGGTGCCCGCGGTGCGGTTGCAGGCGCTGGTGGCCGTGCAGCAGGAGCACGACGTTGCGGTGGCCGCGGGCGATGCGCGTGCGGTGTTCCGCATCAACCAGCGCTTTCACCGGGAGTTGTTCGCCCTGGTCGACAATGCGGTGCTGCGGCAGGCCATCGAGGAATACGCGCGCCGCGCCCATCCGATCCGCTTTGGGTCGCTGGCTGCAGCGGGCTATCGCGAGCGTGCCAGACAGGAACACTGGGCCATGATCGAGGCCCTGCGCGAGGGCCGGCGCGAGGATCTTGTCGCGCTATGCCGTAGCCATCTGCTGCCCTCGCGCGACGCTTACCTCGCAGCAGAACGAGAGCGTGCCGGAGGGCCTGCTTAGTACATTAACATTACATTATTTGTCTCCCGGGCATGGTTAATGGAAATATTGGGGAAAATCAATACGCCAGTCGAGGGGAAACTTGAAATCCCTTTCCCAATCTTAACCGCGAGGGCTGGCATTTGCGCGTTGTGGCAGGAATATTAGCCAGCGGACCGTGCTAAAATCGGTCCCTTCTGAAGATTCTGAAGATTGTCGGCCTGCAAAAGAGATGTCAGCGCAACCGTGTAAGCCGCTTCCGGAGCGCTCGCCCAAAATAGGGCTAGGTGGTCTGATCCTGCTCCTGGCCCTGGGATCGGTCCTGCTGACCATGGCCAATGCGCTGTACTCCAGTTACCGCGTGCAGCGCGACCTGCTGATCCGGAATACGCTGGAAGCCAACCGTGTCTATGCGGCCAAGCTGGCTGAGTCCACGGGAGCCCATCTTGAAAGCACCATGCAGCAACTGGCATACAGCGCCAGTTTGCTAGCTGCGGCCATGGACAATCCGGCCCGTGTGAACGAGGAGGCCGAGCGCTTGCGCTTGCAGACCAGGAGCCTGAACTCGGTGGCCATCGTCCGCCAGGACGGCATGGTGCTATCCGTGTCGCCAGCGGCCTTGCGCCGGGCCGGACAGAGCGTGAGGTCCGATTGGGGGCACACGCTCCTGACCACCCGCACCCCGGCGATCAGCGAGCCCTTTACAACTTCCAGCGGGCGGCTGATTATCTTTATTTCCCATCCCATCATTAATGCGGAGGGGCGGCTGCTTGGTTATGTCGGGGGTACGATTTATCTGAATGCCAAGAACCTGCTGCATGAGATTCTCGATAGCCATTATTATCGGGATAGCTCTTATGTCTATGTGGTGGACCGTAAGGGCACCGTGATTTTTCACCCGGACGACACCCATGTTGGCAAGTCGATCTTCAAGAATTCGGTCGTGCTGGCGGTAACCAGCGGCGCAGCGGGCGCGCAGCAGATAATGAACCAGTACGGTGTCGAGATGCTTGCAGGCTATGCGCCGGTCGCGTCCACCGGGTGGGGCATCGTGGCGCAAAGATCCACGCAAGCCACGCTAGCCGATCTGAATGACCTGGTGCTGGTGACGTTCGGCAACAGCATTCCCATCCTGCTTCTGTCGCTGGTCTTTATCTTGTGGTTTTCCCGCTGGATCTCGCGGCCGCTGGGGCAGTTGGCCGATGATGCCCGGATGGGGACCACGCCCGACGGGATGGAGCGGATCGAGCGGATCCAGGCCAGGTATGTCGAAGCCGATCGTCTCAAGAAGGCGCTGCTGCGGGGCATGAGCCTGACCAGCAGCAAGCTGGACCGGCTCAACCATGAATCCATCACCGACGCACTGACGGGGCTGCGCAATCGGCGCGGGCTGGGCAATGCGCTCAGCCTGTACGCGCTTGGCGGGCAGTCCTTTGCCGTCATCACGCTCGACGTGGACCACTTCAAGTCGATCAATGACCGCTACGGGCACGATGTCGGTGACGAGGTGCTGGCGCATATCGCTAGCCTGATGCGGGCCGGCTCCCGGGGCGGCGACATGACATGCCGCAACGGCGGGGAGGAGTTCGTTATCTTGCTGCCCGGCACGACCGCGGACAATGCGTTCCTGATTGCGGAGCGTTTGCGCGAGGCTGTGGAAAAGACGCCTAACCCCACCGGTGGGGTCGTGACGGTTTCGCTTGGCGTCGCGCATTTTCCTTCTTCGGCGGAGGAGGTTGGCGAGGTGCTGAAAAAGTCGGATATCGCGCTCTATCAGGCCAAGCGCAACGGACGCAACAACACGGTCCGGTACCAGCCGGAACCGGCCGTCCAGGCGGATTCACCCTGATCGCGCTGGCAGCGCCGCCTGGCGCGATAACTTGCGCGAAGCACGGTGCCCCTCATTCGCGGGACGCAGACTCCGGAGCTGGCATCGGTTGCGCGGACAGCGCGCTGCGCAGTGGCGGACGCGCCAGGTTGGCCCGCCACGCGCGCTGGATCACTCGCGCTATCTGGTTGTAGGCTTGGCTGGAAATAACCTTCTCCTCGCGCATGGCCTCCAGCGAACGCTGGCCCTTGCGCAGGGCAAACAGCATCAGCAGGCGCTTCTCCAGCGCCACCGTGTAGCCGCCGAATTGCGCGCGCATCTCATCCAGGCCACCTCCGGCCGATTTGACGCGCTCCTCCAGCACGCCGTCCAGCAAGGTCGCCATGCGCGCGCCGAACACCGGCGTGAGCAGCGAGCGGTTGTACTGGCGCAGCCGCTCCAGCACCGTCTGGCGGCAGACCAGCAGCTCGAAGCGGTCGGCCAGCGCGTGGGCCAGCGGCCGGTCGATCGACAGGCGCTGGTGCAGGAAGAGCGCCACGCGGTAGCCGCGCTGGTAATCCAGGATATGCCGGGCGGCGCGGTTGTAGCCCAGGCGGCCATGCTCGCGCGCGGCGTCGATCATCAGCGTGGTGTTGCGCATCATGGCGTCGAGGTTGGCTACCGAGATCACACCGTCGCCGTACTCCGGGATCAGTTCGCGCTCGCGCGTGGCCAGCGTGACCAGGCCAATGGTGACGCGGTCGCGCTCGGATAGCGCGGCGTCGAAATCGAACTCCAGCGCGCCCAGCTCGATGTCGCGCCGGTAGCGCTGCGCCACCTCGCGCGCCGCCGCGGGAGGCAGGTCGAAGGTCTGCGCGATGTGGTTGAGCGTGGTTTCGACCTCCTCGGTGGAGAGCTGGATGGCCTGCTGCTGCAATGCCCGGTCCTGGGCGGTGAGCTGGTCCAGCCCGAGCCGGTGGATGAGCCCGCGCAGGGTGGTGCCGTTGAGCAGCAGGCTGACCAGCACGAATCCGGTGGCCAGGATGGCGATGAAGTGCCGTGCCTCGTACGGCAGCGCCTCGTTCTCGGCGATGCCCAGCGCCAGCACCAGCGTCACCGCGCCGCGCAGGCCGCCCCACGCAATGGCCAGCTTGTAGGCATTGCTGATCGGCGCGCTGACCTTCAGCCAGGAGAGCAGTGGCAGCAAGCCGAACAGCGTGAGCAGGCGCGCTCCCAGCGCGGCCACTACGAGTGCCAGCAGCAGCAAGCCGTGATGCACGCTCACCCCGGCCAGCAAGGACGGCACGCGCACCGCCGCCAGCAAGAACACGACGGCCCCCGTGATGCCGGCGTACTGCTCCCAGATCATGCGCATGTGGTTCCAGTTGCGCGGGCTCAGCCGGGTGGGCCCGAGCGCGCTCACCATCAGGCCGGCGCATACCACGGCCACCACCCCGGACACGCCGAGCAACTGGTCGGCGAGCAGGTAGAGCGGATAGGGCAGCGCCAGCGTCAGCGCGCCCTCGGCCATGGCCAGCCCGGCCAGGCGCGGCAGCAGGTCGGCCAGCAGGCGTCCGGCGATCGCGCCGCACACCACGCCGCCCACGAATGACCAGGCCAGTTCCCGCGCGCCAGCGGCCAGCGTGGCCTCGGCGCCATGGCCGGTCAGCATGGCCACCAGCACGCCGGCAATGGCAATGGCGGCGGCGTCGTTGAGCAGGCTCTCGCCTTCCACCAGCCGGATCAGCCGGCCGGGCGCGCCGACATCGCGGAAGATGGCGATCACGGCGGCCGGGTCGGTGGTGGCTACCACCGCGCCCAGCAGCAGGCACACCACCAGGCTGGCGCCGCTGACCAGCGTGGTGACCAGCCCGATCACGCCCGTGGCCACGATCACCGCGACGATGGCCAGCAGCAGGATCGGCGCGGCGTCCGGCAACATGCTGCGCACATCGGCGGTCAGCGCGGCGTGGAACAGCAAAGGCGGGAGGAAGATCCACAGATAGGCCTCGGGCGGGAGCGCCGGGTCGATCAGGGGATGGAGGAAATGCAAGGCGAACTGCGGGTAGGCGGCGTCGACGGCTACATAGCCCGCGCCGATAGCGATGCCGATGGCCGAGAGCAGCGTGGACTCAGGCAGTGCCAGCTTGGCGGCGGCGACCTGCACCACCGCCACGATGGCCAGCAGCGCGCCCGCCAGGATGAGCACGTCGACGACGATATTCAAGCGCGCCTCCGTTGCCGGGCGCGGGAGGGCCCGGGTTGCATTGTGTGTACTGTGGGCGACGACTGTGTCACTAAGGGATCCTTGCGCTTAGGTGGCTGCCGGCTCCGAACATACCGCGATATCGCGCGCGCTTTCAAGCCTTGTGCGCTTTGCCCACCGCTTTGCCCACCGCTTCTCGCGATCCCGTCCCCGCTCGCTCATGCCGGATCGGCAACACCGCCGTCGGCTTGGGCCAGGTGGGCGCGCAGCACGCCGACCAGCGCCGCCGCCGCGGGCGACAGGCTGCGGTTGCGTGCCGTCACCAGCCCGATCGAGCGCTCCGTCACCGGCGCGGTGAGCAAGCGCTCGACAATGCCGGCCTGGCGCACCGTGCCGGCCGCAATCTCAGGCAGCGCCGCCACGCCGAAGCCGCATTCGACCATGGCCGCGATGGTGGCCAGGTGCTCGGCCTCGAACACCGGCTGGAAGCGGATACGGTTCTGCAGGAAGGCCCATTCGGCGTACTGGCGCACGCTGCTGGGGTGCGTCATGGAAACATGGCCGGCGTCCACCGTATCGGCCCAGCGCACCGGCCCCTTGCCGTGGGCCAGCGGGTGCTCGCTGGGAATCAGCAACACGAAGCGGTCGGACATCATGGGGTCGTAGTGCAGGTCCGCCTGCTGCGGGTCGGCCGCGGTCAGCGCGAAATCCACCTCGCCCGCACGCACCAGGTCGAAGGCCGGGCCGGAGAGCGTATCGAAGACCTTGAGCGTGACCTTGGGATGCTCCCGCCGGTAGGCCATCAGCACGCGCGGCAGCAGGCGGGCGGCCAGCGAGGGCAGGGCGGCCACCGCAACATGGCCGCGCTCGGCGCTGGCAATGCCGCTCACGGCGTCGATGGCGTCCCGGAAGGCGGCCTGCAGGATCGCAGCCTGCTGCATGAAGACTTCGCCTGCCGCGGTCAGCCGCACGGTGCGGGTGGTGCGATCGAACAGCCGCACGCCGAGGGATTCCTCGATGCGCAGGATCTGGGTGGACAGCGCCGATTGTGACAGGTGCAACTGCCCCGCTGCCTGGCGGAAGTTCAGGGTGCGGCCAAGCACCAGGGTGGTCTCGACATCGCGCATCGACAGATTGATTTTCACGGCATGGACGGCGGATTGATCTTGATTGTCGATCATTCTATCCAGAAAATCTGATTCATCAATCAAAGCGGCTTGTCTACACTCATGGTCAATCCCGCTGAACCCGGGCCATGACGTGGCGCAGGCGATGTTTTCGCCATATTTTCATGGCAAACACGGGTTCAGCCGCCCAACGACAACACCAGACAGTTCAAAGGAACGCCATGCCCGACGCCGCCCACTTTTCGCTAGCCGCACCTGGCACCGCACACGCCGTGGTGGTAGGCGGCGGCACCATGGGCGCCGACGTGGCCGTGGTGCTCACCCGTGCGCACTGCCGCACCACCGTCGTGGAGCCGGATGCGCCGCGCGCGCAGGCAGTCGCCGCAAGGGTAGCCGCCAATCTCGCCGCGATTGGCCCTGCGGCCGAGGTCGGCCTGGCGGGATTGACGGTAGCCGCAGGGCTCGACACGGTCGACTGGAGCACGGTCGACCTGGTGATCGAGTGCATCCCCGAGCGGCTCGACATCAAGCGTGCGCTGTTCGCCGACCTGGCCCAGCGTGCGCGCCCGGATGCCATCCTCGCCAGCAATAGCTCGAGTTTCCCGATCAGCGCCATCGGCGCGGGCCTGCCCACCCGCGAGCGCATGCTCGGCCTGCATTTCTTCATGCCCGCGCACCTGGTGCCGCTGGTGGAGGTGGTGCTGGGCGAGGGCAGCGCCGAGGCCGGCGCCGACGCCTTGATCGCTTTCATGCGGCGTTGCGGCATGGTGCCGGTCAAGGTGAAGAAGGACTTGCCGGGTTTCCTCGCCAACCGCCTGCAGCACGCGCTGTCGCGCGAAGCCTTCGACCTGATCGACCGCGGCATCGCCTCGCCCGAGGATGTGGATGCGGCGGTCCGCTTTGGCTTCGGCTTTCGTTTCCTGGCCGCCGGGCCGGTCATGCAGCGCGACCACGCTGGCATCGACGTGCATGCGGCGGCCGGGGCTACCATGTATCCCACGTTCAACAACGCGGCGGAGCCGGCCCGGTGCCTGACCGAGCGCGCGGCGGACGGCCGCCACGGCATGAAGAGCGGTGAAGGCTTTTACCAGTGGACGCCGCAGACCATCGCCGCGGAACGTGAGCGCTATGATCGGCTGCTGCGCGCGGGGCTCGACCTGATCGCGCCCGAGCTGCCCAAGATCGAACCCTGAACCTCGCCAGATCCACCAGATTTACTAAATCGATTAGATCGACCAGGTCGACCAGAGCGCACTATGAGTGAACACACCTTGCTGGCGGATTCGCCGCTGATCATTACCGTCGCGCCCAACGGCGCCTACAAGACCGCCAAGGACCACCAGGCCGTGCCGCTGACCGCGGCGGCACTGGCGGCGGACGCGCGGGCCTGCCTGGAAGCCGGCGCGGCCATGATGCACATGCACGTGCGCCAGCCCGACGGCCGTCATTCGCTGGATCCACAGATTTATCGCGAAGCGCTTGCCGTGGTGAAGAAAGAAGTGGGCGATGCGTTGCTGGTCCAGGTGACCAGCGAAGCCGCCGGCATCTACCGCGCGGCCGAGCAGATCGCCATGGTGCGCGAGCTGCGCCCGGAGGCAGTTTCCATCGGGCTGCGCGAGATCGCCGTACCGGACATTGCCGAGGCCGAGCTGGCCGATTTCCTGGCCTGGCTGGCACGCGAGCGGGTGATGACGCAGATCATCCTGTACGACGCAGCCGACGTGGCGCGCTGGCAAGCGCTGCGCGCGCGCGGGCTGGTGCCGCCGGGTGCGTGGTCGGTGCTGTTTGTGCTGGGCCGGTATTCGGCGGGGCAGGTATCGTCGCCGCGCGACCTGCTGCCGTTCCTGCAGGTCTATGACGGCGCGCTGCCGTGGGCAATCTGCGCCTTCGGGCGCGAGGAGAATGCCTGCGTGACCACGGCCGCTGCGTTTGGCGGGCACGTGCGGGTGGGCTTCGAGAACAACCTGAAGCTGCGCGACGGCAGCACCGCGCCAGGCAACGCGGCACTTGTCGGGCAGGCGGCCGAAGGCGCGCGCACGCTTGGGCGCCCGCTAGCTTCGGCCAACGAAGCCAGGCAAATCTACAGCGAGATCCGCTGATCGGCGGCGCTCGGCGCCGATGCTTATGCGCCGTCGCTGAACGAGTCGCGGGTGCCGTTGCGCGCGCCGTCGGTGAACGGGTCCCGCGTGCCGCTGCGTGCGCCGTCGGTGAACGGGTCGCGCGGGCCGAGCTTGTTGGCGCCCTGGGTGTAAATGTCTCGCGCCTGGCCGGTGGCCGCGCCATCGAGATACGGGTCCACGCTGCGCGGGGCGGCGCTGGCGAGGCTGGCGACACCGCCAAGGGTGGCGGCCAGCGCAGTGGCGAGCAGGGCTTGCTTGAGTGTACGCATTGTTTTTCTCCGAGGATTCGAGGGGCGGGCAATCTCTTTCGATCGACCGTACTGGCAGTCTAAGAAACAGGCACCCACGACAACATGACCGGCACATGACAATGCTGTCATGCGGCGGGCGTTGCCTCGGCGGCACTCCTTGTCCGCCGCCACGTGATTTCCACAAGTTCCAACGCCTTCGAAGTTCGCGCAATTTCTCCCCGTTGCGCCCCAACTTTTGCCAACTGGCGTGACTCGCTAATCCTGGCGGGTAGCAACTTGGCTCGGCACGCCCAAACTGTGTCGAAAATGTGCCAAAAATCTCATAAGTTCTTAGTGATTGGCGAAAACGCGCAATCAAGCTATGCTTGCCCGATTGTCGGGCGTGCAGCACACCATCCGCGCGTCAAAGGCGGCTGCAGGGAGGCTGGGCAACGGGTCCGGCATGGCCAGTGGCCGCGGGCGCGGATACCATGGCCGAAAATGACGACCGAAGATGACATTAGGCCTGAAAAGGTCGTGAAACATGACGCTTTACCAGATCAAACCGAAGTTCCAGGCCCTTCTGCGGCCATTGGTGAAGCGCCTCGCCGCGCGCGGCGTCACCGCCAACCAGGTCACGCTGGCGGCGGCTGGCGGGTCACTGGTGGTGGGGGCGCTGGTGGCCGCGCTGGCCTGGCTGCCGGGCGTCTTCCTGCTGATGCCGCTATGGCTGTTCGTGCGCATGGCGCTCAACGCCATCGACGGCATGCTGGCCCGCGAGCACGGGCAGCAGAGCTTGCTGGGCGCCTATCTCAACGAACTTGGGGACATCGTCTCCGATATTGCGCTGATCCTGCCGTTCGCCCTCGTTGCGCCGTTTGGCGCTGGCGAGATCATGGTGTTCGCGCTGCTGGCCGTCATCGTCGAGTGCGCTGGCCTGATCGGGCCGCTGGCCGGTGCCAGCCGCCGCTACGATGGCCCCCTGGGCAAGAGCGATCGGGCCCTGGTACTTGGCGCGCTGGGCTTATGGGCCGGCCTCGGGCTGAGCCTGGCGCATGCCGCTCACTGGCTGTGGGTGCTGTTGTCGCTGCTGTCGTTGCTGACCATCGCCAACCGGGTGCGCCGCGGCGTGGCCGAGGGCGAGCAGGCACGCCAGGCCCGTGCCCAGGCAGCCCCGCACGCCAAATCGTCTTCCCAACCCGTGGAGTGATACTACGTGGATAGTCAAACCGGCCGTACCGCTATTGAGTCACAGTTCGAAACCCACGATGGCCAGTCGCTGTTCTATCGCCACTGGCCTGCGGCGCCTGCCACAGGCCAGGCGCCGCAGGGCGCCGTTGTGCTGTTTCACCGCGGGCACGAGCATTCGGGCCGCATCGCCCACCTGGTGGACGAACTGGGCTTGCCCGGCCACGCCTTCTTCGCCTGGGACGCGCGTGGCCATGGCCGTTCGCCGGGCGAGCGCGGCTATAGCCCCAGCCTGGCCACGTCGGTGCGCGATATCCAGACGTTCATCGACCACATCGCCACCGAGCACGGCATTCCGGTAGAGCGCATTGCCGTGGTCGCGCAGAGCGTTGGCGCTGTCCTGGCGTCAACGTGGGTGCACGACTACGCGCCGCGGATCCGCGCCCTTGTGCTGGCTTCGCCGGCGTTCAAGGTCAAGCTCTACGTGCCGCTGGCGCGGCCGGGCCTCAAGCTCATGCACAAGCTGCGGGGCAAGTTCTTCGTCAACAGCTACGTCAAGGCCAGGTTTCTCACGCACGATCCCGACCGGGTCGCCAGTTACCAGCAAGATCCGCTGATTACGCGCCCGATTGCCGTCAATATCCTGCTGGATCTCTACGAGACGGCTGATCGCATCGTGGCCGATGCGGCCGCCATCACCGTGCCCACGCAGTTGCTGATCTCCGGCGCGGACTGGGTGGTGCATCGCGGCCCGCAGGATGCGTTCTATGAGCGGCTGGGCTCCAGCGTCAAGGAGCGCATCGTGCTGGACGGCTTCTACCACGACACCTTGGGCGAGCGCGACCGCGCGCAGGCCGTGGCGGCGGCGCGGCGCTTTATCGTGCGCGAATTCGAGACGCCATCGGCGCCGGTCTCCTTGCTGAACGCCGATCGCGGCGGCGCCTTCAAGGATGAGTCCGACCGGCTGGCGCAGCCGCTGTCCGCGGCCAGCCCGGCAGGCATTTACTGGGGCCTCACGCGCGCCGGCCTGAAGTTCGGCGGCCTGCTGTCCGACGGGGTGCGGCTCGGGCACAAGACCGGTTTCGATTCTGGCTCCACGCTCGACTACGTCTACTGCAACAAGGCGCAGGGGCGGTTTGGCGTCGGCTCGATGGTCGACCGCAACTACCTGGACGCGATTGGCTGGCGGGGCATCCGCCAGCGCAAGGTGAACATCGAGGAGCTGCTTGGCGTTGCCATCGGCAGCCTGCGCGCCGCCGGCGTGCCGGTGCGCATCGTCGATATCGCCGCGGGCCATGGCCGCTACGTGCTGGAGGCGCTGGCAGCCAAGGGCATCAACGGAGCGGCCGCGCAACAGGTGCAGAGCATCCTGCTGCGCGACTACAGCGATATCAACGTGCAACAGGGCCGCGCGCTGATCCGCAGCAAGGGCCTGTCCGATATTGCCCGCTTCGAGAAGGGCGACGCCTTCGACGGCGACGATCTCGCCGCGCTCGATCCGGCCCCCACGCTGGCCATCGTCTCAGGCCTGTATGAGCTGTTCGGCGACAACGGCATGGTGTCTCGTTCGCTTGGCGGCCTGTCGCGGGCGGTGGCGCCGGGCGGCTACCTGGTCTATACCGGGCAGCCCTGGCATCCGCAGCTCGAGTTCATTGCGCGGGCGCTCACCAGCCATCGCGCAGGCTCGGCCTGGGTGATGCGGCGCCGCTCGCAAGCGGAGATGGATGAACTGGTCCGGCAAGCCGGCTTCGAGAAGATCGCGCAGCGCATCGACCCGTGGGGCATCTTCACAGTCAGCCTGGCGCGCAGGGTCGCGTGATGCTGCGCCAGCAGGCCGAAGACGGGGCCGCGGACATGGCCGCAGGGGAGCCGGGCGCTGCCGAGGCTCGCCCCTGGGGCCTTGCCCTGGTCCTGCTGGCCGGCATGGGCGCCTTGTTTTTCTCGTCCTATGGGCTGGCCAACTGGCTGGCGAGCCAGCGTGCCGACGTCCCGTTCTTCTATTTTGAATGGGAGCGGCATATTCCCTTTGTGCCCTGGAGCATCGTGCCGTACTGGTCGATCGACCTGCTCTACGGCCTGTCCTTTTTCCTCTGGCGCACGCGTGCCGACCTGCTCGTCCATGCCAAGCGCTTGCTGGCGGCGCAACTGATCTCGGTTGCCTGCTTCATTGCCTTTCCGCTGCGATTCGCCTTTGATCGCCCGCAGGCCGACGGCGTGCCCGGCCACCTCTTCACGTTGCTGGGCGGCTTCGACAAGCCGTTCAACCAGGCGCCGTCACTGCACATCAGCCTGCTGGTGATCCTGTGGGTGGCCTATGCCGTGCACGCGCGCGGGGCCTGGCGCTGGCTGCTGCACGGCTGGTTCGCGCTGATCGGTGTGTCGGTGCTGACCACGTACCAGCACCATGTCATCGACGTGCCCACCGGCTGGCTGGTGGGCTGGTTCTGCGTTTTCCTGTTTCCCTTCGGGATGGGGCAGGGCAATGCGGTGCCCGCTGCCCGCGTGCGAACGCGGCAACTGGCCGGGCGCTACGCAGTGGGCGCACTGTCCGTCGGGGCGGTAGCGCTGGCGTTGTTGCCCGCCTCGGCCCTGGCCGCCTTGCTGCTGGGCTGGCTGGCCCTGTCGCTGGCTTGCGTCGCGGCGATCTACCGGCAGGGCGTTCCGGCCATGTTCCAGAAGCGGCACGACGGCACCATGCCGATGGCCGCGCGCTGGGTGCTGGCGCCCTACCTGCTGGGCGCGCTGGCCAACTCACGCTGGTGGACGCGCCGCCAGCCCGGCGCCAGCCAGATCGTGCCCGGCCTCTGGGTCGGCCGCTTCCCCGGCGGCGCCGAATTGCGCCGCCTCGGGGCCGATGCCGTGCTCGACCTGACCGCCGAGTTGCCGCGGCTGGCGGATGCCGCCTGGTACCGCTGCGTGCCGGTGCTGGACCTGACGGTGCCCGCGCCGGCGCAACTGGACGAAGCGGTGGCCGTGCTTGAATCATGGCATCGCGATGGCCGCAAGGTGCTTGTATGCTGCGCGCTTGGTTATTCGCGCAGCGCGCTGGTGGCCGCCGCCTGGCTCGCGGGCCACGCCGGCGCGCGCGATGCCGGGCAGGCGCTGGCCCTGCTGCGCAAGGGGCGCCCGGCCGTGGTGCTGGGCCCGGATAGCGTGGCGGCGCTGTCGCAATTCATCCGCCGCCGGCAGGCGGCCGCACAGTCTTCTGGGGGAGCAGGCCATGTCCGTTCCGATGCATGACGACCATCACCTGGATGCTGCCGCCGGGCACTGGATGGCGCAGGCTGCGGTGGGTGGCCTCGATGGCGCCGGCCGCGTGCTCTGGGCCGGGTTGGTGCTGGCACTCATCAATCTGCTGCTGGCCGGTACCTTGTCGCCGGCGGGGCAGGTCTATCTGGTGCTTGGCATCGTGGCGGCGTTGCTCGGCGCTGTCCAGCTGTGGCTGCTGATCCGCGTGGCAATCGACCGCCGCTTGTTTGCGGCGCTTGCCGAGGCCTTGCGCATCGCCGATCCAGTCTCGACGCTGGCCTCGCTGGACCAGGCGCTGGGGCTGCTCGGATGGGCGGGTCCCGAGGCCGGCGGGCGATCCCTGGTGCAGCGCGCTCGCGGCGCTTTGCGCTTTCTCCACTGGGCCGCGGGACTCGCTGCCCTGCAATTGCTGGTGGCCTTGCTGCTACTGCTGCTGAGATAACACACGATGTGGATTTCCAGACTGGTGGCGCGCGCCATCATCCTGTTCGCGCGCTTGCTGACCGGTATGCAGGCGCGTTGGAACGGCTGCATGCCCGCCGCGGCGCAGCGTATCTATTTTGCCAATCACAGCAGCCACGGCGACTTCGTGCTGATCTGGGGCTGCCTGCCGCCGGAGCTGCGCTCGCTCACGCGGCCCGTGGCCGGCGCGGATTACTGGAACAAGTCGGCGTTGCGCCGCTTTATCGGCAAGGATGTATTCAACGCGCTGCTGATCGATCGCACCCGCAGCGAGCCGGGCAGCGATCCCGTGGCCCTGATGCAGCAGGCGGTGCGCAAAGGCGACTCGCTGATCCTGTTTCCCGAGGGCACGCGCAATACCACCGACGAACGGCTCCTGCCCTTCAAGAGCGGCATCTACCACCTGGCGAAGGTTTGCACACAGATCGAGTTCGTGCCCGTGTGGATCGACAACCTCAACCGCGTGATGCCCAAGGGCGAGATCGTGCCGGTGCCGCTGCTGTGCACCGTGACTTTCGGCAAGCCGCTGACCCTGGGCGCGGAAGAAGCCAAGGATGATTTCCTGGCGCGCTGCCGGGACGGCCTGCTGACGCTGGCGCCCGCGCTGGACTAAGAACCCATGACCTTTCCTCACCTGACCATGATGCATGAGACCTGGCTGCTGTTTGGCGGCGTGCTGGGCGTACTCGTGCTGGCTTCCACGGTGACCGCGCTGCTGCGCTGGCGCGTGGCCGGGGGCGGCCCGCACGCGGTCATCGACAACCTTGCCGCGCGCGTATCGGCATGGTGGTGGATGATCGGCGTGCTAGGGGTAGCGTTCGTGATGGGGCGCACCGCCATCATCGTGTTGTTCTACCTGCTGTCGTTCTTCGCCTTGCGCGAGTTCATCACCATCACCACCACGCGGCGGGGGGACCATCGCGCCATCGTCGCCGCCTTCTTCGTCTTCCTGCCGTTGCAATACGTGCTGGTGTACACCGGCTGGTATGGGTTGTTTTCCATCTTAATCCCGGTCTACGCTTTCCTGATCCTGCCCATACTTTCAGCGCTGTCTGCGGAGACCACGCGCTTTCTCGAGCGTTGCGCGGGGGTGCAGTGGGCGGTGATGATCTGCGTGTTCTGCGTATCGCATGTGCCGGCGTTGCTGACCTTGCCGATTCCGGGCTTCGAGGATCGCAACCTGCTGTTGATCGCATTCCTGGTGATCGTGGTGCAGGGCAGCGACGTGCTGCAGTACGTGTGGGGCAAGCTGCTAGGCAAGACCAAGATCGCGCCGCTGCTGTCGCCGTCCAAGACCGTGGAAGGCTTTGTCGGCGGCGTGGCCAGCGCCACCGCGCTGGGCGCCTCGCTTTGGTGGATCACGCCATACGGCTCACCCTGGAAGGCGGGGCTGATCGCGCTGGTGATCGCCTTGATGGGCTTCCTGGGCGGGCTGGTGATGTCGGCCATCAAGCGCGACCGCAACATCAAGGACTGGGGCCAGATGATCCAGGGCCACGGCGGTATGCTGGACAGGCTGGATTCGGTGGTGTTCGCCGCGCCGATCTTCTTTCACATCACGCGGTACTGGTGGGTGCCCTGAGCGGGTCCATCGCCTTCGTCCTCATTTTTCTTTGAATTTTGCCGGCCCAGCCCGCGTGTTGGCCCGGCACGTTGTTTGTCATCATGTCTAGCAAGCGCATCGAGCATATCGTCATTGTCGGTTTTGGCTGCATCGGCCAGGCCATCCTGCCCTTGCTGGCGCAGGCGCACCCGGAAGCGGCGGTTACGGTTGTCGACCGGGCCATGGACGCCCACCGCCTGGCGCTGGCCCGGCAATACCGGGCCACGCCGCTGCATGCCACGGTAGCGCCGGACAACTTTGCGCGGGTGCTGAGTCCGCTGCTGGGGGCGCAAACCTGCCTGCTTAACCTGGCGCCCGCCGTGTGCAGCCGCGACCTGATCGCGCTGGCGCAGGCACACCATGCGCTCTACCTGGATAGCGGCATCGAACCATGGGACTACGAAGACGGCGCTGCCTCATCCCATCTGAGCAACTACGCTCTGCGCAGCGAGATGCTGGCATTTGCCCGCGGCCGCGAGCGGATGTCCACCGCGCTGGTTGCTCATGGCGCCAATCCCGGGCTGGTCTCGCTACTGGTCAAGGCGGCCTTGCTGAAACTCGCGCGGCACGCCGGCGTGCCGGACACCCCACCGCAGGACCAGGCTGGCTGGGCCCGGCTCGCGCGCCGGCTCGACGTGCGCGTGATCCAGGTGGCGGAGCACGACAGCCAGTGCGCCCCGGGCTATCCGGCGCACGGCGAATTCGCCAATACCTGGTCGGCCGACGGCTTCATCACGGAATGCCTGCAGGACGCCGAACTGGGCTGGGGCAGCCACGAGCCCGCGCTGCCTGCCGGTGGCCGGCGCCATGGCTACGGCAGCGATGCGGCGATCGTGCTGGACCGGCCCGGGCACCGCACCCGTGTGCGCTCCTGGTCCGCGCTGCACGGTCCGTTCGATGCCTACCTGATCACGCACAACGAATCGATCTCGATTGCCGAGTATTTCAGCTGTGCCACGCCCGGCGAGCCGCATTACCGGCCCACGGCCTACTACGCCTACCGTCCCGCCCGCGCCACGATGGCATCCATGCAGTGGCTGGGCGAGCGCGACGCCAGCCGCATTGCCAGCCACCGCATCCTCAAGGACGAGATCGTCGATGGCGTGGATGAGCTTGGCGTGCTGCTGATGAGCGGGCGCCATGGTGCGGTGTGGCACGGCTCGCAGCTCGACATCCACCGGGCACGCGCGCTGGCGCCGCACAACTCCGCCACCAGCCTGCAGGTGGCCTCCAGCATCGTCGCCGGGATGCGCTGGGCGCAGGCCAATCCGGCGCGCGGTGTGACCGAGTCCGATGCCATGGATCACCACGCGGTGCTGGAGCACGCAGCCGGCTGGTGGGCGCCTCTCGTCACGCGCTTCACCGACTGGACGCCCAGGCCGGGCCGTCGCTCGCTGGCCTTCGACGAATTCCTCATTACCGCATCCGCGCCGGCGCCAACGCCGAGCGCCGCGGAGATCGCCCTGCCATGAAACGCATTGCCCAGACCCCGCGTGCCGACTGGCCGCAGCAGCTTGAGCGCATCGGTTTTCACTTCCACTCGCTCGACGAGCAAAACCTGCCGCGCCAGGTGGATCGCAACACGTTCTTCTACTGGCGCGAAGACGTCGCCTACGAGTTCGAGGCGCATGAGATCGAGGCGCTGTATGCCGCCGCGCTCGATCTGAACCAGCGCTGCCTGGAAGCCGTGCAGCACGTGATTGACCACAACCTGTTTGCGCGGCTCGCCATTGCCCCGGATTTTGCCGAGTTGATCCGCACCTCCTGGGACCGCGACGAGCCGACGCTGTTCGGCCGCTTCGACATGACCATGGATGCGCTTGGCGTACCCAAGATGTACGAGTTCAACGCCGATACGCCCACCTCGCTGATCGAATCGAGCCTGGCGCAATGGTTCTGGAAGGAGGCGGTGCGCCCGGATGCCGACCAGTTCAACGGCCTGCATGAAGCGCTGGTGTCGCGCTGGCAATGGCTGCGCCGCCACTATCGCGACGCCAAGGTCCTGCATTTTGCCTGCATGTTTGACAGCCAGGAGGATGTCTGCAATGTCGAGTACCTGATGGACACGGCGCTGCAGGCAGGGTGGTCGGTCAAGCTCACCGACCTGGAGCAGGTTGGCTCCGATGGGCGCGGCGGCTTCTACGACGGCGACGACCAGCCGATGGAGCTGGTCTTCAAGCTCTACCCGTGGGAATGGATGGCCACTTCCGACTATCGCACGGAGCTGGCGGGCAGTGCGGTGCGATGGGTGGAGCCACCCTGGAAGGCCGTGCTCTCCAACAAGGCCATCCTGCCGATCCTGTGGGACCTGTTCCCCGGCCATCCGAATCTGCTCGAGGCCTCGTTTCGCGAAGCCACCTTTGCCGGGCGCTCTTACGCCAGGAAGCCGTTCCTGTCGCGCGAGGGCGAGAGCGTGGCGCTGGTGACCCCGCAGGGGCGTTTCGAGAATCCCGGCGAGTACGGCGAGGAAGGCTTCATCTACCAGGCTTACGCGAGCGCGCAGCGCTTTGACGATCGCTACACCACGCTCGGCGTATGGCTGGTCGACGACGTGCCCAGTGGCCTGTGCGTGCGCGAGGAACTGGGACCGATCGCCAAGAACACCAGCTTCTTCGTCCCGCATTATTTTCAGCACGGCTAATCCGAAGAAAGGAGAAACGCAGCGCAATGGCCAAGAAGAAAGGCAAGAAGGGCGGCCAGCCGTCAAAGTACGGCAGCTCCTACCAGCCGCGGGCAAGCGGCTCCAGCCAGTCCGCATGGTCAGGCCAGCCCGCGCTCCGGCGCAAGTCCCGCTCGCCGGCGCTGTGGCTGATCGGCGCTTGCGCGCTGGCGGCCGGCGTGGCGGTGATTGGCTCATGCAGCGACGATGGCGATGATGAAGCCGTAACCGTGCGGCGCGCAAGCTATGCCTCGCAAGCCGATTGCGTGGCCGACTGGAATGCGCCCGAGGATTGCGAGGGCGTGCCGCTCGACAACATCTACGCCTCCAGCCTGGCGGATACGGGTGGTAGCGACGGCAGCAGCGCCGGCACGAGCAGCGGTGGCCATGGCGGCGGCTACTACGGCGGATATCACGGCGGATATCACGGCGGCATGGCCCGCTGGTACGGCCCGTACTACACCGAGTCCGGCACCGTCTACCACCCAGACGGCACGCAGACCCGGCGCGACATGTCGAGCGGCAATTCGCGGCCCATGGGTGTCTATGACAGCAACGGCAACCTGACCCGCGTGAGCCAGGCGCCGGGCACGCCGCATGCGACGATGGTCGAGGAGGCCACGCTGAGCCGCGGCAGTCTCGGGCGTGGCGCGAGCGGCGGCATGTCGATGCGCGCGGCCGCTGTCAGCCGGGCGCCTGCCGTGTCCTCGCGCGGCGGCTTTACCAGCCGCTTTGGCGGGTCTGGGCGCTCCGGCGGCGGCTAAGGCCGCATCGCACCCTTTCAGATCCGCTCCAAATCCGGTCCAACCCAACCAGGAATCCACATGACATTGCCCCTACAACCGGTCTACGCCTACCTGATCTATATTCTCTCGAGCTTCGCCATGCTGGGGCTGTTTCTGCTCGTATACACGCGGATCACGCCGCACCGCGAGTTCGAACTGATACGCCAGGGCAATGTGGCGGCGGCCTTGTCGCTGGGCGGCGCGGTGCTAGGGTTTTCGCTGACGCTCTCGGCCAGCATCCAGCACAATGCCGCCTTCTCGATGTTCGTGCTGTGGGGCTTTGGCGCCTTCGTGGTGCAGGTGCTGGCCTATGTGCTGGTGGCGCGGGCGCTGCGCGGCGTCAGCGAGGAAATCACCGCGGATAATCGCGGCATGGGTGCGCTGATGGGGGTGGTATCGCTGGCGGCCGGCATTGTCAATGCCGCCTGCCTGGCCTAGTGTCGCCGCTGCTTTGGCATGCGGGCGGGCGCCGAGAGACGGAGTGTGCACCTTGCGGTGCGTTGGCGGGATCGGAGGGAGTGCCAGGGGCCGCGCGGCAACTGGCATTAACGCTTAGGAAATGTCTGCGCCAGCAAAGACGCAAGACCCTGTAAAATCTTGCCTCACAGGCGGCTTGACCCGCTGGATTGCCCCCCCTTCCTCCGCTTTGCCGGCCATCTGTCCGGCGGCAAAGTCAATTACGAAAGTCATGTCAGAGTCTGATGAAGCCAAACTAGCCGCGGCGACGTGGGTCCGTGAGCAGATGGATCGCCACGGCCTCACGCTCGACGATTTACTCGAAGCGGGCTGTTTCGCTGTCCCCCCGGCTCCGCCGGCACCGGCTCAGGCAGTGCCAAGGGCCACGCTGGCCGTTGCGCCCCCGGCTGCTGCGCCGGCGGCAGCCCCCGACCCGGAAAAGCCAGCCCGGGCGCTTTACCGCAACGCCATGGGCCAGAGTTGGGACGGTACCGGCGAGCGTCCGGAGTGGCTACAGCGGGCAGTCAACGCGGGGCAGACGGTCGATTTCTTCCGGGTCGGATAAACGTCGGAAAAACATCCTCTTACTTCCCTGGCGGCTGCACCACCAGCGCGGTTACCGTCAGCGCGCCGTTGGCCCGGATCACGCTGAACCTCACCTGGTCGCCTTCCTTGACCTGACCCAGCAGGGCCGGGTCTTGCACGCGGAAGATCATCGTCATGGCGCCCATATCCAGGTTGGTGATGGGGCCATGCTTGATGGTCAGCTTGCCAGCCGCGGCATCTACCTTGCGGATTTCCCCATCGGTCATTGGCACAGCCTCGGCTTGCGCCGCGCTGGCCGGGGCGAGAGCATTGCCGGCATTGGTGGCGGCCTGGGCCGGCAAGGTGGCGAAGGCTGCCAGTAGCGGCAGCAGCGCGAGCAGGTTCTTGCTGGGGTTCATTTGCATTCCTTCCTGGTTGGCTGGTATTGCATACAGGGCGCGGCGTCGCCGCGCCGCGAAATCGCTTAGCGCACGCTGACCTTGCCGCGCATGCCGGCGTCATAGTGGCCGGGCTGCAGGCAGGCAAAGTCCACCCGGCCACTGCGCGTAAAGCGCCACACCATGTCGCCGCGCTGGCTGGCTTCGAGCGTGACGGCGTTCGGGTCGGCGTGTTCCATCTCGGGCATCTTCAGCATCTCGGCGTAGTGCGCCTTCAGGTCGGCTTCGGTGCCGAGCACCATCTCATGCCGTAGCTTGCCTTCGTTGCGCACCACGAAGCGGACGGTCTCGCCAGCTTTGACCTGGATATCGGCCGGGCTGAAGCGCATGTTGTCGGTCATGCTGACCTGGATAGTGCGGCTCACGCTGGCCGCGTCGCCAGGCTCGCCAATAGCGCTGGCGGCGCTGGCGGCCTCGCCGGCATGATGGCCGCCGTGGTTGCCGGCGGCGAAGGCACCGGCGCACGGGACGGCGAGGGCAACGGCACTGGCCACCGCCATCCAGGCGGTAGCGGCACGGGATTTCCTGTTTCGCATGTTGTCTTTCCTTTTTCTGGCTGGCGTGGTCATTGGCTGGCGCCTGGCGTGCCGGCGTATTCGAAGGCAACCGTGCCTTTGGGATGGCGATACCAGCCGGGGTCGCGGTAGTCGTTGCGGCCAAGTCCGGCGCGCACCTTGAGCACCGTGAACATGCCGCCCATTTCGATCGGCCCGAATGGTCCCTGTCCTGTCATCATCGGCAAGGTGTTGTCCGGCAACGGCATCTCCATGCCGCCCATGTCCGCCATGCCTGCCTCGCCCATCGCCATGTACTCCGGTACCAGCGCGTTCATCCGCTTGGCCAGGTCCTTTTGCTTGACGCCGATCATGGTCGGCAGCTGATGGCCCATCGCGTTCATGGTGTGGTGGGACTTGTGGCAGTGGAAGGCCCAGTCGCCGGGGTTGTCGGCGATGAATTCGATGGCGCGCATCTGTCCCACCGCCACGTCGGTGGTCACCTCCGGCCAGCGCGCGGACGGGGGCACCCAGCCACCGTCCGTGCCGCTCACCTCGAAGCGGTGCCCGTGCAGGTGGATCGGGTGGTTGGTCATGGTCAGGTTGCCAAAGCGTATCCGCACGCGATCGCCCAGGCGTACCGGCAGGCTGTCGATGCCCGGGAACACGCGGCTGTTCCAAGTCCACATATTGAAATCCGTCATCTCGGCCACGCGCGGCGTGTAGGAGCCGGGGTCGATGTCGTAGGCCGAGATCAGGAACACAAAATCGCGATCGACCCGCATCTGCGCCGGGTCTTTCGGATGCACCACAAGGAAACCCATCATGCCCATTGCCATCTGCACCATCTCGTCGGAATGCGGGTGGTACATGAAGGTGCCGGCGTGCTTCATCTCGAACTCGTAGACAAAGGTCTTGCCGGGCGGGATATGCGGCTGTGAGAGGCCGCCGACACCGTCCATGCCCGCCGGCAGGATGATGCCGTGCCAGTGCACGGTGGTGTGCTCCGGCAGCTTGTTGGTGACGAAAATCCGCACCTTGTCGCCTTCCACGCACTCGATGGTGGGGCCGGGGCTCTGGCCGTTGTAGCCCCACAGGTGCGCCTTCATGCCGGGCGCGAACTCGCGCTCGACGGGCTCCGCCACCAGGTGGAACTCCTTCCAGCCTTGGCGCATGCGCCAGGGCAGGGTCCAGCCGTTGAGGGTCACTACCGGGTTGTACGGGCGGCCAGTGGCAGGCGCCAGCGGCGGCTGGGTGGCGGGGCTGGCTTGCAGCGCGGCCTCGGGCAGCACCGCGGCGCCGGCGCGCGTCACCAGCGCCGCGCCGAGCATGGTGGCGCCGGAGCCATGCAGGAATTGTCTTCGGGTAACCATGGTCATTGTCCTTTGGGCGTGGCGGGCGAGGCCGGGGTGGGGGATGCAGGCGCAGGCAATGCGCTGCCGTCCGGCAGCCGTCCGCCGAGCGCGCCTTGCAGCTCGGTTTCGGCCACCCAGTATTCGCGCAGCGCATCGAGATAGCCGTTGACGGCGCCGACCTGCTCGCGCGCGTCGGCCAGCAGCTCGAACACGCTGACCAGCATGCCGTTGTAGCGCAGCATGCCTTCGTCGGAGATGCGCTTGCGCAGCGGCACTACCTCGTCGCGGTAATGCCGGGCGATGTCGTAGCGCGCCTGATAGCTGGCGTAGGTCTCGCGCACTTCCGAGCGGGCATTGATGGCACGCTCGGCGAGCCGGCTGGCGGCCTGCATGTAGACCGCTTCGGCACGCGCCACGCGGGCGCCGCCCCAGTCAAACAGCGGGATCTCGATATCGATGCCGTAGCCGGTCTCGCGCGGCTTGCCGGTTTCCGAGTTGTGCAGGTAGCTCACGTCCAGCACGCTGATAAAGCGCGTAGCGCGGGTCAGTCCAAGCGAGCGCGCCAGGCTATCCAGTTGCAGCTTGCCGGCTTGCAGGTCGAGGCGGCTGGCAATGGCATAGCCCTCCAGGTCCGCCATGGCGGGACGCCCCTTCGGCAAGTCCGGCAGGCGTTCGGGGAGCCGGTATTGCGCGCCGGTGCCCCACAGGCCAAGCCGGCGCGTGAGCTGCTCGCGCGCGGCCAGTGCCTGCTGCCGGGTGCGGGCCAGCTGGGTCGCGGCCTCGGCGTAAAAGGCCTGCTCACGCGCGTGATCGAGCGCGCTGACGTTGCCTGCACGCGCCAGGTCGCGGGCGAACAGCGCGCCTGTTTCGGCGGCGTTCTTGACCTGCTCCGCATAGCGCGCCGATTGCTCCGCGGCCACCGCGTTGACGAAGGCCTTGCGCGTTTCCAGCGCCTGGCGCAGCAAAGTGTCGGCCACGGCGAGCCGGGTTTGGGTAAAGCGGTCCTGCTCGATGCGGGCCGCCAGCGGAAGCACCAGCAGGTTCATCAGGCCGACAGAGATGGCGCGGTCGATCTTGAGGTCGTCGCCCTGGCGCGTGCGGCTGAAGGAGAATCCCGGATTGGGCAGGCGCGTTGCCTGGACATACTCGGCCTCGGAAATGCCCAGGTCCGCAAAGGCCGCCTGCAGGCCGGCATTGTTGAGCAGCGCGATCTGCACGGCGCTGTCGGCGTCGAGCGGCTGCGCCAGCAAGGCCTGGGTGCGCTCGTAGACGGCGGCGCGGTCCTGGTCGGAGCGGACCCAGATGGCCTCCTTGCCGAGGCGCTCGCGCGCGGCGGTGGCCGCGGTGCCGAAGCCACCATCGGCGGTAAATCCGGCGCAGCCGGCCAGCAGCAGGGCACAGGCCGCCGCGGCCAGTCCCGGCCGGATTGGCAATGGGAAAGACATGTGGCCTCCTTAGTGGTGGTGGCCGTGGCCGGCGGCAGCGGGCTTGGCCGCTGGTGTCGACGCGGGCATGGACATGGGCGCATTGGCGCCCGTTGCGTCCTTGCCCGCCATCGGCGTGACCTGCGCGTTGGACTCGCGCCATGTGGCGATGGCTTGCGCCTGGAATGGCACGTAGCCCGCCAGCACGTTCGGTGCCGGCAGCGGCGGCACGGATGCGCGCGGATCGAGTGGATCGGCGGCGGGTGCGCTGGACTGGGCCGACGACAAGGTCGGCCCGAGCACCAGGCAAGCCGCCGCAAGAATGCGGACGAAATGCATGACAACCTCAGTGTTCGTGGGATGCGCGAATGACGGCGCGGGGTAAGACGAACGGGGGGCGAGCGTGCGCTGGACGCACCTCGGGTGTCAGCAGCGTGCGGCGGGCGGGCGGTCGGAGGGGGCGGGGAGGAAGCCGGCGTAGGCGGCCAGGGCGGCTACCGGTGCGGCGTGGCCATGGCTGGCCAGGGCGAGCTCAGGCAGGATGGTGGGCATGATGGCCCCGAGCGCGCAGGCCGAGCAGGCGCTGCAGGCGCCACTGGCGCCATGGCTGGCGTGGTGATCCTGATGGTCTTGATGGGCTGGCTGGCCAGTCATGCCGGTCATGCCAGATTCACTGACCATCTCGTCCCGCTGCTGGGCCGGGTCCGCCGCGTCATGGCAATGCGCGCCGGCATGGCTGCCAAGGGCGGTTTCCGCCTGCGACTTCATGGCCGCATGGCGTAACATCATCGATTCCACGGCCGGCGAATCGGCCGGCAGTACGACGGATGGCACCTGCGCCGAAGGCCACGATTGCACAGATTGCGCCGCGCTGCAGACCATCATGACTGCCGCCGCGACACCCTGTGCGGGCAGCGCGATCATGGCAAGGCATAACAGGAAGTAGCTAAGGACGCGTTTCATCGGGGCAGGGGAATGAGCAGCCGATATTGTACCTGCATCGAAAGGTGCGGTAGCGTGACGCCAACATGACAATGCTGACATCTTCGGCTGCGGCGGTGCTTCCTCGTATAGCGTGTCGGTCTAGCGGGGTCGGCTGATGGCCCGGAGTGAATAACTATGCGCATATTGATTGTCGAAGACGAGCCCAAGGCAGGTGACTACCTGCGCAAGGGCCTGAGCGAATCCGGTTTCGTGGTGGACCTGGCGCGCGATGGCGTGGACGGCCTGGCCCACGCACGCGGGCAGGAGTACGACCTCATCGTGCTGGATGTGATGCTGCCGGGCATGGATGGCTGGCAGGTGCTCCAGGAACTGCGGCGCGAGCGCGATACGCCGGTCCTGTTCCTCACCGCGCGCGACGAGCTTTCCGACCGGCTCAAGGGCCTGGAGCTAGGCGCGGACGACTACATGGTCAAGCCCTTCGCCTTCGCCGAGCTGGTTATGCGCATCCGCACCATCCTGCGGCGCGGCCCGCTGCGTGAAAGCGAGCTGATCGAAGTAGCGGACCTGCAGATCGATACCGTCAAGCGCCGCGTCACGCGCGACGGCCAGAAGCTGGAACTGACCTCCAAGGAGTTCGCGCTGCTGCAACTGCTGGCGCGCCGCAGCGGCGAAGTGCTGTCGCGTTCGCTGATTGCCTCCCACGTCTGGGACATGAATTTCGACAGCAACACCAATGTGGTCGATGTCTCCATCCGCCGGCTGCGTGCCAAGGTCGATGACCCATTTCCCGCCAAGCTGATCCACACGCGCCGGGGCATGGGCTACGTGCTGGAAGAGGAAGCCCGGTGAGCCGGTCCATGTCAGGGGCCGCCGCTTGATCCGCGCCGTACTCCGCCTGCCGGCATCGCTCACGGCACGGCTGGCGCTGGCCTACGGCGCTGCCACTGTGGCCATCCTGGTGGCCGTCGGCACCTACCTGGCGAGCGCGCTTGCCGCCCAGTTGCAGGATCGCGACGAGAGCGAACTGGTCAGCGAAGTGCTGCTGGTGCGCCATCTGCTGCGCGAGGTGGGCTCGGAGGCGGAGATTCGCGCCGACACGCATCGCTTCGCCGATCTCGCGCTGGGCCATGAAGGATTGATCCTGCTGGTGCGCGGCAGCGGCGGCGAGCCGCTGGTCACCCTGAACCCACGCCATGAGCCGGTGCCGGCATTGCCGGTGCTGCCGGCGGCCACACCGCCCGACAAATCCCAGCTGCATACTTGGTATCCCCGCAATGGCGTCGCCTCGCGCGGCATCTCCGCGCTCGGGCAGTTGGGGGATTCCGAGCGCGCGGTCGAGATCGTGGTGCTGCGTGATGCCGGGTATCGCGTGGCGCTGATGAAGGCCTACCAGACGCAGATGCTGTGGGCAACGCTATGCGGCGCGGCGGTCGCGGCGGGGCTGGGATACCTGCTGGCCAGGCGCGGCCTGCGCCCGCTCAGGCGCATGGCGCAGGACGCTTCCGCCGTCACCATGAGCCGGCTCGCCACGCGGCTCGATGCCGGCCAGGCGCCCACCGAGGTGCGCGCGCTTGTCGCCGCGCTGAACGACATGCTGGCACGGCTGGAAGACGGCTTCCATCGGCTCTCCGAATTCTCTGCCGACCTGGCGCACGATTTTCGTACGCCCATCAGCAACCTGATCGGCCAGACCCAGGTCACGCTGGGCCATAGCCGCCCGGTGCAGGAGTACGAGAACCTGCTGGAATCCAACCTGGAAGAATACGAGCGGCTGGCCCGCATGATCGAGAACATGCTGTTCCTTGCGCGCGCGGATCATGCCCAGGTGGCCATGAAGGTGCGAGAGCTGGACGCGCGCGCGGAGCTGGACAAGGTTGCCGAGTACTACGAAGCCGTGGCGGCGGACCGCGACATCAAGGTGCAACTTGCAGGCCAGGGCGCCGTGCGCGCTGACCAGACGCTGCTGCGCCGCGCGGTGACCAACCTCGTCGACAACGCCTTGCGGCACGCGCCCGCGGGCAGCGCCGTGGACATCCGGGTCGTGGCGGACACCGCCGCTACCCGGATCCAGGTGAGCAACGGGGGCACCGGCATTGCCGCCGAGGCGCTGCCGCATGTGTTCGGGCGTTTTTACCGAGGCGATCCCGCGCGCAGCAATTCGGCGGGTTCGACCGGGCTTGGGCTGGCCATCGTGGATACGATCATGCGGCTGCATGGGGGCAGCGTGAGCATGCGCAGCCGGCCCGGCGAGACGGTGGCGGAGCTGAAGTTTCCGATGCAACATGCCCGGTCCGCGGCAGACCCGGCGGGTAGAGGTTAAGAGCCCGCTTGCTGCCACGCATTGCCACACATGTGAACGCGTCACCATGCCATGGCGCAGCGGTGCTTGATGGCAGGAGCGGCGTGCCACTCCTGCTGCCGCCAGGATTAGCCGTTGGGCAATGCCGGTGGCACCGGCAAGCTGCCAGCCAGGCGTTCGCTGCCTGCGTCATCTTCCACGCCAGCCTCATCCTTGTCGCGCCGATGCGCCAGCCGGTACAGCACCGGCAGCACCAGCAGGGTCAGCGCGGTGGAAGACAGGATGCCACCTATCACCACCGTGGCGAGCGGACGCTGTACCTCGGCCCCGGTCCCGGTGGCAATCGCCATCGGGATAAAGCCCAGCGATGCCACCAGCGCGGTCATCAGCACGGGACGCAGCCGGGTCAGCGCGCCGGTATGGATGGCATCATCGAGCGGCTTGCCTTCTTCGCGCAGGCTGCGGATGAAGGACAGCATCACCAGTCCGTTGAGCACCGCCACGCCGGACAATGCGATAAAGCCCACCGCCGCCGAGATCGACAGCGGAATGCCCCGCAGCCACAGCGCCAGGATGCCGCCAGTGAGCGCAAAGGGGATGCCGGTGAAGACCAGCAGGCCATCGCGCACATTGCCGAACATGGCAAACAGCAGCACGAACACCATCAGCAGCGCCACGGGCACCACGATCTGCAGCCGCGTGGCGGCCGATTGCAACTGCTCGAAGGTGCCACCCCAGGTGACCCAATAGCCCGCCGGGACCTTGACCTGACGATCCAGCGACGCCATCGCCTCGGGCACGAAGGTACCCACGTCGCGCCCGCGCACATTGGCGCTGACCACGATGCGGCGCTTGCCGTTCTCGCGCGAGACCTGGTTGGGGCCCGGGGCCAGCGTTAGTGTGGCCACTTCGCCCAGCGGGATATAGCTGGCGGCTGCCGTATTTCCCTTCGGCAAGGGAATCGGCAGCCGGCGCAGCGCCTCCACATCGCCACGGATGCCTTCCGGCAGGCGTACGCCGATATTGAAGCGGCGGTCGCCCTGGAAGAAGATGCCGGCGTCCTTGCCGCCCACGGCAATGGCCACGGTGTCCTGCACGTCGATCATGTTGAGGCCGTAGCGGGCCGCGCGGGCGCGGTCCACGTCCACCGTCAGCATTGGCAGGCCGCTGGTCTGCTCGACCTTGACCTCGGTTGCGCCGGGCACGGCCCGCAGCACGGTGGCGACCTTTTGCGCGGTGTCCTCCAGCACGGCGTTGTCGTCACCGAAGATCTTCACGGCCACGTCGCTGCGCACCCCGGAGATCAGCTCGTTGAAGCGCAGCTGGATCGGCTGCGAGAACTCGTACTTGTTGCCGGGGATGGTTGCCAGTTCGGCCTCCATTTCCGCCAGCAGCTGCTCGCGCGTCTTGGACGGATCGGGCCACTTCGCCCGAGGCCTGAGCATGATGTAGCCATCCGAGGCGTTGGGCGGCATCGGGTCCGAGGCGATCTCGGCAGTGCCGGTGCGAGCGAAGACGCGCTCGATTTCGGGGAATTTTTCCTTGAGGCGCGTCTCGATCTGCTGCTGCATGGCGAGCGACTGGGTGAGGCTGGTGCCGGGAATGCGCAGCGCCTGCACGGCGAAATCCCCTTCGTTCAGATTGGGGATGAACTCGCTGCCCAGCCGCGTCGCCACCAGGCCGCTCAACAGCACCGCCACCGCGGCAAGGGTCAGCACCACCGGTGTGTTGGCGATGGTCTTGCCGAGCATGGGCGCGTAGGCGCGCTTGGCCCACAGCATCAGGCGGTTTTCCTTCTCGGCCACCTTGTCGCCGATAAACAGCGCCACGGCCGCCGGCACGAAGGTGACCGACAGGATCATCGCGCCGATCAGCGCCAGCACCACGGTCATCGCCATGGGGTGGAACATCTTGCCCTCCACGCCGGTCAGCGCAAAGATCGGGATGTACACGATCATGATGATGAGCTGGCCGAAGATCAGCGGGCGGCGTGCCTCGCGGGAGGCAGCAAAGACTTCGTGGAAGCGTTCGCTGCGGGTGAGCGGGCGGCCGTGCTGTTGCTGGGCATGGGCGAGGCGCCGCACGCAGTTCTCCACGATCACCACGGCGCCGTCGATGATGATGCCGAAGTCCAGTGCGCCCAGGCTCATCAGGTTGGCGCTGATCTTGTAGGTCACCATGCCGGTGAAGGTAAACAGCATGGACAGCGGGATGACCAGCGCGGTGATGATGGCGGCGCGCAGGTTGCCGAGGAACAGGAAGAGAATCACGATCACCAGGATCGCGCCCTCGACCAGGTTCTTCTTGACGGTGGCGATGGCGCGGTCCACCAGCACGGTGCGGTCGTACACGGTGACGGCCTTGACGCCGGCGGGCAGCGAGCGGTTGATGGCGGCCATGCGCTGGTCCACCGCTTGCGACACGGCACGGCTGTTCTCGCCGATCAGCATGAAGACGGTGCCCAGCACCACTTCGCGCCCGTTGTCGGTGGCCGCGCCGGTGCGCAGTTCGCGGCCGATGCCCACGTCCGCCAGGTCGCGGATGCGGATGGGCTGGCCCTGCGCGCTGCCCACGATGATCTCGCGGATATCGTCGACGGACCTGACCTGCCCCGGCGCGCGCACCAGGTATTGCTCGCCGCGCCGCTCGATATAGCCGGCGCCCACGTTGGCGTTGTTCTTCTCCAGCGCCACCACCACGTCCTGCAGGCTCAGGCCGTAGGAGGCCATCCGTTCCGGGCTGGGCGCCACCAGGTACTCCTTGGCGAAGCCGCCGATGGAGTTGATCTCGGTGACGCCGGGCACCGTGCGCAGCTGCGGCTTGATGACCCAGTCCTGGATCTCGCGCAGGTCGGTAGGCGTGTAGGGCGTGCCATCGGCCTTCCTGGCGCCGTCCTCGACTTCCACCGTCCACAGGTAGATCTCGCCGAGCCCGGTGGAGATCGGGCCCATCTGTGGCGCAACGCCTGTGGGCAGGTTCTGCGCGGCTTCCTGGATACGCTGGTTGACCAGCTGGCGCGCGAAGTAGATATCGGTGCCGTCCTTGAAGATCACTGTCACCTGCGACAAGCCATAGCGCGACAGCGAGCGGGTTTGCTCCAGGCCCGGCAGGCCGGACATCGCGGTCTCGATCGGGTAGGTAACGCGCTGCTCGGTTTCCAGCGGCGAATAGCCTGGCGCGGAGGTGTTGACCTGTACCTGCACGTTGGTGATGTCGGGCACGGCGTCGATGGGCAGCCGGCTGTAGTTGTAGATGCCGAGCGCCGCCATGGCGACCACCGCCAGCAGCACCAGCCACCGCTGCTCGATGGCAAAGCGGATCAGTCTTTCAAACATGAGGGATTCTCCGCTTAGTGGCTATGTTCGGCGCCGGCCTTGCCAAGCTCGGCCTTGATCACGAAGCTGTTGCCTGCCACGTATTGCGTGCCGGCTTTCAGGCCTTCGGTGATCTCCACCAGCTTGCCGTCGCTGCGGCCGGTCTTGACCGGCTGCGCCTGGAAGCCGCCTGGAACGACAGCGAATACCACCTGCTGATCGCCGTTGCTTTGCAGGGCTTCGGCCTCGATCGCCACCGGCACCTCGGCGCTGGAGTCGGTCACGCCCACGGTGACGAACAGGCCGGGACGCCAGGCCGTCTTGGGGTTGGGCAGCGTGACGCGGGCGGTGGCGGTGCGCGTTTGCTGGCCCAGCAGCGAGCCGACATACGAGACCGTGCCTTCTGCCTTGCCGTCGAAGGCGGTGGAGGCGATCTTCACCTTCTCGCCAACCCGCACGCGATCCAGGTCTTTGGGCGCGATCACGAACTCGGCCCATACCGTGCTGAGGTCGGAGATGACGAACACGTTGGCGTCGGCCGCCACAGCTTCGCCCAGCGCCAGGTGCTTTTCGACCACGGTGCCGTCGAAGGGCGCGCGCAGCTCGAAACGGTTGAGCGACCTGGCGCTGCCTGCGTTGCCGCTGGCACCGATGGCGGTTAGCTTTTGCATGGCGTTTTGCGTGGCGATGCGGGCTTCCTGCAGCGCGGTGCGCGCGGCCAGGTAGTCCTGCTCGGCGGAGATCTTGTCCTCCCACAGCTTCTTCTCGCGCTGGAAGGTGGATTCGGCCAGCTCCAGGCGTTTTTGCGCGGCCAGCAGTTCGCTGCGCTGGTCGGACAGCGCGGTGCTAGCCAGCACCGCCAGCAAATCGCCTTTCTTCACCTGTTGCCCCAGGTTGGCGGACACGCCTTCCACCACGCCGGCTACGCGCGGCACCACGTGGGCCGTGCGGTCCTCGTTGAAGCGGATCTCGCCGGGGAAGGATGCCGTGCCCTCGATGTGCGCTGGTCCTGCCGTGCGCAGCGTGAGCCCGGCCGCCTGGACCTGCGCCGGGGTCATCTCGATGTGGCCTTCTTTTTCTTGCGTGTCGTGGTGCTCCCCGTCGGTGTGCCGGGCGGCGTCGCCGTGCGCCGCGCTGGCCGGCCCGCCGTGATGCTCGCCGTCGCCGTGGGCCGCGTCTTCGCTATGCGCGCCTGCTGCGTGGGCAGCTTCGGTCGTGGCGTCGGCGCTGCCGCGCCCAGTGAAGATCAATCCCGCGGCTGCGATGGCGCCGCCCGCCAGGATGATGGCGATGCTCGTTTTTTGCTTGTTGCTGATTGCCATGATGGAATTCCTTTGGTGCTAGCGGCCAAGAATGCGGTCGATGGTGGTGGCTGCCTGATAGGCATTGGCGACCACGCCGAGATAGCGGATGCGCGCCTGGAACCAGGTGCGCTGCGCATCGAGCACGTCGAGGAAGTTGAATTTGCCGGCTTCGAAGCCGCGCGTGGCGGCCTCATAGGCCTGCTGGGCGGCCGGTAGCACGGTGCCCTTTAGCGAGTCGGCCGAGCTCCGCGATACGCTCAGTTGGCGCGTGGCCTGCTGCAGCGCACTGGCGAGCCGCACCTGCGTGGCGCGGTACTCGTCGGCCGCTTTGTCGGCCTGGCGCAGCGCGGTGTAGAGATTGCCCTGGTTGCGGTCGAACAGCGGCAGCGGCAGCGACACGCCCAGCACGGGCATGGTGCCGCGGTCCGAGCCGTTGTCGCGCTTGCTGCCCAGGCTGACGGTCAGGTCGGGGTACTGGCGGCTGCGCTCCACGCCGATGATGGCCTGCCTGCGTTCCAGTTCCAGCCGCTGGCTTGCCAGTTCCGGCGCGCTGTCCAGCGCTTGGGCGAGGCTGGCGCCGTCGGGCCGCGCGGGCAGGGTGTCCAGGTTGCCGGCGGCTTCCTGGAAGCGGGCTTCGCTGCTGCCCCAAAGGCCGGCCAGGGACTGGCGTGCCATCGCGAGTGCCGCCTCGGCGTCGGCGACCTCGAGTTCCGCATTGGCCTGCTCCACGCGCGCCTTGCTCTCTTCTAGTGGCGCGATCTTGCCGGCGGCTACGCGGCGGATTGCCGCCTGTGCGCCCTTGGCGGCGATCTCGGCCGAGCCACGCGCCAGCTTGACGCGCTCCTGCGCGATGACCACCGCGAAGAAGCCGCCAACCACGGCCGCGCGCAGGTCGGTGCGCGTTGCGCCCAGTTGCGATTGGGCCAGCTCGCGCGCCTTCTGCGCGGCGCCGATGCGCGCGGCGCGCTTGCCGCCGAGCTCGATCGGCAGGTTGACTTGGGCCGTGGTGGTGCGGGTGTCGCGGCGGTTGTCCTCGAGGAGCACCGCGACTTCCGGGTTGGGGATGGTGCGGGCCTGCATGATGCCGCCGTCGGCGGCATCGAGCTCATGGCTGGCGGCCGAGAGCGTGAAGTTGCGCCCGGCCGCGAGGGCGAGCGCATCGTCCAGCGTGAGCGTGCCGACGGGCTCGGGGATCTGTTGCGCCGCTTGCGCGGCGGGCAATGGGGTCGTCGCCGCGTTCTGGGCGAACGCGGCAGGGCTGAGCAAAGCTGCCGCCAGCCCGAGCGGCATCACAAGTGTTCTCATCGAATTTCACCGGGAAGAAGCCAGGGAAGTTCGGCGAGACGAGAGTCTGGAGGTAAAGGGAGTCGTCTCGCCGTTTAGGCGGCGAGCGGCCACTGCGGGCGGTCGGGGGTGGCGCCGGGCGCAGACAGGTAGGACGCGGCTAGCGCCCGGTAGCTGATGGCTACGCCGTGGTGCGAGGCGCTCGTGGCCATGTCCGGCAAGACCAGTTGGGCGCTGGCAAAGTGGCACACGGCGCAGTCCAGGTCGGGCAGCTTGATGTTGTCCTTGCCGCTCTTGCTGTCGCTGCTGTCGTTGCTGCCGTGCTGGCTGAGCTTGCCCTGATGGGCGTGGCTATGGTGGCCAAAATGCCAGTTGGCGATGGCCGTGGCGGTGTCGTTGCCCTGCTGCGTGCTTTCGTGATTGCAATACGCCGCAGCCCCGGCCCAGGCGAACTGGAGGGGCAGCATGATGGCGAAAAGCAGGATCAGGAAACGGCGCACGCGGCGGATTATATAGGCAGCAAGCATGACCCTTGCGCGACTATGGCTTAAACCGTGGCGCAAAGGTGACCTCAGGTGCCCGCACCGGCCGATGTGCAGACAGCACTTGACCCTGTAGTCGCTTCAGGGTCTTAAATGGGCGGTAAGCAAAAACAAGCAGGGAAAACCGCCATGCCTAGCGCAACGCCAGACCAAGCTTCGCTCCGTGCCCCATCTTGCTGCGGTCATGGGCATTCTGATGCACACGAACACACGCATAAGCACGATCAAGCACACCAGCACAACCATGGCCACGATCACGATCGCGGCCACCAGCGCGACCACGATCACGGCCACCAGCACGCTCAGGCGGGCGGCGCCGCTTGCTGTGGCAGCGCCAGCGTGGCGCCGCCGATTGCCGTAGCCGTTCCTGTCGGCGCCGCCGCGGCCAGCTATCGCATCGACGCGATGGATTGCCCCACGGAAGAGACCCTGATCCGCAACAAGCTGGGCAGCATGGCGGGCGTGGCCGCGCTGCAGTTCAACCTGATGCAGCGCGTGCTGACGGTGCACCATACGCTGGACTCTCTGGAGCCGGTGGTGCGGGCCATCGAGAGCCTCGGCATGAAGGCCGAGCCGCTGTCGGAGCAGGCCGCGGCGCTGCCGCCGCAAGCCGCCAGGCCGTGGTGGCCGCTGGCGTTCGCCGGCGTGGCCGCGCTCGGCGCGGAGGCTGTGCAGTGGCTGCAAGTGCCCGGCCAGGAATGGCTGGCGCCCCTGCTGGCGTTGGTGGCTGTGGCAATAGCCGGGCTGGGCGTCTACAAGAAGGGCTGGATTGCGCTGTCCAATGGCAACCTGAACATCAACGCATTGATGAGCATCGCTGTCACTGGCGCCATGCTGATCCGGCAGTGGCCGGAAGCGGCCATGGTGATGGTGCTGTTCGCGCTGGCCGAGCGCATCGAGGCGGCGTCGCTGGACCGTGCCCGCAATGCCGTGCGCGGCCTGATGGCAATGGCGCCGGAGCAGGCCACGGTGCAGCAGCCCGACGGCAGCTGGCTGCCCGTGGAGGCTAGCGCGGTGGCCATCGGCGCCTTGGTGCGCCTGCGCCCTGGCGAACGTGTAGCGCTCGACGGGCGGGTGCTGCGTGGCCAGTCCACGCTGGACCAGGCACCGATCACCGGCGAGAGCGTGCCGGTCGACAAGACCGTCGGCGATGCACTTTTCGCCGGCACCATCAACCAAGCTGGCGAACTGGAGTACGAAGTCACCGCGCCGGCCAGCGGCTCCACGCTGGCGCGCATCATCCACGCGGTGGAGGCGGCGCAGGGCAGCCGCGCGCCCACGCAGCGCTTTGTCGACCGCTTTGCCCGCATCTACACGCCGCTGGTGTTCCTTGGCGCGGTGCTGGTGGCCGTGGTGCCGCCGCTGGTGATGGACGGCGACTGGAGCGCATGGATCTACAAGGCGCTGGTGCTGCTGGTGATTGCCTGCCCGTGCGCGCTGGTGATCTCCACGCCGGTAACGATCGTCAGCGGCCTTGCGGCCGCGGCGCGGCGCGGCATCCTGATCAAGGGGGGCGTCTACCTGGAGCAGGGCAAGGATCTGAAATGGCTGGCGCTGGACAAGACCGGCACCATCACCCACGGCAAGCCGGCCCAGACCGATTTCCAGCCCCTGGGCGCAACCGCCGCGGCAGGTGCGGCGGCGAGCGATGCGGCGCGCCTGATGGCGGCCAGCCTGGCTGCCCGGTCCGACCATCCGGTGTCGATGGCCGTGGCCAATGCCGCGCGTGCGCATGGCATCGTGCCGCTGGAAGTGCAGGACTTTGCGGCGCTGCCCGGGTACGGGGTCAGCGGCAGCGTGAACGGGCGCAGCTACTATCTGGGGAACCATCGCCTGATCCACGACCGCGGGCTGTGCTCGCCGGAGCTGGAGGCTACGCTGGAAGCGCTGGAGCGGCAGGGAAAGACGGTTGTGCTGCTGGGCGCGGATCACGGCGTCGAGGCGCTGTTCGGCGTGGCGGATACGGTCAAGGACAGTAGCCGCGAGGCGGTGGCTGAGCTGCACGCGCTGGGCGTCAGGACGCTGATGCTGTCGGGCGACAACCCGCATACCGCGCAAGCGATCGCAGCGCAGGTGCAGATCGACGAGGCACGCGGCAATCAGTTGCCGCAGGACAAGGCGGACGCCATCGCTGCGCTGAGCGTGAAGGGGGCAGAAGGGGCGCCGGGTAATGGTAGCAATGGTAGCAAGCGCGTCGTGGTGGGCATGGTGGGTGACGGCGTCAATGATGCGCCCGCGCTGGCCCGTGCCGATATCGGCTTCGCCATGGGCGCAGCCGGGACCGATACGGCGATCGAGACCGCCGACGTGGCGCTGATGGATGACGACCTGCGCAAGATCCCCGCCTTTATCCGGCTGTCGCGGCAGACTTCGACGATCCTGAAGCAGAACATTGCCCTGGCGCTTGGCATCAAGGCGATTTTCCTGGCCCTCACGGTCATGGGCCTGGGCACCATGTGGATGGCGGTGTTCGCCGATATGGGGGCGAGCTTGCTGGTGGTCTTCAACGGCCTGAGGCTGGCGGGGAGGGACCGTAGCTGAACGTTGTCGAGGGTCCGCCGGGGCCTTCGCCAACGGGCCGAAGCGAGGCTGAGGCACACGCGCACGCAAGCGGTGCACGCATGAACGCATCGTCAATGGCCGGTTGCCGGCCGTTGACGATCGTTGATGGTACTGACTGTGTTTTGATGCGGGCGGGCGCGGGCAACATGCCGTCCCGGCCAGATGCCTACGGCTGCAGGATCAGCTCGCCGCTTCTTCCCTCGATCGCGCCCCACGTCACCGGCAGTTGCGGCAGGGCGCTGCGATCGATATGCCGGTAGAGCGTGGCCATCGACACCAGTTCATGCCCCTGCGCGCGCCAGCCATCCAGCAGGCGGTTGAACACCGGCGCAAGCTTGCCGCCCTCGAGTTCGGTGTGCAGGGTGAACACGTGGTCGCGCCCGTCTTCGCTCAGACGCAGCACGGCGTGGTGGACGTTGTCTTCCGTCATGTCGCCCACGCCGATCAGTTCGTCCAGCGTCGGCAGCGTGGTCGGCATCTGCACGTGGCGGCATGCCACACCATCGACCGTGGGGATATACGGACCGGTGCCGCGGCCATCGGACGCGTACACCATGCCCCAGTCGTCGATCTGGCGGAAGGCCTCATCGTTCATTTGCCAACCGGCCGCGCCATGGGTGGGCGGTGCTTCGCCGAATATCTCGACGAAGCGGTCGAATGCACTTTGCATCTGGCGCCGGGTCCAGGCCGCATCGCGCTCGCGCACGTTGTCCTGCCAGTAGACGTGGTCCCAGGTGTGGATGCCGCACTCGTGCCCCGCCGCACGCGCCGCGCGCATCTCGGCCGCGCCCTTGCGGCCGATATCGGGGCCGGGCAGCAGCACGCCGTACATCAGCGTGCGCAAGCCATAGTTCGACACCACCGAGGTACGCGACACCTTCTTCAGGAAGCCGGGACGGAACACGCGCCGCAGTGCCCAGCCGGTATGGTCGGGGCCAAGGCTGAACAGAAAGGTGGCCTCGGCCCGCACGCGGGCCAGCATGGCGAGCAGCGCCGGCACGCCTTCGCGGGTGCCGCGCAGCGTGTCGACGTCGACCTTCAGGGCGATACGGGCCATCGGGTGCGTGCGCTCAGTTGGCCGAATCGACCAGGGTACGCGCCTCGATCACCTTGCTGCGGTAAGCCTCGAAGATGGCGCGCAGCGCGTCTTCCATGCTGACCTCGGGCTTCCAGCCGAGCTCTTCCACGGTGTTGTCGATCTTCGGCACGCGGTTCTGCACGTCCTGGTAGCCCTTGCCGTAGAAGTCGCCCGAGGAGGTTTCCACGATCTGGGTCTTCTTGGCTTCTTCCGCGTACTCGGCGTAGTCGCCGGCCATCTTCAGCATCATCTCGGCCAGCTCGCGCACGGAGTGGATGTTGCGCGGGTTGCCGATGTTGTAGATCTTGCCGGTGGCGATGCCGTTCGGGTTCTCGATGATGCGCATCAGGGCGCTGATGCCGTCGGTGACATCGGCAAAGGCACGCTTTTGCGCGCCGCCGTCCACCAGCTTGATCGGCTCGCCGCGCACGATGTGGCCGAGGAACTGGGTGACCACGCGCGAGGAGCCTTCCTTCGATTCGAAGATCGAGTCCAGGCCGGCACCGATCCAGTTGAACGGGCGGAACAGGGTGTAGTTCAGGCCTTGCTCCATGCCGTAGGCGTGGATCACGCGGTCCATCAGCTGCTTGGAGCAGGCATAGATCCAGCGCGGCTTGTTGATCGGGCCGCAGATCAGCTCGGACGTCTCGGGATCGAACTCGTCGTCATGGCACATGCCGTACACCTCGGAGGTGGACGGGAACACCAGGTGCTTGCCGTACTTCACGGCGGCGCGCACGATCGGCAGGTTGGCTTCGAAGTCGAGTTCGAACACGCGCAGCGGCTGGCGCACGTAGGTGGCGGGCGTGGCGATGGCCACCAGCGGCAGCACCACGTCGCACTTGCGGATGTTGTACTCGATCCACTCCTTGTTGATGGTGATGTCACCTTCAAAGAAGTGCATGCGCGGATGGTCGATCAGGTCGCCAAGGCGATCGCTGGACATGTCCATGCCGTAGACTTCCCACGACGTGGTTTCGAGAATGCGGCGCGTCAGGTGGTGGCCGATGAAGCCGTTGACGCCAAGAATCAGGACCTTTTTCATCGGTTTTCCTCTTTGGACAATGCGGTAAGAAATGTGGAAAGCGCGGCAGCCGAGACGGGCGCGGGTTGGGCGCCATCGTCCAGCAGTTCGCGTACAAGGATCAGGCCGCCATCGCCGCACACGCCGACGATCTGCCCGTCGATCACGTGCAAGCCCGGGCGGGCGGCGCTGGTGGACTGCAATGGGGCTGCTCCGGCTGCGCTGCCGGCATGCGGCAGGCGCGCCTGCGCCACCACGAAGCGGCGCGAGCCGACATCGGTGAAGGCGCCGGGATAGGGCGGTGCGACTGCGCGGATCAGGTTGTAGACCTGCGCGGCCGGCTGCTGCCAGTCGATGCGGCCGTCCTCCGGCTTGCGCCCGGAGAAGTAGCTGCCTTCGGCAAGGCGGTTGGGCAGCGGCGTGATGTTGCCGGCCATCATGGCGGGCAGGGCGCGCCATAGCGTTTGCTCGGCGGCCACGGTCACTTTCTCGAAGACCTCGCCGGCGGTGTCATCGGGCAGGATCGGCACTGACGTCTGGTCGACGATGAAGCCGGCATCCGGCTTGGCTTCCATCGCATGCAGCGTGGCGCCGGTCTCGCTTTCTCCGTGCAGCACCGCCCAGTTCACCGGCACGCGGCCGCGATACTTGGGCAGCAGCGAGCCGTGCATATTGAACGCGCCTTGCGGCGCCAGCGCCAGCACTGCCGCGGGAATCATCGCGCGGTAGTAGAAGGAGAAGATCACGTCGGGGCGCGCCGCGGCCACTGCGGCAGCCAGCGCCGGATCGGCCGGGTCTTCGCCGTAGGTGACGGGCAAGCCGAGTTCGGCTGCGGTATCGGCAACGCGGCGGAACCAGATGTTCTCATCCGGGCGGTCGCGGTGCGTGACGACCAGCGCCACTTCCACGCCACGCGCGTGCAGCACGCGCAGGCAGCGGTCGCCGACGTTGTGATAAGCGAAGACTACTGCGCGCACGGGACCTCCGTCGCCTTTTGCTGTTCCGGCGTGCCTTCCAGCACCGCCTGGATGCGGTAGCGCGGACGGTTGCGCACTTCCTGGTAGATGCGGCCGATGTACTCGCCCAGCAGGCCGATGCCGAACAGCATGATGCCAACCAGGAAGAAGTTGAAGGCGAGCAGGGTGAACACACCCTGCACTTCCGCGCCAAGCACGAAGCGCCGAACCAGCAGCACCGCCACCAGGCCCGCCGATGCCAGCGACAGCAAGGTGCCGATGGCGGAGAACCACTGCAGCGGCACGATGGAGAAGCCGGTTACCAGGTCGAAGTTCAGCCGGATGAGCTGGAACAGCGAATACTTGGATTCGCCGGCGTGGCGTTCCTCGTGCTCGACCACGATCTCCACCGGATTGGAGGAGAAGGTATAGGCCAGCGCGGGGATAAAGGTATTGACCTCACGGCAGGCATTGATGGTGTCGACGACATTGCGGTCGTAGGCACGCAGCATGCAGCCCTGGTCGGTCATCTTGATGCGCGTGATGCGCTCGCGCAGCCGGTTCATGGCGCGGGACGCAATGCGGCGGAACGCCGTGTCGTTGCGCTCGCGGCGGATGGTGCCAACGTAGTCATGACCTTCGCGCATGGTTGCCACCAGCCGCGGGATTTCCTCCGGCGGGTTTTGCAGGTCGGCATCCAGCGTGATCACGATCTGGCCGCGGGTGTGCTCGAAGCCGGCCAGGATGGCCATATGCTGGCCAAAGTTACCGTTGAACAGCACGACGCGCGTGGTGTCCGGGCGCTTGTGAAACTGGCTGGCCAGGATCTGTGCCGAACGGTCGCGACTGCCGTCGTTGACGAAGATGATCTCGTAGTTGCAGCCGAGCCCGTCCATCGCCGGGTAGAGCCGGTCGAACAGAGCTTGCAGGCCATCTTCCTCGTTATAGACGGGAATGACGACGGAGACTTCGACAGGGCTCATTTGAAGAGGCGTTTGCATGTTTCACTAAGAGTTGCGCATACCCGCTCCACGTCGGCGGCTTGCATGGCGGGGAACATCGGCAGCGTGACGATGCCCCGTCCGATGCGCTCGGCGTGCGGCAGCATGCCTTCGCGCCAGCCCAGGGAGCGGTAATAAGAAAACAGGTGCACGGCGGGATAGTGCACGCCGGTGCCGACGCCTTGCTCGCGCATGGCCTCCATCACCGCGGTGCGCCCGCCTTCGATGCGTTCGGCCGGCAGCACCACCTGGAACATATGCCAGTTGGTGGTGGCTAGCTCGCCGTCACGCGGCAGCGGCAGCTCGATGCCGAGTTCGGCCAGGCCGCTGCCGGCGGCGCAGCGGTAGTACGCCTCGGCCAGTTCGGCGCGGCGTGCCGTGATGGCGTCAAGTTGCACCAGTTGCGACAGGCCGATGGCGGCGTTGACATCGGTCAGGTTGAATTTGCCGCCGGGCTCTTCCACGTCCATCCCGTCCATGCCGGTACGGATCACGCCTTGCAGGCGCAGGCGTTCGGCACGTTCGGCTTCTTCGGGCGAGTTCATCACCAGGCAGCCGCCTTCGACGCTGGTGATGTTCTTGTTGGCCTGGAAGCTGAAGCTGACCAGGTCGCCGAAGGCGCCGATGCGCTGGCCGCGCCAGCGCGAGTCGATGGCCTGCGCGGCATCCTCGATCACGCGCAGGTTGTGCTTCTTCGCGATGGCGTAGAGGCGGTCCATATCCACCGGCAGGCCCGACAGGTAGACCGGCATGATGGCGCGGGTACGGGGCGTGATGGCGGCTTCCACGGCATCGAGATCGATATTGCGCGTGCGCGGATCGATGTCGACGAAGACGGGCTTGGCGCCCACCGTGATCACGACATTGGCAGTGGCAACCCAGGTGATCGGGGTGGTGATGACTTCGTCGCCGGGGCCGATATTGGCCACGCGCAGCGCGATTTCCATCGTCGCTGAGCCATTGGCGAAGGTGCGCACCGGGCGGCCCCCGAACAGCTCGGACAGGGCGGCCTCGAAGGCGTGCATCTTGGGGCCGGAGGTGATCCAGCCCGAGGCCAGCACCTTGCCCACCTCGGCGATGGCAGCGGCGTCAATATTCGGCTTGACGAAGGGCAGGAAGGCTTGCGCAGCGGAAGCGGTCATGGCAATCAGGCTCTTGTGTCTTGTGTCTTGTGTCTTGTGGCGATGGTGCGATGGTGCGGTGATCAGGAACGCGCGATGAGAAACACGCCAGCGAGGATCAGCAGGATGCCCGCTACGCGCAGGGGGCCGATCATTTCACCGAACAGCCACCAGGCTGCCAGGGCGTTCACGACGTAACCGAGCGACAGCATCGGGTAAGCGATTGATACATCGACCCGCGACAGCCCGACGATCCACACGCCGACGCTGACTACGTACAGTGTCAGGCCAGCCAGTACCGGCCACTGCGTCAGCACGCGAAACGCCGTGGCAAACAGCGTTGCGCGCTCGATGGTGATTGCGCCCACGGCGTTGGTGCCGGCTTTGAGCAGCAACTGCGCGCACGCATTAAGCAGCACGCCGGTGAAGATAAAAGCGAAGGTAGAGAGCGTCATGGCGCGCGGTTCGGTTCTTGCTGCGGGGCCGCCGGCGCCTGGCCGGGAGGCGGGAAGTTGGTGACCGCGACGCGGCGCTTGTCTTGCCCGATCTTGTACATCGGCACCTTGCGCTCTTGCAGCATCTTGTAGGTGGCAGCCGACATGATGCCCACGGCGTGCTGACCATCCTGCCATTTTGCAATAAAGGCATCCAGCGTGGGGAGCCATTTCTGCGGCTCCTGCTTGGTGCCGAACTCCAGTTCGTCCGGCCATTCCACCATGATGGTGGTGCGGCGCAGGTAGTACGGCAGCGTGTGGTCCAGCATGCGCACGCCATAGATCGGCATGTCATCCGTCAGCACGGCGTTGATGGCGGGCACCATGTCCACGCCCGAAGTCTGCCGTCCCATGACCTCGTGGCCCAGCAGCGCCACCGTGAAGCTGGTGAACAAGCCGAGCGAGTAAACGGTGATGCTGACCATCAGGCCCTTGCTCGCCAGCAGCTTGCGCGCGAGGAACACGGCGCCGAGCATCAGCACGAAGGCGGCGCCGACCCAGACCGCGAACAAGCGGTACAGCTCGTTGGGCGTGTTGTCGGAATTCAGCGTGGCCACCACCGGGCTGGCCAGCAAGCCGATTGCCGCAATGACCAGCATGCCGTTGAGCTGCCGCTTCCAGCTGCGCTCATCGATGTGCTGCAGCGCCACGGCTGCCAGCATGCCAAGCGCCGGGAAGATCGGCACGATGTAGCCGGGCAGCTTCGAGCCGGACAGGCTGAAGAAGACAAAGATGGCAATGGCCCACACGGCCAGCAACAGCGCCGGCTGGAATGGCCGTGCCGGGGCCACGCGTGCCGCCGCGCCCTCGCCACGGACCACTTGCCACATGCGCGGCGCCAGGCCCAGCCAGGGGATGAAGCCCGCCACCAGCAACGGCACGAAGTACCACAGCGGGCCTTTGCGCGAGTGTACCGTCGAGGTATAGCGCTGCCAGTGCTCGTGGATAAAGAAGAAATTCAGGAATTCGGGGTTGCGCTCAGACACCAGCCAGAACCAGGGCACCGTGACGATCAGCATCAGCGCGATGCCGGTGATCAGGTGCAGGCGGCGCCACAGGCCGAAGTCGCGCGAGATCAGGGTGTAGATGACCAGCACGAGACCGGGCAGGGCAATGCCTACCAGCCCCTTGGTCAGGATCGCCACGCCCATCGCTATCCAGCAGGCCCACATCCAGTAGCGCCGGGCGGCCGGCGTCGCAGCCGGGTGCTGCGCGAGCAGCATGAAGGCCAGCACGCAGGCCATGGCGCCGGACAGCGTCATGTCCAGCGAGTTGAAGTGCGAGGCCACGCTCCACATCGGCGCGGCGGCCAGCACCAGCCCGGTCAGGAAGGCGGCCCGGAAGCCATACCAGCGGTGGGCGGCGAGCATCGAGACCACAAGGCCGACCATGCCGGACAGCGCCACGCACAGCCGGGCCTGCCAGTCGCCTACGCCGAACACAGTGTAGGACAGCGCCGTCACCCACATATGGAAAGGCGGCTTCTCGAAGTACTTGAGTGCGTTGTAGCGGATGGTTACCCAGTCGCCGGTAGAGAACATCTCGCGCGCGATCTCGGCATAGCGGCCTTCATCGGAGCGCAGCAGGTGGCGAGCGTCGAGCGTGCCGAACCAGACCAGGAGAATAAACAGGCAAACCAGGACGATGGTGGTCGTGGGCAAGCCGGCAGATTGCGAAACACCTTGTGCGGTGCTTCGCGAGGTGTCTCGCGAGGTCACGGAACTACGCATACGTCTCCTGGAAAGGGATCGGGTGACCGCCCTGGCTTGCGCACATGACGACCGGTTCTCGGGCTTGCGGGGTGTGGCGATCCGCGCGCTGGCGGACCGGGTGGCTTGTCCCGCCTGCTGCCACACAATCATTGCATTGGCTCGCGATGGCGCGGCCACTTGCATGATGATTAAAGCTTGGTAATACCGCCTTGGCACCGCTAAACAGGCGGCGTCAGGCTGTTGCCGCAGCGTGCGGCCGGGCTGCTTGACGGTTTCGGGCTGCCTGCGCAGCCGGCGAAAACATCACAACGCAGCAGCGACTGCTTTGGTAGACAAAAAATGAAGGCAAGCGATCGTGCCCGTTGCCATGCGCCTTCTGCTTTGTCCGTCTTTCTAGCCGTTACCCCATGGCCAACCGTGGTTGCCAAGTGGCGCGGCGCGCAATGTTAGCACGACCGCCGCAACCCGCCGTCGCGCGCGGGGTCGGCGCACGCGGGACGGCCCGGGTAGCACGCGCGGCTTAGCTGGAAAGTGTATTAATCGGCATGTTTCTGGCGCGACGCAAGCGCAGCGAGACGCCGATCAGCAGAATGCCGCAAACCACCGCCCAGGCTCCGATCATCCACAGCACCGCCAGCGCGCCGGCAAGGGGTTGCCACAGCAGCAGGAAAGCGAACACGATGCTCACCAGCCCGGCCAGGATCAGCCACCATTCATTGGGAATGTCCTTGCGCAGGCGGATTGCCGCGACAATTTGCAGCACCCCTGTGGCAAGCGTCCAGGCGGCGATATATAACAGCAGGGAAAACGCCGTGACCACGGGGCTGAACCAGGTCAGCAAGCCCACGCCCAGGCCAAGCAGGCCTTGCAGTGCAAGGATGCCGCGGTCGCTAGCCTCGCGCTGGCTGCCCGAGATGGCCATCAGCAGCGCGCTGACGCCGTCGGCGGCGGCAAAGGCGCCAAACAAGAGCACAAGTGCAGCCAGTGTGGCAATAGGTGCGAAAAACGCACAAATCCCGAAAAGAACGGCGAGAATGCCGCGCAAGGCCACGACCCACCAAAGCTTGGCGTAATACTGAAGCATAGGAACTCCCTGGCAAGCTGCCCGCATGGGCCGGCAGCGACGGTGACCGACTAAGATTGCCGACACGCGCGGGCAAAAAAGCGCTAGTTTCTAGCCAGCGCGAGCTACAACGTCTGGCTGGCCTTGCGTGTGGGACACCGGGTCGGAACGAGCGGGGGCGCGAAATCATTCTAGACAGGATTCATGTGAGGACAAAGGCGCAACGGTTTAGGGCTGCTTCCATTGCCAGCGCAGTGCTGCTGGCCGTGGGCGGCCTTGCGCCTGCTCAGACAGTGGCGGTGGCCGCTGCCACGCCTGAGCAGGCGCCGGCGCGGGCGCTCGCCCCGCTGTGCGACGCGCCATGGTTCCGCTCCGGCTCGCGGGTGCAGATGGAAGGCGATGGCGCCATGCCCATGTCGATCACCATGACCTTGCGCCGGGCGACCAAGAACCAGACTGGATGCCGGGCGCAGCTCGAGGTGCGCTCCAAGTCGGCGCTGTCTGCCCTGATGGGGCCGCCGGTCATCATGGACCAGGTCCACATGGTCAATATCGACCGCCGCTCCGACTCTGCCAAGAGCAGTATCGAGAGCGAGCATGCCGTCATCAATGCACAAGGGCGCTATGCCCGCATGTACGGCGAAGCCGCCTTCAGGGGCCAGGGCGTGTTCAGCTACGCGGGCATGGATATCCACGAGGGCGGCACCCTGGAGGGCGAGGCGTTCGAGTCCAGCGTCTCGCTGCAGATCTATCCGGTGGGCGCGGACGAGGTCGTGGGAAGCATGCGGGCGCTATATGCCTCGATCAGCGTCGGATCCCGCCACGTGGGCAAGCGCCAGATGATCGATACCGTGCTGGGCCGCAAGGAGTGCATGCCGATCACCTACGAGAAGCGGACTTCGCTGGGGCCGCTGATGGTGGGGGAGGAGGTGGTGCAGGTGGAGCCCACGCTGATGCACGTAACCGACTGGTATTGCCCCGCCGAGGCATTCGTGCTGCGCACCGAGATTCGCCAGCAGGACAAGGTGCAACGGATCGACGTCACGGGGATGGATCTGGATACGACTTCGCCCTGACGCTTTCCCCGCCTGCTAAAGCGGATTCTCCGGCAGCACACAGCAGAAAGCCCGCCAGTTTGAATTGGCGGGCTTTCTGCTGTCAGGGCGCCGGGTACCAGCGCGGCGCCCCTTACCGATCAGTTCGCGGCTGCGGCCGATGCGGCGGGCTTCTTGCTCTTGCTCTTCTTGCTCTTCTTGGTCGACTTCTTGGCCGGCGGCGCGGAGGCGTCGGTCAGGTCCGTGCGGGTGCTCTTGTTCGCGCCCTGGGAATACGGGTCGAACTTGTCACCGGACTTGGCACCCTGGCTATATGGGTCGAACTTATCGCCCGACTTGGCGCCCTGGCTATACGGGTCGAATTGCTTCTTCCCGGTCGATTGCGCCTGGGCAGCCACGGAGACGGCGCCAATGCACAGCGCGATGGCTGTCGCGACGAACTTGTTCATGTTTTCTCCTGGTAAATGCCGCCTTCCGGCGGTTCGAATACACGGAAACTGACGGCTAAGGCCGCCACGCCGATTGCGTGGGATACCGTTGCCGCGTTGTCCGCTGGTCCCCAGTGTCGCCAACATTTCGCCTGGCTGTCAACATACGCTGTATTGTGAAATGCACGCTTTGTATCGTCCTATGGAAAGCCGCTATTGCCTTTATCGCCAAGACTTGCTTGACGCTTGACGATCTATGTGCCTAATCGCACACTTTCCGTTTGCGTTAGGTGAGAAAAAGCCCCCGCAGGCCTGATGGCCTGCGGGGGCTTTGATTTTGGCGGATCGCCGGGCTTCGAAGGCCGTTATTCGGTCGCGACATCCGAAGGATGCTTCCACGCATCCCGGACTTCCGGACTCGGTGCCAGCGCAAGGTTGATGCTGCGGGCGCCGATTGGCTGCTGGAACCATTGCTTTTGCAGGGCGATCACCTGCGGGCCGGCGAATACCGATGCCAGGGTCTGGTCCACCAGTTGCTTCCACTCCGGATCGGCCTTGGACATCATCAGCGCATTCTGCTCGATCGACAGAGCGGGACCCACGATCACGAACTGCGAAGGGTCCTTGGCGCGGGCGCGCAGTCCCGACAGCAGTACATCGTCCATCACGAATGCCTGCGCACGTCCGGATTCGAGCAGCAGGAAGGATTCGCCATGGTCCTTCGCGTAGATGTCATGGAAACCATACCGGCCCTTCAGGCGGCGCACATGGCGATCGCCCGTGGAGCCGGCGCTGGTCACCACGTTCTTGCCGCGCAGGTCCTCGAAGGATTTGATGCCCGAATCCGCGCGCACCAGCATGCGGACCGTGGAAATGTAATGCGAGACGCTGAAGGCGACCTGCTTCTGGCGCTCCAGGGAGTTCGTGTTGGGCGCGCAGTCGAGATCGACCAGGCCATTGACCACGGCGGGGATCCGGTTCTGCGGGGTGAGCGGCATCCAGCGCACCTTGATCGTTTTCAGCCCGAGCTTCACGCGCGCGGCCTCCGCGGCGCGCAGGCACAGGTCCACCGCGTAGCCTGCGGGCTCGCCCTTGTCGTTGGCGAAGGAAAAGGGCAGCGCCGATTCACGGTAGCCCAGCACGATGGTGCCGGTGTTGCGGATCTTGTCCAGCACCGGGCTTTGAGCCTGGGCGGCGTGTGGGGCGGAAATCGAGAGGGCGGCGGCAGCGACGAACGCTAGCTTTGCCAGCAGGCGGGAGGCACGGAACGTGCCGGCACTGGCGAATGTGGCAAACGAGAACATATGTCGAATATTTCAAAAATGGCGAGGCTACGCCCGTGGCCCGCTTCGGCAAAGTACATCTTTGTCATAAGCAAATATCGGCCCGGAGAGCCGCCTGGGCAAAGGCGCCCGGTCGGAAAGCGCACTACGCCGGCGGGTGGCGCCGAGCGCGCGGCCGCGCAGGCAGTCACAAAAATTCACGGTGGCTGGGTTGCGGTTTGATTGATGTGCGCGGTACGCTACCGGGTTCGCTGCATCTGTGACGTGCAGTGATCACGATCGTGAAGGGAATCATGAAGATTTCGCGCAAGAGAATCGCGCTTGGCACCGCCGCGCTGGCGATTGCCGCTGGTGTGGCCGTGCAAATGGTCTGGCACCCGTTCGGAAGCGCCTGGAAGGGGCAGCCCCGCCAGCTTGAACTCGATTTCAGCCGCCCCGATGCGCTGGTCGACAGCGAAAGCCTGTCCAGCCTGCCGCGCGATATGCTCCGCGTGCCGCTGCTGCGCGATGTGCTCACCGAAGATTTCGTCAATTATTACGAAGACAACGAAGGCCGCCTGTCTGCCTCGGGCGCGTTGCGTCGCATTGCCTTCGAGCACGACCTGGACTGGGGCGATGCGTTGCTCAAGCGCGTGTTCGACGAACCGGGCCGGCTCATGGCCTGGCGCGGCGCCGATGGCACCTTGCGCTACTGGGCGTTGTCGATGGAGCGCAACGGGCTGGCCAAGGTGCTGCAGGCACTTGGCACGATCGCCCCGGCTGACACGCAGCTGAGCCGTGCCGGTGAGGTCGGCGGCACGCCGCTGTATGCGTTGCGGATCGGCCCGGCGCGCAGCCTGCTGCTGGCGGGCAAGGGCGATCGCCTGGTAGTGCTGTCGGAAGCCGGCATGCTGCTGGACGCGGAAGGCAAGCCCATCGGCGCCCGCGCCAAGGCGGTGGCCGCCTGGCTGTCCGACGATGCCGGCGCGCGCGAGACCCCGCTGCAATCGTTCGCGCTCGACGCCGCCAAGGGCCCGCTCAAGGGCCATCGCGTGCTGGTTGGCGCGAATTACCTCTCGTTTGGCTACCAGGCATTCTTCCCGGGCATCGAAGCGCTGCGTTTCGATTTTGCCGGCGCCGACTCTAAGTCCGACTCTAAGTCCGATTCCAAATCCGATTCCAAGGCCGGCGCCGATGATGCCGCCTGGCACAGCGCGGTGCTGGTCGATGGCGCGCGCCTGCCGGGCAAGTGGAACACGGCCGAACTCTGGAAGGCCTTGCCGGCCGACCCCGCGGCGTGCGCCACGCTGCCGGTGGACTGGCAGGCCGCAGGCAAGATGCTGCAGAAGGTCAGCGGCGGCAAGGATGAACTGGCTGCGCAGGTGGCCCAGGCCTTCGACGGGCCGGCTGCCGTGTGCTTGTATAGCAAGTCGGCGCTGGTGGCGCCGTTGTTCATGGCCCGGGTCAAGTCGTCCGATGCCGCTACCGCGCTGCGTCCGGTGCTGGCGAGCCTGTTCGAGCAAGTGATCGGCGCCTATGAACCCAATGCCGGCGCAGAAAAGGGCGCCTATGCGCGCCTGCCGGTGCAGAGCCGCCAGGGCGCGGGCGGCGCGGTGTTGTGGTCGCGCGCGGTCAGCTCGCCCTACGGCACGCGTGAGGGCAAGGGGGCGCCGTTCGCGGCGCAGCTTTCGGCGGGCGCCTATTTCCCCGTGACGCTGGCACTGGCTGGCAACACGGTGCTGTTTTCGCCTGACGGCGCGTTGGTGGATGACGCGCTGGCGGTGCAGGGCAAGCGCTTCCCCGCGGTGGCCGACACCATGCAGCGCGGCCAGCAGGCTCGTACCGTGCTCAGTTTCACCCCGTCGACGCTGGCGCCGCTGGTGCGGCGCGAAGCCACCAAGGCGTTGCCCGCGGACCAGGAAGCCCTGTTCCTGAACGCGGCGCGCGCTCACCTGTTCCCTAAGCTGAAGACCCTTGCGGCCTACCCGGCGGTCTCGCTTGTGCTGCCCGATAGCTTGCCTTCGGGGCGTGCGTGGGTGTCGGTGACCTGGCAGCAGGCAGGCACGCCGCCGCGCGGCGTGCTGGCCGCGGCCCCGTCGATAGCGCCGATAGCACCGGCACCGCAAGAGGCCGCGCAGTGATAGCTGTGAGCCGAGGCCGCCGCTCGATGCTGGCGGCGCTTGCCTTGCCCCTGGCCGGCGGCGGTCGGGCCTGGGCCTTGTCGGGCCTGGCGTCGGACACGCCAGACGCGGATGCGCTCGATGCCGCGCAATCCGCGGCGTTTCGTGCCTGGTTCGTGCGCATCGTCGGCGAGCAGCTGCGCCAAGGCCCGACCCCACGCTGGTACCAGCGCGATTGTGCGGGCCTGGTGCGCTTTGCCGTGGGCGAGGCGCTCAAGGTGCATGACGCGCGCTGGCTGCGCGCCAACGGCATGCAAGGCAGCGCCTCGGCCCGCCAGTTGCCGCCGGAGCTTAGCCTGAGCCCGAGCCAGCGCACGCTTGGCCAGCGCTGGACCCGCGCCGACGGCAGCACCGGGGCTTATGCCTCCGCCCTGGCCCTGGTGCAGGGCAATAGCCGCTTTGTCGCCAGGAACGTCAACCTGGCGCAGCCTGGCGACCTGCTTTTCTACGACCAGGGTGATGAACAGCACCTGATGATCTGGATGGGCCAGTACCTGGCCTATCACACCGGCACCGTGACCCGTACCGATAACGGCCTGCGTGCCGTCACCCTTTCCCGCTTGATGCAATGGAACGATTCGCGCTGGCAGCCGCAGGACGGCAATCCCAATTTCATCGGCGTATTCCGTTTCGCCTTTTTGTCGAGGTAAAGACGATGCTTGTCGTCATGACGCGCGCAAGCGCGCTTCTGCGTTCCTCCATCCCCCGCATGCTGCTGGCGCTTGCCTTGCTGGCAGGCACCCAGGCGGCAGGCGCCGCCGAGCGGCCGAGCGTCACGCTCGACACGGTGCCGTCAAGCGGCTATAGCGCCTTCCAAGGGCAGCCGTTCTTCCTGCTGTCGGACGCCAGCTACGGCAGCGACCAGACGGCGCAGGTGCGCCTGGAAGCCCCGGGCCGCGAATACAAGAGCGAGCTGCAGCGCTACGGCGGCGCCGACATCCTCGTGTACCGGGTCGCCGATCCGATCGCCTTCTTGAAGGCACAAAAGAACCTGCACCGGATCGACGTCAAGGCGAACTACCGCGGCGAAGGGCTGGCCAATACCTTGTCCTACCTGTGGGATAGCTGGTACAAGCAGGCGCGCCGCGCATGGCAACGCGTGCTGTCGTTCGCGACCCGCAGCAAGGCGGTGGAGGACGCGCCGCAGTTCAGCATGGGTGACCAGATTGCCCAGCCGACCCGCTTCGAGAACAACCCGCAGTACGAGCCGCTCAAGGGCTATGACGTGGTCGAGCGCTTCCGCTACCCGATCTGGGACGCCAAGGAAATCGCGCCGCCCAAGGACGTCAAGCTGGAAGGCAGCAGCAGCGAATTCCTGCCGCGAGACGCGGGCAACGTGATGGTGCCGCTGGGCAAGCTCAAGCCGGGCCTGTACATCGTCGAAGGCATCATCGGCACCTACCGCGCCCATACCTTGCTGTTTGTGTCCGATACCGTGGCCATTACCAAGAGCACCGGCAACGGTATGCTGGTCTGGGCCGCGCAGCGCAAGAGCGGCCGCCCGGTTGCCGGCGCCAGCCTGGCCTGGACCGATGGTCTCGGCGTGCTCCAAAGCGCCACCACTGGCGCTGACGGTGCGGCAGATCTGGCCCACGCCAGCCCGGAGCGCAGCTACCTGCTGGGCGTGGATCCGGCCGGCGGCGCGTTTATCTCGGAAAACTTCTACTACGACAGCGAGATCTACAACACCAAGCTGTACGCCTTCACCGACCGGCCGCTGTACCGTCCCGGCGACGAAGTCCGGGTCAAGTTCATTGGCCGCAATTTCCGCAATGCCACCGAATCCGGCCCCGCTGCGCCCGGTGATATCAAGCTGGAGGTGCTGGACCCCAACGGCGCGCCGCTGGCCTCGGTCGCTACCGCGCTGGCCGCTGACAACGGCGCCGACGCGCGCTTCACGCTGCCCGCCAATGCCCTGGCCGGCGGCTATACGCTGCGCTTCGACTACGGTGGCAACACCTACGGCGGCGCCTTCCGCGTGGCCGAGTACATCAAGCCGCATTTCGACGTGAATCTTGCGTTGGACAAGGCCGACTATGCCACCGGCGAGGCGGTCAAGGGCAAGATCCAGCTGCGCTATCCCGACGGCAAGCCGGTCAAGGACGCCAAGCTGTCCGTCAGCCTGCGCGCGCAGCAGGTGACGATGGTGGAGGGCGAGCTGCAATATGCCGGCCTGTTCCCGGTCAAGCTGGAGCAGCAGGAACTGACCACCGACGGCAGTGGCAATGCCGCGCTGGTGCTGCCTGCCGCCAAGGATCCGAGCCGTTACGTGGTGACGGTGTTCGCCAACGACGGCGCGGCCTATCGGGTCAAGGTCACGCGCGAACTGCTGATCGCGCGTGGCGCCACGCCATACAAGCTGACAGCGCCGGCCAACTTCACCAACCCGGGCCAGAGCGTGACCTTCCAGTTGCAGGCGCTGGCCGCAGGCGGGCAGGCCTCGGCGCAGGCGCCGGCCAAGTGGGAACTGGTGCGCCTGGAGTCCCGCACCCGCAGCGAAGGCGCGCTGAGCCCCGCCGCCAACGGCACTGTGTCGTTCCCGGTCAAGTTCGACCAGCCGGGCTCGTACACGCTCTCCGTCAAGGACGGCGCAGGCAATCTGCTGGCCGCCGCCAGCCACTGGGTGGCCGGCGAGGGCCTGCAGACCGTGCCGGGCAATATCGAGATCGTGTTCGACCGGGACCGCTACCGCATCGGCGACACGGCCGAAGCGCTGGTGACGTTCCCGCTCGCCGTCGAGGATGCCTTGCTGACGCTCGAGCGCGACCGGGTGGAGCGGCGCGGCCTGCTGTCCAAGGGTGGCGACTGGCTGTCGCTGGAGAAGGTCACCGACAAGCAATGGCGGGCGCGGATCAAGGTGGGTAACGATTTCAGCCCCAATATGACGTTCTCCGTGCTGTACGTGAAGGACGGCGACTACGTGTTCCAGAACGCCGGCATTGCCGTGGTACAGCCCACGATCGAGCTGGTGGTCAAGAGCGACAAGCCTGTCTATGCCCCCGGCGAGACCGTCACGCTGGACCTCACCAGCGCCTTCAATGGCAAGCCCGTGCCGGCGAATCTCACCGTCAGCGTGGTGGACGAGATGGTCTACGTGCTGCAGCCTGAAATCGCCCCGAGCATCGTCGACTTCTTCTACCATCCGCGCCGCAACAGCGTGCGCACCACTTCCAGCCTGAACTTCATCGGCTACGACCTCGCCGTGTCGGGCCAGCCCGGCGCCGGTGGCCCTGAGCGAGGCCGCTATAACGAGCGTGGCGTGAAGGTGCTGGAGCGCCCACGCCGGGACGAGAAAGACACTGCCGCGTGGGAGGCCAACCTGCGTACCAGCGCAGACGGCCGCGCGCGCATGAGCTTCACCATGCCTGACTCCCTGACCCGCTGGCGCATCACGGTGCGAGCGATGTCTGCCGACGGCATGGTAGGGCAGCGCACCGCCAGCATCCGGTCCGACAAGGGCCTGTATCTCAAATGGACCGGGCCGCAACGCTACCGCGCCGAGGACGCGCCGCGCATCGACATGGTGGCCTTTAACCAGGGTGAGCAGGAGGTGGCCGCGGACCTCGTGGTGATCGGCGCCGGCCTGAACATCAACCAGAGCGTGACGCTCAAGCGTGGCGCTAACTACGTGCGCCTGCCGGTTGCGCAGGGCGCTCTGCAGGGTGGCGTGGTCAATGCGGAGATCAAGCTGCAGGGCAAAGTGCTGGACCGCCTGCAGACCACGCTCACGGTCGAGCCCACCGGCTGGCTCTCGCAGCGCGAGCTGACGCTGCCGCTGGCAGGTGCCAATGCCGCGTTCAAGCTGCCGGCGGACGCACAGGACGTGCGCCTGCGCTTCGTCGACGGCGCCGCCAGCCAGTTTGCCCGCGTGGCGGACGACTTGCTGGCTTATCCGTACGGCTGCACCGAGCAGACCGCCAGCCGGCTGATTCCGCTGGCATTGGCCCAGCGTAGCCTGGCCGCCACCGCCGCGGACACGGGCGGCGGCACCCAGGGCATCGACGCGCTGCTGCGCACCCAGCGCCAGCGCCTGGCGCTGCTGGCTGGGGTCAATGGCCAGTTTGGGTGGTGGGGCGATACGGTGGGCAATAGCGCGCTGCTGACGGCGTATGCCTATTACGCCGACTGGCTGGCAACGCGCGCCGTCGGCATCAGCCTGCCGCCCGATCACTGGAAGCGCACGCTGGAAGCTTACAAGCAGGCCATGAAGGAGCCGCTGCTGCACCGTGCGCTCGCGCTGTGGTTCATCAACGAGATGGGCTTGCCGGTGGCCACGCAGCTCGGTGGCGTGGCCGGCGAGCTCGCTCGCCCCGGCGCCGACGCGCCTGGCGCGGCCGTGGGCGAAAGCCTGGTGTTTGCCGCACCGGATTCGCCGCAAGGCCGCCGCGTGGCGACCGTGCTGGCCGCGCAGCTCTACAAGCAGATCGGCCAGCCGATGCCGGAAGGCCTGGCCAGCGCCGCCGAGGCCGCGCGTCTGACGTTGGCGAGCGATCCTTCGCCGCTGGTGCAGAGCCTGCTGCTGATGGCGGGCAAGGGCGCGGCCACTTCCGACGTGCAGGCGCTGCTGGCCCGCGCCGGCGCTGCCTCACCGACGATTGACCGGGCCGTGACGCTGGTGTGGCTCAACAAGGCCCTTGGCGGCGGGCTGGGCCGCGGGCTGGCCGGCGAGGGCGATCCCGCGCTGCGCGTGCCGCAGGGCAACTGGAAGGCTACGCGCAGCCCGCTCGGCCTGCCGGAATGGCGCTGGAGCGGGGCGCAATTGCCTGAGACGCTCGCGCTTACCGTGCCGCAGAACATGGATGCGGCTTCGCAGTCGTTCAACACCAATGCCGTGGTGTCCTACCGCAGCCGTGCCCAGGAAGCCTCGCGCCTGCCGATCGGCATCGAGCGCAAGCTTTATCGCCTGGTGCCCACGAGCGATGGCGCAGCGAAGGACGGCAAGCCAGCCGAAGCCGCCGCGGCGGCTTCGGCCGGCCTGAGCTTCTCGGCCAAGCCGGTCAAGCCGGGCGACAAGCTCGACAGCAACACGCTCTACGTCGATGAAATCGTGCTGAGCCCGCGCCAGGGCACCTATCGCTACGGGCTGGTCGAAGCACCGCTGCCGCCCGGCGGCGAGGTCGAGGGCACGACGTGGGGCCTGCGGATCGACGGCTTGCCCGATCCAGACAATAAGGTCACCGGCCTGCAGCCGTTCCAGCGCGCCGTGACATACGAGATGGGCATGCTGTCGTATCACCAGCCGGTAGTCTCGCTAGAGCGCCCGGTGGTGCTGCGCCAGCTGGTGCGCTTTTCGCTGCCAGGCAAGTTCAACCTGCCCCCGGTGCGCTACTTCCGCATGTACCAGCCAGATGCCAAGGCCCTGCAAGGCGACGGCAAGACGGCGGGTTTCCCCTTGACGGTGGAGTGAGGCGGGCATGAACGGCGCAGCGCGCATGGCCGCCGGCCGTGCCTGGTGGCGACGGCTTGCGGTGCTGGCCGCCGTGGGTGCGGCGTGCGCCGGGCCCGTGCTGGCTGCCACGCTCGCGCCCGCCGAGCCCCTGCGCTTCGCGCGGCTCGCGGGAGCGGACGCGCAATTGTTCGGCCTCGACGGCAACGCCGCCGCGCCCGCTGCCACGCCATTGCCTGCCAGCTTGCAGACCCCATTGGGCAGCGTGTGGAAGCTGTTCGTCTATGGCTACCTGGTCGGCCGCGACAAGCCATCCAATGACTACACCTGCCGTGGCGGTGACCCGGAGGAGGTTTACTGCTGCACGCCCGGCCAGAGCATCGACCGCGAGCGTGCGCTGATTCAATCCTGCGGACGCTATTTCGAGCCGCGGCGGCTGGGTTTGTCCGCTGCCGACTGGCGCCGTTTCTGGAAGGAGGCAGGCGCACCCGCGTGGCTGCAGGACATGCGGGCGATGCAGCCCGCTCGCAACGTGGCTGTTGCCGATCTGCTCGCCGGGCTGCATGCCGTGCCCCCCGCCGCGCAACAGGCAGCCGCCGCGACGCTGGTATCGGTACTGACGGTGGGGCGCGGCGAAGGCACGCTGGCCAACTATGGCAGCCTGCTGCGCGCCAAGACGTGGACCATGCCGGACCCGGCGCGGCCGGGCGCATCCATCGGCGGCGCGGCCGGCTGGCTTGCCGATGGCAGCCCGGTCTGGCTGGGCGGCCCCGGCGCCAGTGCCAATGTGCTGCGCCGTGCGGCGCCCCGCCTGCAGCCGTTGCTGGCCACCGTGCCGGTGCCTGATGATGGCGCCTGCGTGCTGGTCGATATGTTCGAGCGCTATGCGCTGCGCGATCTGCAAGCCGCCGGTACCGGCAATGGCACCGGCGCAAGTCGCCAGGCCGTGGCGGATGGCCCGCTCAACGGCACCTATCGCGCCGAGTTTGCCAATGGCAACACCCTGCGCGTGGAGAGCCGTGGCGAACTGATGCTGCTGCGCAAGCCCGGCGCCGCGCCGCGCGTAGTGGGCCGTTTCGGTCTCAATGACTACGTGGCGCGGGTGGTCGAGCGCGAGGGCGACACCACCGAGCCCGAGGCCGCCCGCGCCCTGGCGGTGGCCGCGCGCAGCTACCTGATCCAGCAAGCCACGCGTGAGCAAGGCTGCTTTCATATTGCAGATAGCAGCCGCACCCAGCGTGTGCTGCCACGTGCACCTACCGCCGCGGCGCGGCGTGCCGCTGATGTGACCGATGCGCTAGTGCTGTCCGGCGTGGCCGTGCGTTATCACCACGACGCGAGCAGCCAGGGGCGCATGGCCTGGCTGGAGGCCCGGCGCGCGGCCGGGCAGGGGCAGGCGTTCGATGCCATCCTGGCCCGCTGGTGGCCTCAGGCCACGCTTACCTCGTTCCAGAGCCCAGTGGCCGGCGATTGCCTGGCGGTGGCCAATGCGCGGCAGTGGCTGGCGCAGCGCGCGCCGCACTGGGAGCGCCGGCTGGCGGCGGAGCCGGGCTATGAGACGCCGCCGCTGCCCGCCGTGTGCGAAGTGCGCGAAGGCCGCCCTTATGCCGACGCGCGCCGCAACCGGCTCTATATCCACCGGCTGGCCAGCGAGGACGACCGCATTGCGCTGGCTCATGAATATCTCCATCTTGCATTTGCCCGCCACCCGCGCGGGCAGGACGAAGGCTTTGTCGAAGCCATGGCACGCAAGCTGGTACGTACGCAAAACCCATCATGAATCTCACCCGTAATCTGTCCTGCAACTGGCGCCACGGCGTGCTGGCCCTGGCCTGTGCCGCGGCGCCGCTGGTGGCCGCGGCCGAGCCGGTTGCCGATCTGGACGGCCCGGTGGGCGGCTGGCGCCACGGCGGCTTGTCCAACGAGCTCGAGCGCTATACCGCCGCTTATCCCAAGCCGCCGGTGGACCGGGGCACGCAGAAGTACCGCACGCTGATCGAGGGGCGCCTGCGCAAGGTCGGCAAGGAGGGCCGCAAGCCGCCCACGCTGGTGGTCAACGGCACGGCCATGCCGCTGTATGCCGACGAGCAGGGGCGCTTCGCGCGGCCGTGGGCGTTTGGCCGGGGCTCCAACAGTGTGGAGATCGTGTCCGCTGATGGCGCCTCGCGCCAGCGCTTGCAGTTCTACGAGGCCGACGCGACCAAGATCCAGGCCAAGCTGCGCGCGGTGTTGACCTGGGACGATCCCAAGGCCGAGGTCGACCTGCATGTGATTTCACCTGACGGTGGCCATGCCTTCTTTGCCAGGCCCTTGCTGCCGGAAGGGGGCGGCCTGGACGTGGATAGCGTGGACGGTGCGGGGCCGGAGATTTTCTCGAGCGCGGCGCCGCGTCCCGGGGTGTGGTTGTTCTATGTGAACTACTGGGGCAATTTCAACGCCGACGGCTACAACTTCGAGAAAGGCAAGAACGATCGCGACCTGATTACCGCCAAGCTCACGCTGATCTACAACGAGAACACGCTCAATGAAAAGCGTGAGACGCTCGTGGTGCCGCTGCGCAAGCTGGGCGAACTGGCGCTGATGAAGTCGGTGCGCTTCTGATCCGACACATCGATCAGGCACACTGATAGCCAGACCGACGCCTAGCCAGAAAGCAGTCGCAAAGAACGCAGGAAGGAACCGTGGATATGCAGCACTCGCCGAAACTAGCCTTGATCAGCCTGACCCTGCCGGCATTGTTGCTGGCCGGCGCCGCGCGAGCCGACGATGCCATCGAGTTCACCACGCCGCGCAATGGCTGGCGCAACTCGGCCGGTGATGCTTCGGCCTATACGCAGGAAGTGCATTACCCGGCGGTGGCGGTCTCCACGCGAGCCGGGCAAGCCGCCAGCGCCATGATTGCCGGGCGCATCCGCGCGGCGCCGAAGTCCGAGGCGGATGCCGCGAGCGCCGCGTCTAGCCCCGCACCCGGCGGGCGCGGGCGGCGCGGTGGCGGCTCGGTTGCCACCCTGGTGGTCAACGGCGTGGCGATGCCGCAGCGGGTTGAGGAGGATGGCCGCTTCTCACGGCCCTACGCCTTCTCGGGCGGCAGCAACAGCGTGGAGATCCGCAGTGCGCAGGGCGCCAGCAAGCGCGTGCAGTTCTACGACGGCTACCAGGGCAAGACCCGTCCGCGCCTGCGCGTGGTGCTGTCCTGGGACAGCGATCAGACCGACCTGGACCTGCATGTGGTGGCGCCCGACGGCCAGCACACCTTCTATGCGAATCGCGTGGCCAGCAACGGCGGCGCGCTCGATGTCGACGTCACCACCGGCTATGGCCCGGAGATCTATTCGATTGCCGCGCCGCCACCCGGCACCTACCTGGTCTATGTGAACTACTACGGCAGCGGCGCCGGTCCCGAAGCCATTACCGTGGCGCAAGTAGCGCTGATCACCGATGAAAACACGCCCAACGAAAAGCAGCAGGTGTTCCGCGTGCCGATGCGCAAGCCCGGCGAACTGACGCTGATCAAGTCCTTCGTCATGAAGTGAGCACCGCGCCGAAACTCTCCAGCACCCCAGCGTCCCGGCACCTCCGGGATCACCCCGGCAGCCCAATCTCCCACAATCCCCATGCAGCAGCAGAAGATCCTGTTCCTCAGTGTTTCCGCCGGCGCCGGCCACATGCGCGCCGCTGAAGCACTGCGTCTTACCGCCGAAGCCGAATTCCCCGGCGTGCAGACGCTTCACCTGGACGTGATGGAATACGTCCCGGCCACGTTTCGCAAGCTCTACACCGACTTCTACATCAAGCTGGTAAACAGCTATCCGGCCCTCTGGGGCATGCTGTACCAGCACACTTCCGAGGCCGACCCGGCAGCGCCGATGCAAAAGCTGCGGCGCGCCGCCGAGCGGCTGAGCACGCGCGCGCTGCGCCGTGCGATCGACGAGTTCGCCCCGGATGCCATCGTCTGCACGCACTTCCTGCCCGCCGAGATCCTGATGCATGAGGTGCACCGGCAGCGGCTGGCGGTGCCCGTGTGGGTGCAGGTGACGGACTTTGATCTGCACGGCATGTGGGTGATTCCCCATATGACGGGTTACTTTGCCGCCAGCGAGGAAATCGCGTTTCGCATGCGGGCCAGCCGGATCGAGGCTGGCCGCATCCATACCACAGGGATTCCGGTGGTGCCGGCGTTTTCCCATCCGCAGGATCGCCAGGCCTGCGCACAGCATTTCGGGCTCGATCCGGCAAGGCGCACCATCATGCTGATGGGGGGTGGGGCAGGCCTTGGCGGCCTTGATGAAGTGGCCGGCGCGCTGATGCGGCTGGAGCACGATTTCCAGCTGATCGTGCTTGCCGGGCGCAACGAGACCGCGCTGGCGCGGCTCAAGACCCTCGCCGCCGCACACTCCGGGCGGCTCTTTCCCTTCGGCTTTACCAATGAGGTGGAGCGTCTGATGGCGTGCTCCGATCTGGTCATCACCAAGCCCGGCGGCCTGACCACGTCCGAATGCCTGGCGATGGGCGTGCCGATGGTGGTCAATGCGCCGATTCCCGGGCAGGAAGAGCGCAATGCCGATTACCTGCTGGAGCAAGGCGCTGCGCTCAAGGCGGTCGACCTGGTATCGCTCGAATACCGGGTGCGCCTCTTGCTGGCGGAGCCGGCGCGGCTCGACCAGATGCGTGCGCGGGCTAGCGCGCTGGGGCAACCGGCGGCGGCGCGCCGCGTGCTGGAAACCGTGCTCGAGCAATTGGCGCGGTGCGGCCAGCTAGCCGGCCACGGCGGCGCGGCGGCGACGGCGGCGCGTTGAGATGCGCGCGCTGAACCTGTCTTCTTCCACCCGGCACGCGGGCCAGTCCTATCCGTCGCGCCATCCGATGGTGCTGGTGCTGACCGTGGCGTGGACCCTGCTGCTGGCCTATTTCTTCGCTAACGTGGAGATCCAGATCGAGGGCGCCGCGGGCTGGGCGGCCAACCTGCCCACCTGGCGCATCGAGCATCACTGGCTGCTGGATATTTTCTGGGGCGGGCGCCCGATGACGGGGTATCACGCGTGGGTATTCCCCTGCGTGGCGCTGTTCTTCCATTTTTCACTGGTGTTCGGCGGGCGCTGGAACTGGCGCGCCGAGGCGCGCGTGATCGCCTGCATCATGGTGTTCTGGATCAGCGAGGATTTTCTCTGGTTCGTGCTGAACCCGGCATTCGGGCTGGCGCGCTTTGCGCCGAGTTTCGTGCCCTGGCACATCCACTGGTGGGCCGGCGCGCCTACCGATTATTGGGTTTCGCTGGGCGTGGCGGCGGCGTTGCTCTGGCTGTCATGCAGGGGGCCGGTGGGGAATCGTTACAGTTTTTAGGCAAATGCAGTCAATATGCTGTTTGGTGCATATGTTGCGGCGCAATGTGTGACCAATACAACGCTTCTCGCCATTTTGCGGCGGTGCATCGTGGCCCGTTTTGGCGCCATCCTGTTTCCTGGGAGTAGAATCCGGCCCTTGTGTACTTTGTAGCATTCTTATAACAAATGAGCCCCCGTCCTTCGCGCATGGCGTGCATTGACGCTCTCAAGGCGATCAGTTCACAGCTGATCGTGCTGCACCATCTTGCCTTCTATGGCCCCATGTCCGATGCGGCCCACGTGCTGGCGCCCGGTCTGCTCGACTGGTTTTCGCAGTACGCGCGCATCGCCGTGCAGGTGTTCCTCGTCATCAGCGGCTTCCTGGCGGCGCGCAGCGTGGCGCCCGGCGGGCATTTGATGGTGCCGCGCCCCTTGCAGGCAATCTGGCGCCGATATCAGAAGCTGGTGGTGCCCTATACCGCGGCTATCTTGATTGCCATTGCCGGTGCCGCCATCGCGCGCACCTGGATGCATCACGACTCCATTCCCGGCGCCCCCGGCCTGCACCAGTTCCTGGCGCATGTGCTGCTGCTGCACAACGTGCTGGACTTCGATGCCTTGTCTGCCGGCGTCTGGTATGTGGCCATCGACCTGCAGTTGTTCGCCTTGCTGATGGTGGCGTTGTGGGCAGCCCGCCGCTGCGAGCAATGGTTTGACGTGGGCGGCAGCCCGATGGGCCCGCTGGCGGTGGCCGGGCTGGTGCTGGCTTCACTGTTCTGGTTCAACCGTGATGCCACATGGGATATCTGGGCGATTTACTTCTTCGGCGCCTACGGCTTGGGCACGCTGGCCTTCTGGGCATCCGAGCCTGAGCGTTCGCCGGTGGCACTGCTGGTGTTGTGCACCGTGGTGCTGGCAGCGCTGGTCGTGGATTTCCGGCTGCGCATCGCGGTGGCGCTGGCCATCGCGCTCCTGCTCGGCACGGCGCGCCGTGGCGGTTGGCTTGAGCACTGGCCGCAGGCCCAGTTCCTGGCATTTTTCGGGCGTATTTCCTACTCGGTGTTCCTGGTGCATTTCCCGATTTGCCTGGTGGTGAATGCCCTGGTCTTCCATCTGGCTCCGCACCAGCCCCTCCTCAATGCGCTCGGCATGGTGCTGGCCTGGCTGCTCAGCAACGCCGCGGGGGCATTGTTCCATCGCTACGTGGAGAGCGGTGCGCCGTTGCGCGCATTGCGCCTGGCGCTGTGGCCCGCTGCCCACGAGCCGGTCCAGCGGCAGGAGGCGGGGCAGCAACGGTCAACCTGACCGACCGATAGCCCCGATAGTCCCGATAGCGCTTTCGGTTTATCCGAAGGCATAGCCAGCGGCACCCGGCCCCAGCGGCCCGGTGCCGCTTTTGCATGGTGCCTATGCACCAGGACTGGTGCTGGCCGCGGCGCTTGCGCACAGGCACGGTGCGCAAGCGGCATCGTGCGGCGTGCAACACAAGGTAAAAACGAGCATTGGGATATGGCACGAAGGTTGCCTACTATGGAATCGTAAACCTGACCGTTTGGTCAGGATTCTTGTTCCGAGGCTGCCATGTCCGATCATATTGTCCTGACCTCGCACGCGCGCCGCGACAAGCCGGCCGAGCCAATCCACTGGGGGGCCGCCACGGCAGCGGAGCGCGGCCCCGTGATCGCAAGCCTGACCAATCCGGCTCAGCGCAATGTGATCGGCACCCATTCCGGCGCATACGCGGTTTACCGCGCGCTGGCGGTGGCCTCCGGCAAGCTGCAGCGAGACCACCGCGCTGATCTCACCGATACCTCGCCGGCCGAGGTCATCGGGCCTCACCCGCAGTGGAGCGATCCGGACAAGATCGTCTCGATGGATCCCTGGGGCCACCTGGTTTCCAGCGCCTTCGGCGACCGGATCGCCGCGGGCATCGACATCCGTCCCTCGATCGCCATTACGCGTGCCCACATCAATATGCCGGAACTGATGGGCGCCATTGCGGCCGGCCGGCTCACACCCGACGGGCAGATCCTTCATGCCAATGGCGACGTGCGGGTCACCAAAGCCGCGATCGATCCGGTCTGGTACCTGCCGGGGCTGGCGCGCCGCTTCGAGATCAAGGAGAGCATGCTGCGCCGCAGCCTGTTCGAGCAGACCAGCGGCATGTTTCCGGAACTGGTCACGCGCCCCGACCTGAAAGTGTTCCTGCCGCCGATCGGCGGCATGACCCTGTACTTCTTCGGCGATGTCAGCCAGCTTGGCAAGCCCGAGACCAAGGTGGCCTGCCGCGTGCACGACGAGTGCAACGGCTCGGACGTGTTCGGCTCCGACATATGTACCTGCCGGCCGTACCTGGCCCACGGCATCGAGGTGTGCATCGAGATGGCGCAGCAGGGCGGTGTGGGGCTGGTGGTCTATAACCGGAAGGAAGGCCGGGCGCTGGGCGAGGTGACCAAGTTCCTGGTCTACAACGCCCGCAAGCGCCAGGTTGGCGGCGACCGGGCCGAGACTTATTTCGCACGCACGGAATGTATCGCCGGCGTGCAGGACATGCGCTTCCAGGAACTCATGCCCGACGTGTTCCACTGGCTCGGCATCAGGCGTATCGACCGCTGGGCTTCGATGAGCAATATGAAGCACGGGGCGCTGACCGCTCAGGGTATCGAGGTGGTCGAGCAGGTCGCGATTCCCGATGCACTGATCCCGGCCGATGCCCGCGTGGAAATCGACGCCAAGGTGGCGGCTGGCTACTTCACGAGCTATACCCCGCCCGACGCGGAAGAACTTGCGCTGGCCAAGGGTAGAGGACTGCACGAATGAACGAGATACCCGAAGCGGGTGGCGTGCGCGGCGCCGCGAATCCCTTCATCAACGGCGAGGATGATGCCGGTGGCTGGGCCAGTCCCGTGCCGCCGGGCCATCCGGCCGCCGCGTTGCTCACCGGCCAGGCGGTACGCACGCGCTGCGCTGCCGTGACGGATCATGTGGCAGCCGGCGCGTCCGAGCTGTTTACCTGGCATCCGGAGCGGATCCCGGCAGTGGCCGATTACGTGGCGGCCACCATCCGCCAGCGCTATCCCGACCTCAACGTGCCGTACCACAGCCGCTGGCGTCATTTCGAGAGCGGCGGCCCTGGCGAGAAGCTGGACCGCTGGCAGATCCTGTGCGAACGCGGCGGGCTCTCCGGCGAGGCCGACCGTGAGGAGCGCGCCCGCATCGGCATCGACCTGGTGATTCCCAGCGTATTGCTGGATGCCGGCGCAGGCCCGGACTGGCGCTATCGCGATCCTGCCAGCGACCTGTCGCTGACGCGCTCCGAAGGGCTCGGCGTGGCCAGCTTCGACCTGTTCGCGCGCGGCGGCTTCTCCGCCCAGCCGGGGCAGCCGCTGCGCTCCGATGCCGAGCGCCTGATGCGTATCGATGCGTCTTCCATCGCAACCGCGTTCCAGGTGGCCCAGCACAACCCGCTGGTGGGCCTGGATGGACGCGCCGGGCTGTTGCGCCGTCTTGGCGAGGTGGCGCAAGCCACGCCAGCGGTCTTTGGTTCGCCGGCGCGGCTGGGCAACCTGTTCGACTACATCAAGGCGCATGCCAGCTCTGGGCGGATCGAGGCCGGCTTCGTGCTTACCACGCTGCTGGTGGCGCTGGGGCCGGTATGGCCCGGGCGCGTGAGCCTGGAAGGCGTGTCGCTGGGCGACTGCTGGCACCACCCGGCCTGTACTGATGGCCTGGTGCCTTTTCACAAGCTGACCCAGTGGCTCACCTACTCGCTGCTGGAACCGCTGGAAGATGCCGGCCTGACCGTGACCGGGCTAGAGGTCCTGACGGGCTTGCCCGAATACCGCAACGGCGGGCTGCTGTTCGATTTCGAGCTGATGGTGCCGCGCGACCCTGGCTTCACTGCCGTGGCGCACACGGTGGATGAGCCGGTTATCGTGGAATGGCGCGCGCTCACGGTGACGGGACTCGACCTCGTGGCCGCGTCCGTGCGCGAGGCGCTCGGGTTGTCGGCAGAGTCGTTCCCGCTGGCCCGCGTGCTGGAGGGCGGCACCTGGGCCGCGGGGCGGCGCATTGCCGCCAAGCGCAGGCCAGGTGGCCCGCCACCTTTCGCCATCAACAGCGACGGCACGGTGTTCTAGCGGGTTTGCCAGACCCGCGCCACAGCAAACAGCAAACAGCAAACAGCAAACAGCAAACAGCAAACAGCAAACAGCAAACAGCAAACAGCAAACAGCAAACAGCAAA
>NZ_JBXAOE010000014.1:0-10998 GCF_058802485.1 Cupriavidus sp. GW822-FHT02D05 | reverse complement strand
GACAGCATGAGCAACCAGCAAGTGCTATCCGCTATCGCCCTCCAGGAGCGCATCATGACCGACCTCTCCGCCGTACCGCCCGCCACTGCGTCCGTGATGGTAGTGGATCATCCGCTCGTGCAGCACAAGGTCACGCTGGTCCGCAGCGAAGACACCACCACCGACAATTTCCGCCGGCTGGTGCGCGAGATCAGCCAGCTGCTGACCTACGAGGCGACCCGCGACCTGGCGATGGAGACCATCGCCATCAAGACGCCGATCGCGCCCATGCAGTCGCCGGTGCTCTCGGGCAAGAAGCTGTGCCTGGTGTCGATCCTGCGGGCCGGCAATGGTTTCCTGGATGGCATGCTGGACTTGCTGCCGGCCGCGCGGGTCGGGCATATCGGCCTGTACCGCGACCCGGAAACGCTGGAGCCGATCGAGTACTACTTCAAGATGCCGGAAGACATCCATGAGCGGCTGGTGATCGTGGTCGACCCGATGCTGGCTACCGGCAACTCCGCCATCGCCGCGCTCAACCGCTTGAAGGAAGCCGGCGTGAGCACGCTCAAGTACGTGTGCCTGATCGCTTCGCGGCAGGGTTTGAAGGCCTTGCGAGCGGCGCACCCCGACGTTGCCATCGTCACCGCGGCCATTGACGAGGAACTCAACGAGCACGGCTACATCGTGCCGGGCCTGGGCGACGCCGGCGACCGCCTCTACGGCACCAAGTAATGGGAGCGCCGGCTACGGCGCCACCGCCATGCTTTCCGCCGCCGCGGGAAGTGGCGGGGGGGCGCATCCGCCAGGAGAACGAGGCGCTGATCTTGCGCGCGGCCGAATACGTGTTCGCCCGGGCCGGGTTTGCCGGCGCGACCATGAACGAGATCGCCACGCGCGCCGGCGTGCCGAAGTCCAACCTGCATTACTACTTCCGCACCAAGCAGGCGCTATATCGGGCCGTGCTGGCGCATACGCTCGCGCTGTGGCTGTCCGAGACCGACATCATCGGCGCGGAGCAGCGGCCCCAGGTGGCACTGGAGCAGTACATCCGCGCCAAGATGCGGCTGTCTGCCAGCCATCCGGATGCCTCGCGCGTGTTTGCCAACGAATTGCTGCACGGTGCGCCGGAGATCCGCGACGTGCTCAGCGGTGCGCTGCGCGCGCTGGTGGCGCGCAAGGCCGGCGTGATCCGGGAATGGATCGCGCGCGGCGAGATGGCCAGCGTCGATCCGCAGCACCTGTTTTTCACAATCTGGGCCGCCACCCAGACCTATGCCGATTTTGAGTCGCAAGTTTGCGCCGTGCTTGGGGTGAGCCACCTGGGCCAGCGCGATTATGAACAGGCCACCGACCACCTGGTGCGGCTTTTGCTGCGCGGTTGCGGGCTGGAACCGGCTGGCCTGGCCGTGGAGTTATCGTCAACAAGGGGAGAGAGCCATGAGTTTTGAGGGTAAGCGCAGGTCCTGGTTGAAATTCGCGGCGGCTGCCGCCAGCGTGGCCGCACTCGGTGGCGTCGTGCCGGCGCAGGCGCAGGCCAAGCTGAAGGTGGCGGCGGTATACACCGTGCCCGTCGAGCAGCAATGGGTGTCGCGCATTCACAAGGCGCTCAACGAGGCCAAGGCGCGCGGCGAGATCGACTATGTGTTCTCGGAAAGCGTGTCCAACGCCGATTATGAGCGCGTGCTGCGCCAGTACGCGGAGCAGGGCTCGTCGCTGATCCTGGGCGAATCGTTCGCCGTCGAGGCGGCCGCGCGCAAGGTGGCCAAGGACTATCCCAAGACTGCGTTCCTGATGGGCTCTTCCGGCAAGCCGCAGGCGCCTAACTTCTCGGTGTTCGACAACTACATCCAGGAGCCGTCCTACCTCAGTGGCATGATCGCCGGCGGCATGACCAAGACCAACCATATCGGCATGGTGGGTGGCTACGCCATCCCCGAGGTCAATCGGCTGATGCACGCCTTCATGGAAGGCGCGCGCGAGGTCAATCCCAAGGTGAAGTTCACGGTCAGCTTCATCGGCTCGTGGTTCGATCCGCCCAAGGCCAAGGAAGCGGCCTTCGCCATGATCGACAAGGGCGCCGACGTGCTCTACGCCGAACGCTTTGGCGTATCCGACGCCGCGAAGGAAAAGGGCAAGCTGGCGATCGGCAATGTCATCAACACGCAGCCGCAGTATCCCGCTACCGTGGTGGCCTCGGCGCTGTGGAACATGGAGCCCACCGTGGGCGCCGCACTCGGCAAGGTCAAGGCCGGCCAGTTCAAGAGCGAGGACTACGGCCCTTATTCGCTGATGAAGTTCAAGGGCGCGGAACTGGCGCCGCTGGGCACGTTCGACGGCAAGGTGCCCGGTGATGTGATGACCAAGGTCAAGGCGAAAGAGAGGGCGATCCTCGATGGCAAGTTCGCGGTCAAGGTGGTGGAAACGGAGCCGAAGTCGTCGCAGTGAGGTGGCCAGAGCCACTTGAAGTGCCCGGCTGCGTTTGCTCCCCCCGCCCGCGTTTGGGCTAGGGGAGCAAACCGTCGACGCTTTTAAACGCCATCATCAGCCATCCATGCTCACCCCTATCCTGCGCCTTGCCGGCATTACCAAGCGATTCGGCCCGCTTGTGGCCAACGACGATATCTCGCTGGAGTTGCAGCGCGGGGAGGTGCTGGCCTTGCTGGGCGAGAACGGCGCCGGCAAGAGCACGCTGGTCAGCATACTGTTCGGGCACTACGTGGCCGACGCCGGCACGGTGGAGGTGGACGGCCAGCCGTTGCCGCCCGGCCAGCCGCGCGCGGCGCTGGCAGCCGGCATCGGCATGGTGCACCAGCATTTCACGCTAGCCGACAATCTCTCGGTGCTGGACAACATCATGCTCGGCACCCAGCCGCTGTGGCAATGGCGCCTGGAGCGGCGCGCCGCGCGCGACAAGGTGATGGCCCTGGCTGCGCGCTTCGGCCTGGCGGTGCGCCCCCAGGCAACGGTCGGTGAGCTGTCGGTGGGAGAGCGCCAGCGCGTGGAGATCGTGAAGGCGCTGTATCGCGGCGCCCGCGTGCTGATTCTCGATGAGCCGACTGCCGTCTTGACGCCGCACGAGGCCGAGACGCTGTTCTCCACGCTGGCGCAACTGATCGCCGAAGGATTGTCAGTGATTTTTATCAGCCACAAGCTTGACGAGGTGCTGCGTGTTTCCGACCGCATCGCGGTACTGCGCGGCGGCAAGCTGGTCGCGCAGTGCGCAGCGGCGCAGACCACCAAGGCTGAACTGGTGGAGTTGATGGTCGGCCGCGTGGTAGCGATGCCGGAACGCGCGGCGCGGCCGAGTGTCGAGGATGGCGCCAATGGCAACGCGGCGCCACCCGTGTTCGCGCTGGAGCACGTAGGCGCGCGCGCTGCCAACGGGCGCGCGCTGCTGCGCGAGGTCAGCCTGCAGGTGCGTGCCGGCGAGATCGTCGGCATTGCCGGTGTCTCAGGCAACGGACAGGCCGCATTGGCGGAGCTGGCCAGCGGTACGCTGGAGGCTAGTGAGGGGCGTGTCACCTTGGCAGGCAAGCCGATGCCCGCAAAGCCCCGCGCATGGATTGGGGCTGGCGTGGCACGCGTGCCGGAGGATCGCCATGCGATCGGCGTGGTGGGCGATCTTGCCGTGTGGGAGAACGCCGTTAGTGAACAACTCAGCGAGCCGCGCTTTTCGCGCTGGGGTGTCATCCGGCGCGCCGCCGCGCAGCGCTTCGCGCGGGACCTGGTCGCGCGTTTCGATGTGCGCACCGCCGGCATCGATGTGCCGGCGCGAACCATGTCGGGCGGCAATATGCAAAAGCTGATCCTGGGCCGGGCGCTCTCGGTGCGCGGCGAAGGCAGCGCGCCAAGGCTGGTGGTGGCCAGCCAGCCAACCTGGGGACTCGATATCGGCGCGGTGGCCTATGTGCGCGCCCGCCTGCTCGAGGCTGCGCGCGAAGGCGCTGCCGTACTGCTGATCTCGGAGGACCTGGATGAGCTGCACGCGCTGGCCGATCGCATCGCTGTGATGCATGCCGGACACCTGACCGAAGCCCGGCCTACGGCGGCGTGGACGCTGGGCGAGCTCGGCCTGGCCATGGCCGGCTCGGGCGGTGGCCAGCACGCGCAAGCGGGCAAAGAGGAGGTGCTCCATGCGGCTTGAGGCCCGAACCGGCGTTTCGCGCGTGGCCATGCTGGCGGCGCCCATCGTCGCCATCCTTGCCACGCTGCTGATCTGCGCCTTGCTGGTGCGCTGGGCCGGCGCACCGGTGGGACGTGCCTATGCGCTGCTGCTGGAAGGCGGCTTCGGCTCGCGTTTTGCGTGGTCGGAAACGCTCACGCGCGCCACGCCGCTGATCCTGACCGGTTTGTCGGTGGCGGTGGCCTTTCGTGCGCGGCTGTTCAATATCGGTGCGGAAGGGCAACTCTATCTCGGTGCGCTGGCCGCCGTGGCGGTTGGCGGTCAGGTCGATGGCGCGGTTGCGCCCTGGGCGCAGCAACTGCCCATGGGCTTGCTCTTTGTCCTGATGGTGGTGGCGGGCATGCTGGCCGGCGCCATGTTGTTGCTTGGGGCCGCGTGGCTCAAGACCCGGCTCGGTGTGGATGAGGTGGTCACGACCCTGCTGGCCAATTTCATCGTGCTGCTGTTTGTCTCGATGATGCTCGATGGCCCGATGAAAGACGCCACCGCGATGGGCTGGCCGCAATCGGTGGCGCTGGTGCCGGAGCTTGAGCTGGCCAAGCTGGTGGAACGCTCGCGCGTGCACAGCGGTTTGTTGCTGGCTTGCGCGCTGGCCGTGATTCTGTGGGCGGTCAACCGCTTCACGGTGTTTGGCCTGCAGATGCGGGCGGTAGGCGCAAATGCACGGGCCGCGGCCTTCGCCGGCATGCCGGTGCGCAGGGTGACGATGTGGGCCGCGTTGTTGTCCGGCGGGCTTGCGGGGCTGGCGGGCGTGGTGGAGGTGGCCGGGCGCACCAGCTACCTCACGCTCGATATTTCTCCCGGCTATGGCTATGCGGGCGTGGTTATCGCCATGCTGGCGGGGCTGCATCCGCTTGGCGTGGTGGCGGCGTCGGTGTTCGTGGCCGGGGTGTTGGTGGGGGCGGATGGCATGAGCCGCGCGGTGGGCGTGCCCAACAGCATTGCCGACGTGATCGTGGCGGTGGCGCTGCTCGCGATGCTGGTGGCGACCATGCTGACACGCTACCGCATCCGCTTCGATGCCCCGGGTAAGGTGGCCTGATGGAACTGCTCGATATCGTGGCCTCGGCGCCCTTCTGGATCGCGGTACTGCGCGTGGCTACGCCGCTGATCTTCGGCACGCTGGGCGTGCTGCTGTGTGAGCGTGCCGGCGTACTCAACCTTGGCATCGAGGGCATCATGGTGGCTGGCGCTTTCGGTGGCTGGCTGGCCGTCTATCACGGTGCGCCGCTATGGGGCGGGGTGGCGGTGGCAGCCGGTGTCGGGCTGGCCTTCGGGCTGCTGCATGGCTGGCTGACCGTGAGTCTGGCGCTGTCCCAGCATGTGGCTGGGCTGGGCGTGACCATGCTGGCCACCAGCCTGTCCTACTATGCCTACCGGCTCGGCTTTGCCTCGGTGTCCGCGCCGCCCACCATCATGCCCTTTGCCCCGATGCACTGGATCGGCGGCATTCCGCTGATCGGCGGTATGTTGAGCCCAGTGTTTGGCGAGGAGACCGCATTGACGCTGCTGGCGCTGGGGCTGGTGCCGGTGGTGGCCTGGCTGCTCTACCGGACGCCGCTCGGGCTGGCCGTACGCATGGTCGGCGAGAATCCCGCCGCGGCGCAGGGGCAGGGGATTCGCGTAGGCGCGATGCGTATCGGTGCGATCATGGCGGGCTCCGCCCTGATGGCCGTGGGCGGCGCGTTCCTCACGCTATCCGCGTTCAACGCATTCTTCTTTAACATGATCAACGGCCGGGGCTGGATCTGCGTGGCGCTGGTGGTGTTTGCTTCGTGGCGGCCGGGCCGCGCGCTGGCCGGCGCCTTGCTGTTCGCCGCCTTCGACGCGCTGCAGCTGCGCCTGCAGCAAAGCGGCGCCAGCCTGCCCGGCTTGCCGCCGCTGCCTTACCAGCTTTACTTGATGTTGCCGTATATGCTGTCGATCCTCGCGCTGGTGCTGGTGGCGCGCCGCGCCGCCTACCCACAGGCGCTGATGAAGCCCTATCGCAAGGGTGAACGCTGATTCCAGGCAAGCAATCATAATGACAAGGCCCGCACCATGCTCGACCTGATCCTACGCAACTGCACGCTCCCCGATGGCCGCGCCGGCATCGACATCGGCATCCTGGGCGATCGCATCAAGGCGGTGGAACCGGCGCTCAAGGCGCCTGCCGCTGCCGAGGTCGATGCTGCGGGGCAACTGGTGACGCCGCCATTTGTCGATGCGCATTTCCACATGGACTCGACGCTGTCCTACGGCTTGCCGCGCATCAACCAGTCCGGCACGTTGCTCGAAGGCATCGCGCTATGGGGCGAGCTCAAGCCGCTGCTGACGCAGGACGCCATCGTCGAGCGCGCGCTGGCCTATTGCGACTGGGCGGTGGCCAAGGGCCTGCTGGCGATCCGTTCGCACGTCGATGTGTGCGACCCGCGCCTGCTTGCCACCGAGGCGCTGCTGCATGTGCGCGAGAAGGTCCGGCCTTACCTTGACCTGCAACTGGTGGCCTTTCCGCAGGACGGCGTGCTGCGCGCGCCGGGCGCGCTCGACAATCTCAAGCGGGCGCTCGGCATGGGCGTGGACGTGGTGGGCGGCATCCCGCATTTCGAGCGAACCATGGCTGATGGCGCCGAGTCCGTGCGCATCCTGTGCGAGCTGGCCTGCGAGCGGGGCTTGCGGGTGGACATGCACTGCGACGAGAGCGACGATCCGATGTCCCGTCATATCGAGACGCTGGCCTGCCAGGCCGTGCGCCTTGGCTTGCAGGGCAGGGTGACGGGCTCGCACCTGACCTCGATGCATTCGATGGACAACTACTACGTCTCCAAACTGATCCCGCTGATTTGGGAGTCGGGCGTGGCGGCCATCGCCAACCCGCTGATCAACATCACACTGCAGGGCCGGCACGATAGCTATCCGAAGCGGCGAGGCATGACCCGTGTGCCGGAGCTGCTGGCCGCCGGCGTGCCGGTGGCGTTCGGCCACGATTGCGTGATGGACCCGTGGTACAGCCTGGGCTCGGGCGACATGCTGGAGGTGGCGCATATGGGGCTTCACGTGGCCCAGATGACCGGGCAGGACGCCATGCGCGCGTGCTTTGCTGCCGTCACCGAAACGCCGGCGCGCATCCTCGGCCTGGAAGGCTATGGCATCACGCCGGGCTGCCGGGCCGACCTGGTGCTGCTGCAGGCACGCGATGCGGTCGAGGCGATCCGGCTGCGCGCCACCCGCCTGCTGGTGTTGCGGGCCGGCAAGGTGGTGGCGAGCACGCGTCCCGCCACGGCCACCTTGCACCTGGATGGCAGGCCTGGGCACGTCTGTTTTCAGCCTTGATCGCGGCCTCCAAAGAAATTTCAGGGCAGGAGTTGACAGCAGATTCCGTGTTCTGCATAATGTCGTTCTTCGCGGTGCTGCGGCAAAGCAGCAAAACGAAGCCCAGATGGCGAAATTGGTAGACGCACTAGGTTCAGGTCCTAGCGGTGGCAACACTGTGGAGGTTCGAGTCCTCTTCTGGGCACCAAGACTCGATGAAAAAGGCCGTTGCTTATGCAGCGGCCTTTTTCTTTTGTGCCGCGCTTTCATGCGGTTGCTAGCCAGGCGGCATCCGGCACATTTCAGGGCGCCGCCGCCCATGGCGGCCTACTCTCCGCACTCCACGCACGCCACTTGGTCTCGCCCCCATCCGCGATGGGACGGCGGCCGGCATAAAACATCGCCGACCTGCGGGGCTTCGATCTCGGGTGGGCGTACGTCGATGCCAGCATGCCGAACCGTCTTATGCCTCGTCGTCCTTGCGTGCTGGTGGCATCGGCCGGAAGGGGAATAGCTGCTGGCGCACGAAGCCGTCCGGCATGTAGTCGCCGACTACGCCGTATTTTTCGGGGAAACGCTTGCCGGATTTCACCGCGGTGCCAAACAGGTAGTCGAGAAAGGCATAGTGCGCCGAGTAGTTCTTGTCGATCGCCTCATCATCCGACGCATGGTGCCAGTGATGGAAATCCGGCGTGACCACCAGGTAGCGCAGCGGGCCCCACGGCAGGTGGACATTGGCGTGGTTGAACACCGCCTGGAAGCCGACGATGATGATGTACGCGTCGATGACGCCCTTGTTGAAGCCCAGCACGTAGAGCGGCGCCAGCACCAGCACGCGCGTGAACACCAGTTCCAGCATGTGCTGGCGCGAGCCTGCGAGCCAGTCCATGGTCTTGGTGCTGTGGTGCACGGCGTGGAATTTCCACAGGAAGGGCACCTCGTGATACGCGCGGTGGGTCCAGTACTGCGCCAGGTCGGCCGCGAGTATGCACAGCAGCAGTTGCAGCACGAAGGGAATGCCCCCCACGAACGCGTGCACGCTGTCGCGCACCAGCCAGCCAAACAAGCGGAAGATCAGGAAGTTGACCGTCAGCAGGATCAGCCCAACGATGAAGTGGTTGACCGCGAAGTGCACCAGGTCGGTCTGCCATTCGCGCCGGAACACGGCCTGCCCGCGATAGAGCGGGAACATCTTTTCGATCACCACGAAGATCAGCGTCGAGCCGAGCAGGTCGAGGATGAACCAGTCCAGGCCGATGTACGGCGTGTGGTCCGGGAAGTCGCCCACGGCTACGCGTGAGCCGCCCAGCGCCACCGCCAGCGCTACCAGTGCGAATGCCGCGGCGTTCAGGCTGCGCTTGCGGCCCAGCACCAGGTTGCTCAGCGACATGCCGCCGGACACCAGCAGCGCGGCAAACAGCACGTGACGCAACACGTCGACCGAATACTTGTGGCGTAGCTCGGGCGTGGTCAAGTATTGCGGGAAATGGAAGGCAATCACGCCCAGCAGGCTCAGCCCGCCCAGGGCCAGCGCAAGGATGGCGGTGATCATGCCGCGCCCGGCTTCGAGCTCGCCGCTGCTGCCCAGCAGTTCGCGGGTCTCGCGCAGGACGTTGTGCACCGGGGCGATCGGCAATTTGCCGGCGGCGCCGTTCTGTTTCATTTTTGAAGCATCGGGCTCGCCAGGATTGCCAGGCCTGTCAATGGGGTCGTTGGTCATCAGGATCTTCCGCTGTTCCGTTGTTTCGCTTCTTCTTGTGCTGCTACGGCAGGCTCGCCGGGCTTTCGTCCTGCGTCCCGGCGGCCAGCCGCGATCCTAGCGGAGCGCCCCCGGTTTGCATAGCGATGTGGCGAGCGGGCGGAACCTGCCGGCCGCTCGCCAGGCAGCCCTGTACGGCGCCGCACGCAAGGCGCGCCCAGCCCCTAACGCTTGCGCCTTGTTTGACCTATGCTCAAAAGCAGAGTCGACATGGTTCATTTCAGCCAGGGGTTGCAGTCATGGCCAGGAGTGTGTCATCTGCGAGCGCGACGCAGGGTGGTGCAGGCACCGCAGGGACCAGGCTTTGCACATACGCTGCCCATCCCCATCCCCATCCCCATCCCCATCCCCATCCCCATCCTTGCCGGCTTTGTTGCTGCTCGATCCTTGCTATGTTGGTGGCCTCCCTGGCGCAGGCCGAAGAGCGTCCCTCCGGCAGCAACGCTGGCCTCGGCTGGGATCAGCTCGAACCCGATTCAGTTGCGCGACTTGCCAGCGAATCCCAGTCGCCGGTGGCGCCGGCCAGCGGTGGCGATGTGCAGGCACCGCTGGTCGCGTCGATCGGCAAGTGGTCCTCCTGGGGCGGCAGTACTTCAACTGCATCGGCTCCGCCCAGCGCGGACAACGATGCCCCCGGGCTTTCGGCGGCCTTGCGCGATCCGGTTTATGCCGAACCCGTCAGCCGGCCGCGACACGCCGAGTTCTTCCTGCGGCTGGACGATGCCACTTCGGCCACCGGGTTTGTTGGCGGCCGGATGCAAAGCATGGCGCTCGCGCTGGATACCGTATTGCCTCGCAGCGGCGGCCTGACGATACAGCCGCGCTTGCAACTCGCCTATCAGCCCGGCCTCGATAAGAACGCAACCGGTTTTCTCTCCGGACAGCCGGCGGACGCAAGCGCCGCGGAGGTGGTGGTGCGGGTCTACCGGACGCAGCCAACCCGGCTGACCGGCGTCGGCGGGGTCTACCCCTTCGTCGAGGCGGATCTTTGGCAGGACCGCAAGCAGGTGATCAATATCAATGGCACCCGCATCGATCCCGACATGTTGCGTGGGCTGCTTTCCGTCAACCTTGGCGCGCACGGCAGCACGAACGGGGGCGTCAAGCTCTGGGTCAAGCTGAAAGCCGGGCGCAATCCTGGGGGCACGCTGGGCGCGCGCTATCGCTGGTAGCCAGGGCGGGCAAGAAGGGGCTTGCATTTTTCTCTCACTGCGCTAGAATGCCGTCTTCGCGTGCGGCTGTAGCTCAGTTGGATAGAGTACTTGGCTACGAACCAAGGGGTCGTGGGTTCGAATCCTGCCAGCCGCACCACTTATTCTGAGCAGTAAAAGAAGCACAAAAAATGGCCTGAAGCGTTAAGCGCTCCAGGCCATTTTTTTGTGCTTGCTTGGGCTCTTCCCGAAAGTGCGCTACAAAGGGTGACCAAAAAGGCGCTCATAATATTTCCCGGAAAGGGCTTGTCAGGCTGGTCTGGCCCCTTTAGTATTCGCCCCCTCGCAACACGACAACGCGCTGCAAAGCAGGCGGAGCAAGGGTTGTGGGGTTAGCGGCAAGGGCGGGCAAAGCAGAAATAGCAAAGCTTCCCGAAGCAGCAAAAGATTAAAAGTGTTTGACGAAACGTAGAAAGTTCTTTATAGTCTCGTTTCTCTGCTGCAGCAAACGCAGCGACGCGGTAAGCAAAGCAAACCGCGGCCAGTTCTTTAACAAACAAACAAACAACCGATAAGTGTGGGCGCTTGATAGCGGATGCGGAAGACTTCGGTCTTTTAGCTTACAAGTTATA
>NZ_JBXAOE010000013.1:0-228841 GCF_058802485.1 Cupriavidus sp. GW822-FHT02D05 | reverse complement strand
GTTTAGGAAGAATAGGTCTTTCTTTGTTTTGTCTCCACCCTCTTTGCCGGTCAAAGAAAAGTGACCGGCAGCCCCCGTAGGGGGATGTCGTATGGCTTTTGGGTGCAATAACCAACGCCGCTCAAAGAAACAGCAACCAAGCAAGCAAGGGCGATGTCGTCCGGCCCTTGGGTCCAAAAACCAACACCGCCAGCAAACACCCCAATACCCCCCTACCCCCTTACCCCCTCCCCCCCTTTACCCCCCATCCGTCTCCGCCAAAGTCCTCAAATACTCCCTCCTCCACCAATGCACATCCTGCGCCCGAATCCGCTCCAGCAGCTTCTGATGCCGGGACTGCCGCTCAGCCAGCGGCATATGCAAGGCCTGCTGAATCGCCTGCGCGGTAGCATTGATATCGTAAGGATTCACCAGCAACGCCTCGCGCAATTGCTCGGCAGCACCAGCAAACCGCGATAGCACCAGGACCCCGGGATCGTCCGGATCCTGCGCGGCAACAAACTCCTTCGCGACCAGGTTCATCCCATCGCGCAACGGCGTCACCAGCGCCACGCGGCAAGCGCGGCAAAGGCCCGGCAAACGGCGCCGTGCCGTGGTGCGGTGGATATAGCGCACCGGCATCCAGTCCAGCTCGCCATACTCGCCATTGATCGCCCCGGACAGCCCTTCCAGCTCGCGCCGCAGATCCGCGTAGGCGTCCACCGTTTCGCGCGACGGCGCGGCAATCTGGATCAGCGTGGCGCTGCGGCGGTTCTCCGGATACTGCGCCATCAGCGTCCTGACCGCCTTGAGCCGCTGCGGCAGCCCCTTGGAGTAATCGAGCCGGTCGATCCCAAGCAGAAGACGGCGGCTCGAATACTGGCCGCGCATCATCTCGTACGTCTCGCGCGATTCCTCGCACTGGCCCAGCGCGGCGAACTCGTCGACGTCGATGCCGATCGGAAACGCCTGCGCGCGCACGGTGCGGTGGAAAGCCCGGAAGCGATACTCGCCCATGGGCTCGGCCTGCGCTTCGCTTTGCACGTATCGCGAGAAATGCTCGAGATCGAGCTGGCTCTGGAAGCCAACCAGGTCATAGGCGAACAGGGCTCGCATCAGCCATTCGTGCTGCGGGATGGCGGCAAGGATCAGCGGCGGGGGCAGCGGGATATGCAGGAAAAAACCCATGCGCTGGCCGCAGCCCATGGCGCGCAGCTCCGACGCAAGCGGGATCAGGTGGTAGTCGTGGATCCAGATCACATCGTCCGGGCGCAGCAGCGGGGCAAGCTTGCGTGCAAAGAGCTGGTTGACGCGGCGGTAGATGTTGAGATAACCGGAGTCGAAATCCGCCAGGTCGATGCGATAGTGGAACACCGGCCACAGCACGCCATTGCTGTAGCCCTGGTAGTACGCGTCGTGGTCCTCGCGGCACAGGTCGACCGTAGCCAGCGTGACATTGCCGGCTTGCTGGATATGCAGCTCGCCCTCGCCCGGCGTGCCGCCCTGCGCGGCCTCCACAATCTTGCCGCTCCAGCCGAACCACATGCCGCCGGTAGCCTTGAGCGCTTCGCCCAGTGCCACGGCGAGGCCGCCCGCGGCAAGGTTGCGCGGATCGGCCACGCGGTTGGATACCGCTACTAGTCTGCCCATACATTCCTTTGCGCTGGCCTTGCCGCGCGCGCCTTCAGATCACGGAATCCCATGGCGCGGACAGGCGCATGGCGCCGTTGATCAGGCCCACCATCGAGTAGGTCTGCGGAAAATTGCCCCACATCTCGCCGGTCACGGGGTGCGTATCCTCGGACAGCAGGCCAAGCGGATTGCGCGCCGCCAGCATGGCCTCGAAGATCTCGCGCGCTTGCTCCCGGCGCCCCACGCGCGCGAGCGCATCGATACGCCAGAAGGTGCAGATGTTGAAGGCGGTCTCGGGCTTGCCGAAGTCGTCCGGCGCCTCGTAGCGACGCATATAAGGCCCGTCGCACAGCGACGCTTCCATGGCCTTGAGCGTGGACATGAAACGTTCATCCCTGGGCTCGATAAAGCCGACCTCGGCCATCAGCAGCACGCTGGCATCGAGCTCGCGCCCGCCGAAGCTCTCGGCGAACGCCTGGCGTTCCTCGCTCCAGGACTCGCGCACGATGCGCACCTTCATGCCGTCGGCATGCTGGCGCCAGTAAGCCGCGCGATCGGGCAATTGCAGCGCATCGCCGATCTTGGCGAGGCGGTCGCAGGCGGCCCAGCTCATCAGCGCGGACGAGGTATGCACCCGCGCGCGCGTGCGCAGCTCCCACATGCCCGCATCGGGCGTGCCGAACACGCGTACCGCCTGCTCGCCCACGGTTTCCAGCACATGGTACTCAGCCACCCCGCCGCGGTGCAGCAGGCGATGGTCGTGGAAAGCCTGCGCCGCGCCCAGCACCACGTTGCCGTAGACATCATGCTGGAAGTGCTCCTGTGCCTGGTTGCCCACGCGCACCGGACCCATGCCACGGTAGCCGGACAAATGATCGAGCATGCTCTCCGGTAATTCGAGTTCCAGCCCGATGCCGTACAGCGGCTGGATATGGCCATTCTTGGATTGCATCACCACGTTGGACAACCAGCGCAGGTAGTCCTCCATGGTGCCGACCTCGGACAAGCTGTTGAGCGCACGGATCACGAAGAAAGCATCGCGCAGCCAGCAGAAGCGGTAATCCCAGTTGCGCCCGCTGCCGGGCGCCTCGGGAATGCTGGTGGTCATGGCCGCGACGATGGCGCCCGTCTCTTCATACAGCGACAGCTTGAGCGTAATGGCGGCGCGGATCACCGCGTCCTGCCACTCGCGCGGCACCGCAAGACGGCGGCTCCACATCCTCCAGTAAGCCGTGGTTTCCTGCTCGAAGTCGCGTGCGATTTCCTCCACGCCGCCCTGCAGGGTTTCGTCCGGCCCAAGGATGAAGTTGAGGTCGCGCGTGAGCAGGAAAGGCGTGTGCGACAGCACATAGGTCAGCGGCGCGTCGGTGGTCATGCGCAGCGTGGTGCCGTCGCCGATATAGCGCACGTGGCTGCTGCCGCGCGTGATCTCGGGCTTGATGCGCCCCCAGTCAAAACGCGGCGCCACCGTCACGCGCACACGCGGCGCGCCCTGAACTGGCCGGATGCGGCGGATCAGCGAGGTGGGGCGGAAGTAACGTCCGATGCGAAAAAAACGCGGCGCGAAATCGGTGATCTCAAGGCTGTTGCCATGCCGGTCGGTCAGCCGGGTCCTCAGCACGGCCGTATTGGGCTCGTACCACTGGTGCGCTTCCTGGAAGTCCTCGATTTCGATGGCAAAGTGGCCAGCGTTCTCGCCCGGATCGAGCAAGGCATTGAAGACCGGGTCGCCGTCAAAGCGCGGCAGGCAGCACCACACAATGCGCCCGCGCCCGTCGACCAGCGCGGAGATCGCGCAGTTGCCGATCATGCCCAGCGATAGCGAAGGGGCGGCGTAGCGGCCGGCACCTCCGGCGCGCGCCGGATTATCCTCGGTGGATGGGTTGCTCACAGCGAATCCCCCTCAAGACGTCGTTGTGGATGTAGCTCCGGAAACCTGCTGCTTGCCCTGCGCGGCGGCCATGACTTCGAGTGCCTTGGCGGAGCGATGCAGCCAGCAGCGCAGCGCGGCCGGGCCGGTCACGCTGACGGTGGCGGCGCTGGGCCGCGCGCCAACCAGCAGGCCGACGCCGCCGAGGCGGCGCACCACGGCAAAACCAGCCTCGTCGGTAATATCGTCGCCGGCAAACAGCGGCGTGCGCCGCGCAAATGGCGGGCTGCGCATAAAGGCGTCGATGGCGCCACCCTTGTCGATGCCTGCCGGCTTGAGCTCCACCACCATCTTGCCGTGCAGGACTTCGATGCCGGGCACGCCGCTGGCGAGTTCGGCCGCGAAGTTGCGCACCATGCCTTCGAGGTGGGGAACGGCGCGGTAGTGCACCGCCACCGCGACCGACTTGCGCTCGAGCTGCAAGCCGGGATGCGTACCGACCAGGACTTCCAGCGGCGGGAGCAGCAGCGGCACGCCGGGGTCGGGCTGGCGCAGGCGGTGGCCGCCCGCGTCGCGCAGCTCCGCGCCATGCACGCCGGCGCACGGCAGTTGCAGCGGATGCAGGAAATGATCCAGCTCGGCGATCGGCCGGCCGGAAACCAGGGCTAGCGCGCCACCCAGATGCAGATGCAGGGCGCGCAGCGTCCCCACCAGTTCCGGTTCGACCTGCACGAGGTCAGGACGCGGCGCAAGGTCGGCCAGCGTACCGTCGAAATCCAGGAACAGTGCGGTGTTCGGTTCGATTAGAGGTAGGGAAGGCATTGCGTTACACCGTATCACGAGTGTTCCGGCAGCGTCCACCGGGCTTCGTCCTACAAGGTGCGCAAGCGCCCCTTGGGCGCGCCACGGCGGTGCCTGCACCGCTGCGGTGCACAACGCGCCTCGGCGCACGAAGGTGAGCTTGCCTGCCCTTCGCGGCCGCCTGCACAGGGGTGCAGCCATCGCCGCCCCCCGCCATCCTTTATCATTACCGGTTTCCGCCAATCCCCGCCCCGGCTGTCCACGATGACCCGCAAACCCGATTACCTGAGAAAGATCCTGACCGCCAAGGTGTACGACGTGGCCCAGGAGACCGATCTCACCTATGCAAACCTGCTCTCCGCGCGCACCGGCAACAAGGTGTGGTTCAAGCGCGAGGACACCCAGCCGGTGTTCTCGTTCAAGCTGCGCGGCGCGTACAACAAGATGGCCTCGCTGTCGCCGGAAGAGCTCAAGCGCGGCGTGATCGCCGCCTCGGCCGGCAATCACGCGCAGGGCGTGGCGCTGTCGGCCGCGCGCCTGAAGTGCAAGGCGCTGATCGCGATGCCGGTCACCACCCCGCAGGTGAAGATCGACGCGGTACGCGAGCGCGGCGGCGAGTGGGTGGAAATCGTGCTGCACGGCGACTCGTACAGCGACGCCTACAACCACGCCGCGGTGCTGGAAAAAAAGCACAAGCTGACTTTCATCCACCCCTTCGACGATCCCGAAGTCATCGCCGGCCAAGGCACCATCGCCATGGAAATCCTGCGCCAGCACCCGGGCCCGCTGCATGCGGTGTTCGTGGCGATCGGCGGTGGCGGGCTGATCTCCGGCATTGCGTCCTACATCAAGGCCGTGCGCCCGGAGATCAAGGTGATCGGCGTGCAGACCGTGGACTCCGACGCAATGAAGCGCTCGGTGGACGCGGGCAAGCGCGTGGAGCTCAAGGAAGTGGGCCTGTTCTCGGACGGCACCGCCGTGAAGCTGGTCGGCAAGGAAACCTTCCGCATCACGCGCGAGCTGGTCGACGAGATCATCCTGGTGGACACCGACGCCATCTGCGCCGGGCTCAAGGACGTGTTTCAGGACACCCGCAGCATCCTGGAGCCGGCCGGTGCCATGGCCGTGGCCGGCCTGAAGCTCTACGCCGAGCGCGAGAAGCTCAAGGGCCAGCACCTGGTGGCCATTGCCTGCGGCGCGAACATGAACTTCGACCGCCTGCGCTTCGTGGCGGAGCGCGCCGAGGTGGGCGAGGCGCGCGAGGCGGTCTTCGCGGTCAGCATCCCCGAGGAACGCGGCAGCTTCAAGCGCTTCTGCGAGCAGCTCGGCACGCGCAATGTGACCGAGTTCAACTACCGCATCGCCGACAAGAGCATGGCGCATATCTTCGTCGGCGTGCAGATTGCGAGCCGCGCGGAGAACGAGAAGATCGCCGCCGGATTCCGCCGCCACGGCTTCGATACGCTGGACCTGTCCAACGATGAGCTGGCCAAGCAGCACATCCGCTACATGGTGGGCGGGCACTCGCCGCTGGCGCATGACGAGCTGCTGTACCGATTCGAGTTTCCCGAGCGGCCGGGCGCGCTGATGCGCTTCCTGTCGAGCATGAGCCCGAACTGGAATATCAGCCTGTTCCACTACCGCAACCAGGGCGGCGACACCTCCAACATCCTGGTTGGTATCCAGGTGCCCAAGAACGAGAAGCGCGCCTTCCGCGCCTTCCTCGCCACGCTGGGCTATGTACACTGGGAAGAGACCGAGAATCCCGTGTACAAGCTGTTCCTGTCCTGATCATCCGAGGCAACCATGAGCCTTCCCGAACAATCGCCGCTAGGCAAACCCTCGGCCTACAAGACCGAGTACGACCCGACGTTGCTGTTCCCGATCCCGCGCCAGCCCAAGCGCACGGAGATCGGGCTGGCGCAAGGCCGCGCGCTGCCGTTCTTCGGCGTGGACATCTGGAACGCGTACGAGCTGTCGTGGCTGAACATGAAGGGCAAGCCGCAGGTGGCGCTGGCCAGCTTCATCATTCCGGCCGACACGCCCAACATCGTCGAGTCCAAGTCGTTCAAGCTCTACCTGAATTCATTCAACCAGAGCAAGATCGCCTCGCCCGAGGCGTTGCAGCAGTTGCTGCACCACGACCTGTCCGAGGCCACCGGCGGCACGGTGCAGGTGCGCCTGGTGACCGAGGCTGATCTCGGCACGCAGAAGATGGCCGAGCTGGACGGCGTGCAGCTGGACCGGCTCGACATCGAAACCGACATCTACGAGCCGGCGCCGCACTTGCTGCATGCCGCCCAGGACGAATCGCCAGTGGAAGAAACACTGGTCTCGCACCTGCTCAAGTCGAACTGCCTGGTAACCGGCCAGCCGGACTGGGGCAGCGTACAGATCCGCTACGTGGGCGCGCCGATCAACCAGGAAGGACTGCTCAAGTACCTGATCTCGTTTCGCAACCACAACGAGTTCCACGAGCAATGCGTGGAGCGGATCTTCACCGACGTGATGCGGCAGTGCAAGCCGGTGAAGCTGGCGGTTTATGCGCGCTATACGCGGCGCGGCGGGCTGGATATCAACCCGTTCCGCACCAACTTCAACACGCCGTGGCCGGACAACCGGCGCAACGCACGGCAGTGATGCCGTAGGCCTTGCAGCCAGCAGAGAAGAGAGAAGGCCCGGCGCGTGCGCCGGGCTTTTTTACGCATCAGAACTTGTGCCAGTCTCCCGATTGCTCGAAGGCATGCGCGGCACGGTAGATGGTCGCCTCATCCCAATGCTTGCCCACCAGCATCAAGCCGATCGGCAGCCCGTTGCCCAGCCCGCAGGGCACGCTCATGGCCGGATGACCGGTGGCGTCAAACGGCGCCGTATTGGCCACCATCTCGAAGGCGCGCTGGATCACTTCGGCCAGCGGCGCACCGGGCGCGGGAATCGGCTGCGCCTTCAAAGGCAAGGTCGGCATCAGCAGCAAGTCATAGCGCTGCAAGGTGTCGTCATAAGCCTGGCGCAGCTGACGCGCGAGGTTCTGCGCCTTGGCATAGAAACGCCCGCCATACTGCTGCATGAAGAACTCGCCGACAAACATCGACAACTTGAGCGAGGGCGAAAGCTGGTCCGCCTGCTCGCGCCAGCCCGCATGGCGCTCCAGCAGGCTCGTGGTGTAAAGGCCCTTCCAGTTGAAGCCCATGCCGTTGCCATGCATCATCTGCGCCTGCAAGCCTTCCAGCGCGATGGGCGTCCAGATGGCGGCGCCGTCCAGATGCATGGGAATGCCGACTTCCTCCACCACCGCGCCAAGCCGCGCCAGGCGCTGGGCGCCCTCGCGTACCTTGGCATCGACATCGGCCTCGCTGTTGGCCAGGCCGAATCCTTCGCGCACCACGCCGATGCGCAAGCCCGCCACGCCCCTGCCGAGCGCCTCGGTATAGCGCTCGACCCTCGGCGCGTACTGGCGTGGGTCCAAGCCATCGGGCCCGGCGATCACCTCCAGCAGCAAGGCGTTGTCAGCCACGGTGCGGGTCATCGGGCCGGTGTGGTCGATGGTGGATTCGATCGGCATGATGCCGGTATAGGGAACCAGCCCATGCGTGGGCTTCATGCCATAGCAGCCGGAAAACGCGGCGGGAATGCGGATCGAGCCGCCCTGGTCGCCGCCGATCGCCATGTCCACCTCGCCCGCCCCGACCAGTGCGCCGCAACCGGAGGACGACCCACCCGCGATATAGCCCATCCGATAGGGGTTGTGCACGGGGCCGGTGGCGTTGGTATGGCTGCCGCCGGACAGACAGAAGCACTCGCAATGCGCCTTGCCGACGATGGTGCCGCCGGCGTCGAGGATGCGCGTCACCACCGTGGCGTCGATATCGGGGACGTAGCCTTGCAGCGTCGATGCGCCGTTCATCATCGGCACCCCGGCCAGGCAGATATTGTCCTTGAGCACGACCGAGCGCCCTGCCAGCGCGCCGCCGGCGGCCCCCTTCACTTCGGTCTTGACGTACCAGGCATTGAGGCGGTTTTCCTGGGGCGGCGGCTGGTGGCCCGCGTTGCGCGGGTACTTCGGCTCGGGCAGGAAGTCAGGCAGTTCGTCGACGCGGTCGTAGGCCTGGATGCTGCCTTCCATCAAGGCGAGGTACTCGGCGCATTCGGCCTCGCTCATCGTCATGTGCAGGCTGGCGATCAGCTCGTGCATCTGGGCCTGGGTGGGGCGCTTCACGGTCATGGCGTACTCCTGTGCAAGGTGGGAAAGGCATGAGAAGAATGGCCCGTTATCCTGGGGCAGCCGTCATATTATTTTCCAAAGAAATAATTTCCAAGGAAAATATTTAGCGGCTAGGGAAAACCATGGCGACACAGCCGTGGACTCAGAGTTGCCTGACGACGTTGAAAAAGTGGCCGTTGGCCTCGGCAAGGAAGACCGGTTGCTGCACCCGTGCATTGCCGCGCCACGACAGTCCGCGCACGCTGCGGAAAACCAGCGGCGCTGTGCGCCGCGCACGCTGCGGCGCAGCGGCCAGCGCCGCCAGGAAGTGCACGCCATCGTAGACGGACTGCCCCAGCGCATTCAGCACCGGTGCCCGTTCACCAAAGCGGCCGTGATAGCGTTCCTTGAAGGCCATGTTGGCCTCGTTGGGCAGGGCGGCGAAATAGCCGGCGGCCGCGAACAGCCCCTCGGTATTGGCGGCCCCGATGGCAAGCAAGCCGTTTTCCTCGATGGCGCACGACAGCCGGCGCACACGCCGCTGCAGGCCCGATGCGCCGAACTCGCGGTTAAAACGCACGGCATCTTGCCCGATCAGCGAAAGCAGGACCGCATCGGGCCGCAGCATCTCGATCTCCTGCAGGACCTTGCGATAGGACGCGCAACCGTGTTCCACATAGCGATCGGCCAGCACTTCCCCGCCCAGCGCCCTTAGTGCGCCGCTGGCCAGCCCGTGCGAGGCACGCGGCCAGACGCAGTCATTGCCGACGAACACCCAGCGGCGCGCGCGGTACTGGCGATACATCGCCGCCAGCGCGGGCAAGAGTTGCTGATCCGGTGTTTCGCCGATCGCGTAGACACCGGGCGCGCATTCGCCGCCTTCGTAGAGCGGCGTATAGACAAACGGAATCCGTCCCCCCGTGGCGGCGCGCACGCGCGAGCGCACCGCGCTGGTATGCATGCCGACCACAGCGTCGATTTCGCCCTCGCGCACCAGGCCGCCGAGCAAGTCGGGGATATCGCGGCACTCGTCGACGGCGTTGAACACGTGGAGGCGGAGCTCCCGCCCGCGTATGCCACCCTGCCGGTTCAGTTCTTCCGCCGCGAGCTGCGCGCAGGCGCGTGCCGACGGGCCCCAGATCCCTGCGGCGCCCCGCACCGGGACTAGCAGGCCGACGTTCAGGCAATCGGCGCGGCGCGCGCCGTAGCCGGCCGGCGGCGCATCGACCAGGCAGGTCAAAGCCGGGTCGTCCGGCGCCGGGGCACAACTGGGCTGCAGTGGCTTCCATTGCATGGCTTCGTCTCCTTGCCGGGCGGGGCGGCAACGCCGCGTCTTGTCAGCGCGCCTCGATCCGCACGAATAGCAAGCGAGGACAAGGCCAGAAAACTTTCCTGGGAAAGTTTTCCCGTATTTTTCCCGTATACTAACGCAGTGTTTCACGCAGGCCTGCTCATGAGCGATTTCGACAGCTACCTAGCCCAACTCCTGTCACGCGCCCACCTCGCCGTCCACGCCCGGCTGGAACAGGCGCTGGCGGCGGAAGGCGTACAGGTCGAACATTGGAAAGTACTGCGGGTGCTGGCGGACGAGCAAGGGCACGCCATGGGCGAGGTGGCCCAGGCGCTGGCGATGCATCCGCCCACCCTGACCAAGCTGGTTGACCGCATGATCGGCCATGGCCTGGCCATGCGCAGCCCCGACCTGCACGACAACCGCCGCGTGCTGCTTTACGCCACCGACGATGGACTGGCGCTATCCAAGCGGCTCAATCGCCTGGTGCAGCAGCATGAGGACGGCATCGTGCGCAGCCTTGGGCCCGCCAAGGCGAAACAGCTCAGGGCATTGTTGAGCGCGCTGGGCGACTGAGCCACCGGCAAGGCGCCGCCCCCGGGACTCAGAACTCCGCGTGCAGGCGCACGCCGTAGAACATCGCCGGGCCGCGGTCGCGGTTGTAGCCAGGATTGCGGATGTACTGGAAGTCCGGGCTGATGCTCAGGTACTTGACCGGCTGGAAGCTATAGAACAGCTCAACGACCTGCTCAGGACCATAGCGCAACGCGCCATCGCCAAGAAAAGCGCCCTGCCCGCCGGCAGCCAGGTAAGCCTGGTGCCGCGACCCCAGCATATTCACCGACACCGCCAACCCAACCACATCGCGCGGCCGGCCCCACGCATTGCCGTTGAGCACGCCGCCGGCGGCGACCTGGCGGCCGATTTCCGTAAAGGCGTAGGTCTCGGTCTTGTCGTCCGACATATTGGCGCGCGCGAACACACCGAGCGATTCGTTGACCCGCTGCATCAGCGACAATCCCGCGCCGATCTTGGCGTGCTCCTCGCGCACATTGGCCACGTCCGGCGCGGCGCCAGTGGCGGCGCCGAGTTGCACGGCATCGCTGAACGCGCCCATGCGCGCCTTGTTGCGCCAGAGCAGCAGGCGCGCCACGCCGGGCTGGCCGGCCAGGTTGTAGCGCTTCTCGAACTCGAGGATGTCGCCATAGTGCTGGAACATCCGCGTATCGAGTTCCAGCCCGTTGGACTCCAGCGGTTGCAGGAAACGGCCAAGCCGCACCGACCACATGTCGCCGATGTACTCAAGCGCCACGCCCCAGTTGTAGCCGCGCGCATCGGCCGGGTAATCGAAGGAGCCGTGCGCCATGAACGACCAGTTCATGAACTGGGTGCGCGGGTCGGAGCCGTACTCGTTCTGGTCGAACACATCGAGCACGCCGAAGTTGCCGGCGGTCAGCACCACGCGGCGCTTGTCGACGCTGCCGTCCAGCTGGTTGAAATCGGCGTCCAGCTGTTCGCTGCCGCCGCCCAGCCCCCAGGTCTGGCGGACAAACGCGCGCGCCCGGTAGAACACCGGATTGGTGCTCGATACCTTGGCCAGCTCGCCGTTGCTCAGCCCGCCCAGGCCGTGCAGCTCGGAAAACGGCACGCCCTGCGTCACCTCCGGATTGAAGTGGAACTCCGCGCCGCGCCACAGGCGCAAGCCAAGATCGAGCGTGGTGCTGAACGAGTAGCTCTTGGCGCGGTCCGCCGTCAGGCTGTTGGCGCCGGAGTAGGCCGCGCCGAAGGACGGCTTGCGCTGCCAGATATAGGTGGTCTGGCCATGGAAGGCGTAGTCCTCGGGGGCATCGGCCTGCACGGGCGCGTCGCTGCTTGTCCCGGCTTTTCCCTGCGCCAGGGCCGGCATGGCCGCCATGCCGGCAAGGCCGGCCAGCGACAAGGCCACACCCGCCAGGCGAGTGGCAAAAAACAGGCGTAGCCGCGCTGGGGCGGCGTGGAAGCGACAAAGCAGCATGAAAAAATCCGGGGAACAGCCGCAGGCAAATTCAGGGGCAAGCCCGGCTGATGGGCGGACGAAGCATAGCCAAGCGTTTATGACATGTCTACCTTGCATTGCTGCGGCGCAACATAATGAGAAGACAAGTTGCTTAAACATCACGTTGTAATCGGCCTTGAATTAATTAATTCACAAATTAATATTATCTGCAGATTCAGGATCCGCCATGCCGCCTGCTACTGCCACCCCGCCCCCAAGCCGCCGTCCGGGCCGTCCTGCCGCTGGGCATGGGGGTAGCGCGGGCCAGCGCGAGCAATTGCTGGACGCCGCCACCGAGCTGTTCGCCCAGCGCGGCGTTGCCGCCACGCCGATCAAGACCATCGCCATCCATGCTGGCGTCACCCCGGCGCTCGTGCACTACTACTTCCGCGATCGCGACCAGTTGCTTGACGCGGTGGTCGACGAGCGCCTGCAGCCGCTGGTGGAACAGGTGTTCGCGCCGGCCGCCGCCGACAGCGCGGACGCGGCAGCCATGCTGGTGGGCATTGCCGGGCGGCTGATCCGCACCGCCGCCGCCACGCCATGGTTTCCCGGGCTGTGGATCCGCGAGATCGTCGGCGCGGACGGCCAGCTGCATCAGCGCGTGCTGCAGAAGATCGCGCTGCAGCGCGCTGGCCTGGTGATCGGCCCGCTGGCGGCGGCGCGCGCGCGCGGCGAGATCAACGCCAGCCTGGAGCCGGCGCTGCTGATGGTGTCGCTGATCGGCCTGACGCTGCTGCCGCTGGCCACTACCCATATCTGGCGCCGCCTGCCCGGCGCCGGCGCCATCGACAGCGAGGCGCTGGTGCGTCACGTGAGCGCGCTGCTGGCGCACGGCTTGGGCGTACCGCCGATCGCGCCGATCGCGCCGATCGCGCCGATACCGCATCCCGGGCCGGCCGCGCCGCCGTCCGCCTGAACCCAGCCTGCCCGCCACGGAGCCCGCATGCCTCGCCACGCTCAGCCTCATTCCTCCCGCCTCGTCGCGAACCTGCGTGCAGGCTGGCCATCGGCCGCCCTGATCGGCGCGGCGCTGCTATCTGCCTGTGGCGAGCCTGCGCCACCCTCCTGGCAAGGTTATGTGGAGGGCGAATTCGTCAGCGTGGCCTCCCCCTTTGCCGGCCGGCTGGACCAGATCTCCGTCCAGCGCGGGCAGCAGGTGGCAAGTGGCGCGCCGCTGTTCGCGCTGGAGGCCGACGACGAGCGCGCGGCCCGGCAGCAAGCGGCAGAACAAGTGCGCGTGGCCGAGTCCCAACTCGCCGACCTGCAGACCGGCAAGCGCGTGCCGGAAGTCGACGTGAGCCGAGCCCAGCTGGCGCAGGCGCAAGCCGCCTCGGTGCGCAGCGCCGCGCAACGCAAGCGCGACGAAGCCCAGTACGCCATCGGCGGGATCGCGCTGGCGCAGCTGGAAGAGAGCCGCGCCACCGCCGCCTCCGACGCCGCCCGCGTGCGCGAGCTGCAGCGCGATATCGACGTGGCCCGGCTGCCGGGACGCACCGCGCAGCAGGCGGCCCAGCAAGCCCAGGTGGCCGCCGCGCGCGCCGCGCTGGCGCAGGCCGAGTGGAAGCTGTCGCGCAAGACCGTGAGCGCGACCCAGGCCGGCCTGGTCTACGACACGCCCTTCCGCCTTGGCGACTGGGTGCCGGCCGGCAGCCCGGTGGTGCGGCTGCTGCCGCCGGGCAACGTCAAGGTGCGTTTCTACGTGCCGCAGGCCGTGCTCGGCGCGTTCAAGAACGGCCAGGCCGTGCGCGTGCGCTGCGATGGCTGCGCCGCGCCCATTGCGGCCACGGTCACCTACATCTCCAGCCAGGCCGAGTACACGCCGCCGGTGATCTACAGCAATGAAACGCGCAACAAGCTGGTGTTCCTGGTGGAAGCGCGGCCCGCACCGGCCGACGCGCCCAAGCTCCATCCGGGCCAGCCGGTCGAGGTGGCAAGGCCATGAACGCGACCGTTGCTCCCCTGGACGGCGGGCCCGGCAAAGCCAGCGCCCTGGCCATCGACGTGCACGGCATCAACAAGCACTACGGTGACAAGCACGTCGTCAACAACCTGACGATGCAAGTCGCGCGCGGCGAGATCTTCGGCTTCCTCGGCCCGAACGGCAGCGGCAAGACCACGTCCATCCGCATGATGTGCGGGCTGCTGACGCCGGACTCCGGCACCGGCACCTGCCTGGGCTACGACATCCTGCGCGAGACCGCCGAGATCAAGCGGCGCGTGGGATACATGACACAGAAGTTCTCCTACTGGGACGATCTCTCCATCCGCGAGAACCTGGATTTCGTGGCGCGCGTGTACGGCATGCCGCGCCGGCGCGAGGTGGTGGACCAGGCGCTCGAGCACCTCGGCCTGGCCAGCCGCGCGCAGCAACTGGCCGGCGCGCTCTCGGGCGGCTGGAAGCAGCGCCTGGCGCTGACCGCCTGCCTGCTGCATGAACCGGAACTGTTGCTGCTGGACGAGCCCACCGCCGGGGTCGACCCGAAGGCGCGCCGCGATTTCTGGGAGCAACTGCACCAGCTAGCGGCGCGCGGCATCTCGGTGCTCGTCAGCACGCACTACATGGATGAAGCCGAGCGTTGCCACAAGCTCGCCTATATCGCCTACGGCAAGCTGCTGGCGCAGGGCACGGCCAGCGAAGTGGTAGCCAGCCAGAAGCTCGTCACCTGGAGCGTGCAGGGCGAGCAGCTCTCCGCGCTGTCGGATCAGCTCAAGGGCGCGCCGGGCGTGGAACAGACCGTGGTGTTCGGCAGCGCCCTGCACGTCACCGGGCACGACGCGCCCGCACTGGAAGCCACGCTGCGCCGCGTTGCCGGCCCGCAGCACCGGATCGAGCCGATCGAGACCAGCCTGGAAGACGTCTTCATCCACATGATGAGCGGCGCTGAGGACAATATGCGCGCGGGCAAGCAAAAGCAAAAAACCAGGCAGGACGGCAAGGGGGCCCGGGCATGACGCGCGACGCAGGCGAACCGGCCAAGGCCACCAACGGCGCACGCTTCCCGCTCTCCCTGCAGCGCTGGTGGAGCATCGTGCTCAAGGAGTTCCTGCAGCTGCGCCGGGACCGCGTCACCTTCGGCATGATCGTCGGCCTGCCCATCGTGCAGCTGATGCTGTTCGGCTTCGCCATCAACACCGATCCACGCCACCTCACCACCGCGGTCATCGCCGCGGACCAGAGCGAGTTCACCCGCTCCTTCGTGGCCGGCATGCAGGCAACCACCTACTTCAACGTGGTCGGCACCCTGCCCGACGAAGCCGCCGGGCGCGAGGCGCTGATGAAGGGCGAGGTGCAGTTCGTGCTCAGCATCCCGCCCGACTTCACCAGCCGGCTGCTGCGTGGCGAACGCCCGGCGCTGCTGGTGGAGGCCGATGCCACCGACCCTTCCGCCACCGGCTCGGCCATCGCCGCGCTGTCGCAGCTGCCGTTCTCGGTGGCGGACAAGGACCTGCAGGGCGCGCTGGCGCACCTGGCGGGCGGCAAGCCGCCGTTCGACGTGCAGGTGCAGCGCCTTTACAACCCGGAGGGACTCACGCAGTACAACATCATTCCCGGGCTGATGGGCGTGATCCTGACCATGACCATGGTCATGATGACGGGCCTGGCGATGACGCGCGAACGCGAGCGCGGCACCATGGAAAACCTGCTTGCCACGCCGGTCAGGCCGCTGGAGGTGATCAGCGGCAAGATCATCCCTTACATCTTCATCGGCCTGATCCAGTCCACCATCATCCTGCTGGCCGCGCGCTGGGTCTTCGGCGTGCCCTTTGTCGGCTCGGTGGTCGCGGTCTACCTGGCGGCGCTGCTGTTTATCGCCGCCAACCTGACCGTGGGCATCACACTGTCGTCGCTTGCGCAAAACCAGCTGCAGGCGGTGCAGCTGACGTTCTTCTACTTCCTGCCGAACCTGCTGCTATCCGGGTTCATGTTTCCCTTCCAGGGGATGCCGCGCTGGGCGCAGGCCATTGGCAACGTGCTGCCGATGACCTACTTCAACCGCCTGATCCGCGGGATCCTGCTCAAGGGCAACAGCTGGACCGAGCTATGGCCGAACGTGTGGCCGATGGCCCTGTTCACGGTCGTCGTCATGACCATTGCAGTGCGCTTCTATCGCCGCACGCTGGATTGAGGAGCCTGCCATGCCAGCCTCGCCACACGGTAAATCCACATCCCGCACGGTCCTCGCCGTGCTGGCGGCAGCCATGCTTTCGGCATGCGCGGTGGGCCCGGACTTCACCGAGCCGGCCGCGCCCGCTGCGCCGTCCTATACCGAGGGCACACAGCCAGCGCGCACCAGCGCCGCCGACGCACCGCACGGCCAGGCACAAACGCTGGAGAGCGGCGCCGACGTGCCGGCGCAATGGTGGACGCTGTTCCGCAGCCCCGCGCTGGACCACGCCATCCGCGCGGCACTGGATGCCAGCCCGACGCTGGCGCAAGCACAGGCCCGCATTGAACAGGCGCGCCAGGAACTGGTGGCCACCACCGGCGCGCGCCTGTTGCCGCGGGTGGACGCCAAGCTCAACACCACGCGCCAGCAGGTCGACTTCAACTCGCTTGGTATCACCGCCTTTCCCAGTCCCGGGCCGTTCACGCTGTACGGCGCCAGCGTGGAAATCTCCTACTCGCTCGACCTGTTCGGCGGCCAGCGCCGCGAACTGGAAGGCCTGCGCGCGGCGGTGGACTATCAACGCTTCGAGCTGGAAGCCGCGCGCCTGACGCTGGCCGGCAACGTGGCCACGGCCGCCATCCGCGAGGCCGGCTTGCGCGCGCAGATTGCCAACACCGAGGCCATCGTGGCGGCGCAGCAGCGCCAGCTCGCCATCACCGAGCAACGCTTGCGCGCAGGCGGCGTGGCGCAGGTGGACGCGCAGCGCCAGCGCAATGAACTGGCGCAGAGCCAGGCCTTGCTGCCGGGCCTGGTGCAGCAGCTTGCGGCCACGCGGCATCAGCTTGCCGTGTACCTGGGACAGGCGCCCGCGAGCGTCCAGCTGCCCGAGTTCCGGCTGGAAGATCTCACCTTGCCCGCCACGCTTCCGGTGAGCCTGCCCTCCGCCATGGCAAGGCAGCGCCCGGATATCCGCGCGGCCGAGGCGCTGCTGCACCAGGCGTCGGCCAATATCGGCGTGGCCACCGCGCAGCTCTACCCGCAGCTCACGCTGTCCGGCAGCGCCGGCACGCAGGCGCTCTCCGCGCGCGATCTGTTTGGCAGCCTCAACGTGTGGTCGCTGGCCGCGGGGCTGGTGCAGCCGGTGTTCCGGGGCGGCGAGCTGGTGGCGCGCAAGCGCGCGGCGCAAGCGGCCTACGCGCAATCGCTCGCGGCCTACCAGCAAACGGTGCTGCAGGGCCTGCGCGAAGTCGCGGATTCGCTGCGCGCGCTGGAGGCCGATGCCAACACCTTGCAGGCGCGCGCCGACAGTGCGAAGCAGGCCGCCGATACGCTATCGATCGTGACCGGCCAGTATCGTCTCGGCGGCGTCAGCCAGCTTGCGGTGCTCGATGCCGAGCGGCAGTACCGGCAGGCCGCGCTTTCGCTGTCGCAGGCTACCGCCAGCCGCTTTACCGATTCCGCGGCGCTGCTGCAGGCGCTAGGGGGCGGCTGGTGGCAGGCAGAAGCGGCCGCTGCGCAGTGAAGCGTAGTGCTAATGCTAGTGCTAGCGGTGCCGTCTCGACATGAAGATGGCGCACGCCAGCCCGCTCGCACCGCGAACGGCGCGGCGCTCAACGCCCCAGGAAACCGCGCAACCGCCGCACACCTTCATCCAGCCTCGCCGGATCACACGCGTAGCACCACCGCACAAAGCCCTCCCCCTCGTCCCCGAACGCGCTTCCCGGCGCCAGCCCGAGCCGTGCCTCGCGCACCAGCTGCTTGCACAACGCCAGGCTGTCGCTGGCGCCGGCCAGCCGGAAGAACACATACATGGCCCCCTCGGGCGCATGCACATCCACGCCCGGCACCACAGCCAACGCACCCACCAGGTGATCGCGCGCCGCGCGCAGCCTGCCGACCAGTTCACGGGTAAAGGCCTCGCCCTCCCGCACCGCCACAATGCCGGCTTCCTGCACGAAGGACGGCGCGCACGACGTGTTGTACTCAACCAGCTTGCCCAGGTCGTCGGTGAGCGCCGCGGGCAGCACCATCCAGCCCAGCCGCCAGCCGGTCATCAGCCAGGCCTTGGAGAACGAGTTGACGCAGATCACCCGCTCGTCGCGGCTGGCGATATCCAGGAACGACGGCGCTATGGCGCCATCGCCTTCGCCGTAATACAACCGTTCGTACACTTCATCGGCAATGATCCAGATGCCATGGCGCCGGCAGTGCGCGAGCACCGCTTGCTGGTCCGCGCGCGACATCACCCAACCGGTCGGGTTGTTCGGCGAGTTGATCATGAGCAAGCGCGTATCAGGCGTCAGCGCGGCCAGCAGCTTGTCGAGATCCAGGGTCCAGCCGTGCGCGCCGTAATCGAGCGAGACGGTTTCCACCTCGGCGCCAAGGATCTTGGGGATTTCCACCAGGTTGGGCCACAGCGGCGTGACGGCAACCGCGCGGTCACCGGGCCCGGCCACCAGTTGGGCAGCCAGCATCAGCGCGTTGACGCCGGCGCTGGTCACCACCACATTGTCCAGGGCGGTGGCGCCATGCAGCGCGCTGACGTAGTCGGCCAGCGCGCTGCGCAGCGGGGCAATGCCCAGGTTGTGCGTGTAGAACGTCGCCCCGCCGGCCAGTGCCCGGCTGGCGGCGTCGCGGATAAAGGCGGGCGTGACCTGGTCGGATTCGCCGAACCAGAAGGGCAGTACGTCGGGCAGGCCGATGCCGGCATTGGCCACCTCGCGGATGCGCGAGGCGCGCAGGTGATGGACGGTGGCGCGGGCTGCGGCCGGGGCGCACGCAAAGCCGGACGGGCTGGTGGACATCTGAGCTCCTTGCGGTGTAAGGGTCGGACTGCGGGTCGGACTGCGGAACCCACAGAGCGTACCGCAAAGGCACTGCCGCCGGTATGCCCGGCAGCATGCCGAGCTGGCTGGCTAACGCCCGGGCCCGCCGGAGTCGTCCTGCTGCGGCCAGCCGGGTTTCATCCGCAGGCCAAAGCTGCTGCGCGGCTGCACGTCGCGCTCGGGGCGCAGTGCGTATTGGTCGTGGTTGACCTGCGGTGCGGTGGTGGCTTGCTGAACGGCCCGGGAGGTTGGCGCCGGCGCCGAGGCCGCGCGCTTGCCCGCCTTGGCAGGCGCGCGTGCGCCGCTAGCGTCCGATGCGGCAGCGGGTGCCGCCAGCGCGGACGTGCTGGCCAGGGCGAGCGATAGCGCCGTCACGATGGCGGGTAGGGAGAGGAGGGAGAAAAGGGAAAGGGGTTTTGCTATCACGCTGTCATGCGGCGGCTACGCATGGCCCGCCCGGCCGCCACCTCTGTGGCGCACGGCTGGACCGGCGGCGGCCACCAGTTGCTGAATCCGTCATTGTGTCAGCTACCGGGGCCGCCGGGTGAAAACGGCCTGCAGCCTCGCCCTCCGGGGAGGGGCGAGGCCGCCGCGCTGGCTTTACTGCGCCGCCGCAAGGCGGTGCCCGGCGTCGTTGCCGCTCTCCGGCATTGCCTTGCCAGCCGACTTGCCGCGGGCCAGCACCGGCGCCAGCGCCGCGCCGGTGTGGCTGGCCCGCACCCGCACCAGCCCCTCGGGGTCGGTCGCGGCGACAATGCCGCCGCCCGCCACGCCGCCTTCCGGGCCCAGGTCGAGGATCCAGTCGGCCTCGGCGATCACGTCGAGATCATGCTCGATCACCACCACGCTGTGCCCGCCATCGGCCAGCCGGTGCAGCACGCGGATCAGCTTGGCCACGTCGGCCATGTGCAGGCCCACGGTAGGCTCATCCAGCACGTACAGCGTATGCGGCGCCTGCTGCCCACGGCGGGTGATGTCGTCCCGCACCTTGGACAGCTCGGTCACCAGCTTGATGCGCTGCGCCTCGCCGCCGGACAGCGTGGGCGACGGCTGGCCCAGCGTCAGGTAGCCCAGGCCCACGTCCTTCATCAGCTGCAGCGGGTGCGCGATATTGGACATGGCGGAGAAGAATTCCACCGCCTCGTCGATCTCCATCGTCAGCACGTCGCCGATATTCTTGCCGCGCCAGGTGACCGCCAGCGTCTCCGGGTTGAAGCGCTGGCCGTGGCAGACATCGCAATGCACCTTCACATCCGGCAGGAAGCTCATGCCGATGGTGCGCACGCCCTGCCCCTCGCAGGCCGGGCAGCGCCCGTCGCCGGTGTTGAAGGAAAAGCGCGAGGCGGAATAGCCGCGTGCCTTGGCCTCCAGCGTCTGCGCGAACAGCTTGCGGATGGTGTCCCACACGCCGATATACGTGGCCGGGCAGGAGCGCGGCGTCTTGCCGATCGGGGTCTGGTCGACCTCCAGCACGCGGTCGATGCTCTCATACCCGGTGATGGACTCGCAGCCCTGCCAGTTGTGCGTGACCTCCAGCTTGCGGCGCGGCTCGGTGCGCGCCGTGGCCTGCGAGCGCGCGGGCGCCTCGCTGCCCGCCGCCTTGCGCGCGCGCCGCGTGGCCGGCGACGACATCACCGAGCGGCCCACCGCGTCGAGCAGGTTGGCCATCAGCACATCGCGCGCCAGCGTGGACTTGCCGGAACCGCTGACACCCGTGATGGCAACCAGCCGCGCCAGCGGAATGCTGGCGGTCACGTTGCGCAGGTTATGCTTCGTGGCGTGATGCACGGTCAGCCAGCGCTCGGGTACGGCCTCGCTGTTCTTGCCCGCCGGCTTGACCACGCGGCGTGGCTGCAACGGATGCAGGATCGGATGGGCGAGGAACTGCCCGGTCAGCGAATCCGCACTGGCCGACAGCGCGGCCACGCCGCCTTGCGCCACCAGCGTGCCGCCGCGCTTGCCGGCGCCGGGGCCGATGTCGATGATGTGGTCGGCGCGGCGGATGGTGTCCTCGTCATGCTCCACCACCACCAGCGTGTTGCCCTTCTCGCCGAGCTTGCGCAGGGCGTCGAGCAGGATCTGGTTGTCGCGCGGATGCAGGCCGATGGTGGGCTCGTCAAGCACGTAGCACACGCCTTGCAGGTTGCTGCCAAGCTGCGCCGCCAGCCGGATGCGCTGCGCCTCGCCGCCGGACAGGCTGGGCGCGGCGCGATCCAGGCTCAAGTAGCCCAGGCCGACTTCTTCCAGGAACTGCAGGCGGCTGCGGATCTCGCTCACCACGTCGCGCGCGATCTCGCCTTCGCGCCCGGCCAGGTGCAGGCCCTGCACCCAGCGGTGCGTGTCGGACACCGTCCACTGTGCCACTTCCACGATGGGGTGCGCGTCGAAGGTGACCGCGCGCGCCACCGGGTTCAGCCGTGTGCCGCCGCAATCCGCGCACGGGGTATCGGCGACGTCATCGGGCTCTTGCTGCTCCGAGGGCAGCGTCTGCTCGCGCCCGCGGTTGTCGTCGGCCATCACGGTATCGTCGTAGGCCGCGCGCTGCTCCCGCGTGAGGGTCAGGCCGGTGCCGACGCAACTGGTGCACCAGCCGTGCTTGCTGTTGTAGGAGAACAGGCGCGGGTCCAGTTCCGGGTAGCTGGTGCTGCACACCGGGCAGGCGCGCTTGGTCGAGAACACGGTGGTGCTGCCGACGCGGGCGGTGCCGCCGTTGCCCATCGCGTGCTGCAGACCATCGAGCGGCGCCAGCAGGTGCATCACGCCCTTGCCGGCTTCCAGCGCCTGCCCGAGCAGCGCGCGCAATGCGGCTTCGTTGTCCGCGGACACGATGATGTCACCCACCGGCAGTTCGATGGTGTGCTCGCGGAAACGGTCCAGGCGCGGCCACGGGTCCACCGGCAGGAATTCGCCGTCGACACGCAGGTGCGTGTTACCGCGCGCCTTGGCCCATTTGGCCAGGTCGGTATAGACACCCTTGCGGTTGACCACCAGCGGCGCCAGCAGGCCCACATGCTGGCCCTTGTAGTCGCGCAGCAATTGCGCCGCGATGGACTCGGGGCTTTGCGAGGTGACTGGCGTGCCGTCGTGGATGCAATGCTGGATGCCCAGCTTCACATACATCAGCCGCAGGAAATGCCAGACCTCGGAAGTGGTCGCCACCGTGCTCTTGCGGCCGCCGCGCGACAGGCGCTGCTCGATGGCCACGGTGGGCGGAATGCCGTACACCGCATCCACCTCCGGGCGCCCGGCGGGCTGCACGATGGAGCGCGCATAGGCGTTGAGGGATTCGAGATAGCGGCGCTGCCCTTCATGGAAGAGGATGTCGAAAGCAAGCGTGGATTTGCCCGAGCCCGACACACCGGTGACCACATTGAATTTGCCGTGCGGGATATCGACGTTGAGCGCCTTCAGGTTGTGCTCGTGCGCGTTGACGATGCGCACCACGTCCTCGCCCTCGATGGCGCGGCGCGCGCGCGCCGCGCGCAAGGCTGCCTGCAAGGGCACGCCCGCGTCCTCCGCGACGAAGGCATGGCCGACGGCGCGGTCGTATTGCAGCAGCGCCTTGCCGGTATGCGAGTGCGCGCAGCGCTTGACGTCTTCCGGCGTGCCCACGCACAGCACTTCACCGCCGGCGTCGCCGCCCTCGGGGCCGAGGTCGATGATCCAGTCGGCGGCGCGCACCACGTCGAGATTGTGCTCGATCACGATCAGCGAGTGGCCGCCATCGAGCAGCTTGCCGAAAGCGCGCATCAGCTTGGCGATGTCGTCGAAGTGCAGCCCGGTGGTGGGCTCGTCGAACATGAACAGCTTGCACTCGTACGGCATCGGCTTGACGCGCGTATTGCTCGCCTGCGCGGTCTCGGCCAGGTAGCCGGCCAGCTTCAGCCGCTGGGCCTCGCCCCCCGACAATGTCGGTACCGGCTGGCCCAGCTTCACATATTCCAGGCCCACGTCGACGATCGGCTGCAGCACGCGCAGCACCGCCGCGTCGCCAGCAAAATACGCCACGGCCTCGCTCACGGTGAGTTCCAGCACATCGGCCACGCTGAACGCGCGCGGCGGCTGGCCCGGCAATGCGCGCTCGATCTTCACTTCGAGGATTTCCGCGCGGTAGCGCCGTCCATCGCAATCCGGGCAGCGCAGGTAGACGTCGGAGAGGAACTGCATCTCGACGTGCTCGAAGCCCGAGCCACCGCAGGTGGGGCAGCGCCCGTCGCCGGAATTGAAACTGAACATGCCGGCGGTATAGCTGCGCTGCAGCGCCATGGGCGCCTTGGCGAACAGCTTGCGGATCTCGTCGAAGGCCCCCACATAGCTGGCCGGGTTGGAGCGCGCGGTCTTGCCGATGGGCGACTGGTCGACGAACACCACATCGGCCACCTGTTCCGCGCCGGTGAGGCTGCGAAAGGCGCCGGGCGCATCCGTGGACTTGCCGAACTGGCGCGCCATGGCGGGATACAGCACGTCCTGCAGCAAGGTGGACTTGCCCGAGCCGGAAACGCCGGTCACGCACACCAGGCGCTGCAGCGGGATCTCCACGGTGACGTCACGCAGGTTGTGCTCGGAGGCGCCTTCGAGCACGATGCGCGGCGTGGCGGCATCCACCGCGCGAGGTTGCCAGCGGGAAAGATCGGTTACCTGGCGATGGCCGGCAAGATATTCGCCGGTGAGCGTGCCCGAACCGCGGATATCGGCAGGCGTGCCGTCAAAGATGATGTTGCCACCACGCTCGCCCGGGCCGGGGCCCATGTCGATGAGCCGGTCTGCCGCGAGCATCACCGAAGGATCGTGCTCCACCACCACCAGCGTATTGCCGGCGTCACGCAGGCGATGCATGGCCTCGACGATGCGGTTCAGGTCGCGCGGGTGCAGGCCGATGCTGGGCTCATCCAGTACGAACAGCGTCTTGACCAGCGAAGTGCCCAGCGCGGTGGTGAGGTTGATCCGTTGCACCTCGCCGCCGGACAGCGTGCGGCTCTGGCGGTCCAGCGTCAGGTAGCCCAGGCCCACGTCGCACAGGTATTTCAGGCGCGTGCGCACTTCGGCCAGCAATAGCTTGAGCGCGTCATCGAGCATCAGGCTCGGCAGCGTGAGCTCGTCGAAGAACTTGCGGATGCGCTCGATCGGCATCAGCATCAGGTCGTGCACGGTGAGGCCCGGCAGCGCTTCGAGCTGCGTGCGGTCCCAGTCCACGCCGCGCGGCAGGAAGCGCTTCTCCGGCGCGCACACGGCGTCCGCACCCGGCTTGCTGCCCAGGCGCCACAACAGCGCCTCGGTCTTCAGCCGCGCGCCGTCGCAGGTCTCGCACGGCGTATAGCTGCGGTACTTCGATAGCAGCACGCGGATGTGCATCTTGTACGCCTTCGACTCCAGGTAGTCGAAAAAGCGCTTGACGCCATACCAGTGCGTATTCCACTTGCCGTTCCAGTCCGGCGAGCCGTCGATGACCCAGGCGCGCTCGGCCGGGGTGAGGCTCGACCAGGCCACGTCGCGCGGAATGCCCGCCTTGGCGGCGTAGCGCATCAGGTCGTCCTGGCACTCCTTCCAGGCCGGCGTCTGCATCGGCTTGATGGCGCCGCCGCGCAGCGTCTTGCGCTCGTCCGGGATCACCAGGCCGAGGTCGACGCCGATCACGCGGCCGAAGCCGCGGCAGGTCTCGCAGGCGCCGTAGGCGGAGTTGAAGGAGAACAGCGCGGGCTGCGGATCGGCATAGCGGATATCGCTTTCCGGGCTGTGCAGGCCGGTGGAGAAGCGCCAAACCTGTGGCTCCGCGCCCTCATTGGCAGTGTCGGGCACATAGACGTTGACCCGGCCGCTGCCGCGCTTGAGCGATGCCTCGATGGCTTCCAGCGCCCGCACCTTCTCGGTATTGCCGAGACGGAAGCGGTCGGCCACCACGTCCAGCACCTTGCGCGGGCCGGTGGGCGAGGCCACCACGCGCTGCGCCTGCACGCGCGTGTAGCCGCTGACGGAGAGCCACTGCTCGATCTCGGCATCGGTGGTGGTTTCCGGCAGTTCCACCGGGAAGGTGACGACCAGGCGTGGATCGCCCTGGGCGGCACGTGCTTGCAGCTCCGCGTAGATGGTTTCCGGCGAGTCATGCCGCACGGGCTGCGCGGTCTGGCGGTCGAACAGCTCGGCGGCGCGCGCGTACAGCAGCTTCAGGTGATCGTTGAGCTCCGTCATCGTGCCGACCGTGGAGCGCGAGCTGCGCACCGGGTTGGTCTGGTCGATGGCGATGGCCGGCGGCACGCCGTCCACCCGGTCCACCTGCGGCCGGTCCATGCGGTCCAGGAACTGGCGCGCATAGGCGCTGAAGGTTTCGACATAGCGCCGCTGCCCTTCGGCGTAGAGCGTATCGAACACCAGGCTCGATTTGCCCGAGCCCGACGGCCCCGTCACCACGGTCATTTCGCCGGTGTGCAGGTCGAGGTCGAGATTCTTGAGATTGTGCTGACGGGCTCCGCGGATACGGATGACACCGGATGACATGGGATGCGTCCTTTAAAGCGTGGCTTGCGAGTGGCTAGCTGATAGCTTGCGTGCGGCGTGCGAATTGCGAAGACAGGCCTGGCAGGGCACACGGGCCCCGGGAGCGCGGCGAAAGCCTTCGCAAATCGCGGTGTTGGTACGGTCAGGCCGCTATCCTATCCCGAAGGACGGCAGCGTGCCGCGCGCTGAAGTGTGGCGCTGACATCTCCTGACAGCACGGTGTCAGGAGGAAATGGGGACGGATTGGAAAAAGGAAAGGCCTGCGAGGCGCCCGGCGCCTTGCCGGGCGCCTGCCCACCCACCATTGCGCGCTAATCCGCAGGTACCGGCGAACAGCCACTGCCGCCAGGACGCCTCAATGGGTTGCAGGCAAGCGGTAGCCGTCGTTGAGGGTCTTCAGGAACACGACGACGTCGCGGATCTCCGCCTCCGACAGCGCGGCCTTGCTGCCAGGCGCGCCGCCGAACGGAGGCTCCATATTGACGTTGTCACGATACCGCGCCGGCAGGTCGTCGAACTTGTCGATGCTGCCGTCGGCCTTGCGCGGGTACCACTTGCCGGGATTGCTGTCCCGTTGCACATAGAAACGCAACACCTCTTCCAGCGAATGAAAGGCGCCGTTGTGGAAGAAGGTCTTGCGTTGCGCCACGTTGCGCAGGCTAGGCGTGCGAAACAGCCCACAGTACTCGGCGCGCGCCTTCAGGTCGGTGCGATCCGGTCCGCACAGGCCCATGTCGAAGAAGGCCGGATCGGCATTGACCGCCAGCTTGCGGTTGCGCGGCACGCCCAGCGCGATGAAGCCAAAATCGCTGAAGGCGGGAAAGACGCCGTCGGCGCTGATCGCGCTGGGGTGGCAGGCCGCGCAGTTGCCCTTGGCGGGATCGTTGAACAGGCGCAGGCCGCGCGCTTCCTGCTCGCTCAGCTTGACCTTGCGCCGCAAGAACGCATCGTACTTGCTGCTGTAGGGATAGAACTCGGACGGCGTTTCCTGGAACACCTCGAGCGCCATCAGCGCTGCCTGGAAGGCTACCTCGTCGCGCTCCAGGATGTCGGCGCCAAACACCTCGCGCAAGGTCTGCGCATGCTTGCCAGTGCGCAGCCTGGCGGCCACCGCCGCCGCGTCCGCGTTCGCCATCTCATGCGGTGACAGCAAGGGAATGCGGGCCTGCTCGTGCGTGGAAGACGCCCGCCCGTCCCAGTTGTGGCCGCCGGTGGGGCCCTGGTCCTCGCTGTCGTTGCCGTCGTTCTCGTGGAAATGCTCGGAGAACGGCGGCACGTTCTGCACATAGCGCAGCGACGGCGCCGCGCGCGCGCCGGCGCGCAGCATGTCGGGGCCGCCCAGTTGCACCGACAGGTCGTTGGCCGGCCCATAGGCGTGTTCCGGGCTGTGGCAGCTTGCGCACGCGAGCCGGCCGGACGCCGACAACGCGGGATCAAAGAACAGCGCCTTGCCAAGCGCGGCCATGGCCGGCACCTGCGGCCGGCGCGTTGCCATCATGGTGTAGAACGCGTCGGCATAGGCTGGCCGCGAAGGCGCGGCGACCCGGCTGGCAGCCGGCGCGGATGCCGGGGCCGCGGCCACGCCCTCCTGTGCGGACTTGCCACAGCCCGCCAGGGTCAGGGCGAAAGACAGCAGCAAGGCCCCCGTGGCAAGGCGGCGGATCGGGGAAGGAACTGGCGGCAGAACAAAGCGCGGTGGCATCTGTGCGGCGAAGTGGAATGGCCAGGGCGGGATGGGTGCGGCAGCCCAGGCACAGGAGATTCAGGAACGGGCCGCCACGCTAGCACGCGTGCATGACAGCGGCGTGTCATGCGTGGCGGATGTCTTTTTCTCGTCCCGGCGCCATCATCAATCTGACATGGAGCGGCGCGAGAATCGCGCGGCTGTCCCAAAAAAACCGCCTTACACATAACGAAAAAAGGATATTCCATGCGCCGAGCCTTAAAACTTTATCCCCTTGCAGTGGTGGCCGCCGCTGCCATGGCCGCCTGCGGCGGCAGCGACTCCGGGAGCGGAAGCACGCCCGCAGCCGTCACCACCTCGGGCGTGGTGACCGGCAGCTATTTCGAGCACGCCAAGGTCTGCATCGATGCCAACAACAATGGCAAGTGCGAAAGCACGGAAACCAGCACCTACACCGACAAGAACGGCGCCTTTACGCTCACCGGCCAAGGCGCGATCGCCGCCGAGATCGGCAGCGACGCCTTCCGCAACGATGACACCGGCGGCCACGCAGCCGTGACCCGTCCGCTGGTGTTCCGCGCACCGGCCAGCGCCAACGGCGTGCTCAGCGCCATCACGACCGAACTGGTCGCGCTCATGGAGTCCAACGGCGGCGACCTCACCGCGGCCAAGGCACGTCTGGCCGCCCGCATCGGCGTGACGGCGGACAAGCTGCTGGCCGACCACAACAAGGAAACCGACAAGACCATCAAGGCGACCCTGCAGGCGGAGATCGATCAGACCATCGACCTGATCGCCGACTCGGTCGCCGGCGGCGGCGACATCGCCCAGGCCCTGCGCGACGGCGTCGCCAAGCGGGTCGCCCTCGACAACATCAAGACCGTGGTGGTGATCTATGCCGAGAACCGCGGCTTCGACAATCTCTACGGGCTGTTCCCGGGCGCCAACGGCGTCCCCGGCGTGAACCCCACCTCGACCGGCACCGTCGAACCGCAGAAGGACTTCGACGGCTCCGTGCTGCCGGTGCTGCCGCCGACCTGGGGCGGGCTCACCGCGGCAGGGCAAGCCGTGCAGCTGCCGCAGGCAAAGACCGCCAACTGGGCCAACAAGCCGTTCCAGATCGACACGCCACTCGCGTCCGGCGGCATCAACGGCAGCAACGTGGAGATTGCGCAGTCCGTCACCACACGCGACCTGGTGCACCGCTTCTACAACAACCAGATGCAGATCAACGGCGGCAAGAACGACAAGTACGCCGCGTTCTCGGACGCGGGCGGCCTGACGATGGGCTATTACGACGGCAGCCAGATGCAGATGTGGCAGCTCGCCAAGCAGTACGTGCTGGCCGACAATTTCTACATGGGTGCCTTTGGCGGCTCGTTCCTGAACCACCAATACCTGATCTGCGCCTGCGCGCCGCAGTACCCGAACGCCGACGCGGCCACCTCGCCGGCCAAGAACTCGATCTCGGCGATCGATGTCGACGCCAATGGCAACTTTGTCCGCCTGACCCCCGGCACCGGCAATCCCGCCTCGGTCCTCACCGGCAAGGCCACGTACCAGAACGACAGCACGTTGACGCCCGCGGATAAGAGCGGCATGTTCTACGCCGTCAACACCATGCAGCCGGACTACCAGCCGAGCGGCAACAAGCCCGCCACCACCGATACCACGGGTCTCTACGCCGACCCCACCAAGGCGACCACGCTGCCGCCGCAGACCCAGACCACCATCGGCGACCTGCTGAACGCACGCGGCGTAAGCTGGGCCTGGTACGCCGGTGCCTGGGCCAAGGCCACGCAGGACCCGACCGCCATCTACAACAACACGGTGCCCAACTTCCAGCCGCACCACCAGCCGTTCAACTACTACGCCAACTTCGACCCGGTCAACCAGGCCGCCAACCGCAGCGCGCACCTGAAGGACTTCGACAGCCAGTTCCTGCAGGACGCCGCCGCCGGCAACCTGCCCGCGGTCGCCTTCTACAAGCCGCAGGGCAACCTGAACCAGCACCCCGGCTATGCGAGCGTGACCGACGGCGACACGCATATCGCCAGCGTGATCGCGCAACTGCAGAAGAGCCCGCAGTGGAAGAACATGCTGATCCTCGTCACCTACGACGAGAACGGCGGCTTCTACGACCACGCGCAAGTGCCCACCGGCGACCGCTGGGGCCCGGGCACGCGCATCCCGGCGATCCTCGTGTCGCCGTACGCGAAGAAAGGCTTTGTCGACCACACGCAATACGACACGGCCTCGGCGCTGCGCTTCATCACCCGCCGCTTTGTCCTGCCGACTCTGCCGGGCCTGCAGCAACGCGATACCGCCCTGCTCGCGAACAAGGGCAAGGCCATGGGCGACCTGACCAACGCGCTGGACTTCACCGCCATGCCGCACTGAGCACGCACGGCGCCTTCGAGGAGCCAAGAAACAAAAAACCCCGGGAATCAACGATTCCCGGGGTTTTTTGTTTGCCGGTGCAGGCCGTACCGACTGTGTCGGCCTGGGATGGCGGGGATGCTCAGAACGGTCAGAACGGAATATCGTCGTCCATGTCTTCAAAGCCGTTCGACGGAGCCTGCTGCTGGCGACGCGCGCCGCCAGCACCTTGCTGGCCGCCGGCAGCCTGGCCGCCACCGCTGCGCGCACCGCCGCCGTAACCACCGCCGCCGCCCGACGATTCGCGGCCACCACCGTAGCCACCGCCGCCACCGCCCATGTCGTCGCCACCGCCGCCACCGCCGCCGCCCATGCCCTGGCGCGAGCCCAGCATCTGCATTTGCTCAGCCACGATTTCGGTGCTGTACTTTTCCGCGCCAGACTGGTCGGTCCACTTGCGGGTACGGATGCGCCCTTCGATATAGACCTGCGAGCCCTTGCGCAGGTACTGGCCGGCGATCTCGGCCAGCTTGCCGAAGAAGGCGATGCGGTGCCACTCGGTGGCTTCCTTCATCTCGCCGCTGGTCTTGTCCTTGTAACGATCGGTGGTCGCCAGGCGGATGTTGCTCACGGCGTCGCCGCTGGGCAGGTAGCGGGTTTCCGGATCCGCGCCCAGGTTGCCGACGAGGATGACTTTGTTGATCGATGCCATGTGAATGTTCTCCCAGGGCCACGCCCTCTGCTGCAAGCGGCGTGGCAATGCCTTGACTGTTGACTGATGCGTAAACGAATAACGCGCCCCCGGCCAAGAAGTCGGGCGCGCGGTCATGCTAGTGCCTAATTACGGCAAAAAGCTATACGAAGTGATGCGGGCAGCCCTTGCGGACCAATGACCGCGGGCTGCCAACTTCAGGCAGCGACGGCCTGGGCACTGCTTTTCCGGGCCGGCGGCGACTTCATGTTCCAGGCGATTATAAGCCAGAGGAGGAGCACCACGGCGCAGCCGATGAAGACCGCGCTACGGCCTTCGTGCTTGAGCAGCCAGCCACCCACGGCGCCGCCCAGGAACAGTCCCATCGCCTGCGTCGTGTTGTAGACGCCAAGCGCCGCCCCGCGCGCGGCGGCGGCGTAGCGCGACACCAGCGAGGGCTGCATGGCTTCCAGCACGTTGAAGGCCACGAAGAACAGCAGCAACACACCCACGATGCCCCACAGGCCGTGCACGGCGGCAAACAGCAGCTGCACCGCGGTCATCAGGCCGACCGCGCCGAGCAGCACGGGGCGTACCTTGCCATAGCGCTCGGCGGCCATCATCGGCCCGAGCATCAGCACGAAGGACACCAGCACCACCGGCAGGTAGACCTTCCAGTGCTGGTCCAGCGGCATGCCGGCATCGCTGAGCATGGCCGGCACCACCATGAACATGGCCACCTGCGACGCGTGCAGTGCCAGCACGCCCACGTTCAGGCGGACCAGGTCGGGGTTGAGCAGCACGCTGCGAAACGGCAGCCGCACGGGATGCGGCGGCGGCGGCGTGGGCACCAGGAACAGGGTCACCAGGATGGCGACCACGCCCAGCACCGACATCAGCGTGAAGATCCCGGGCATGCCGATGCTGTGCAGCAGCGGCGAGGCAATCACCAGCGACAGCGCGAAGGTCAGGCCGATGCTGCCGCCCACCATGGCCATGGCCTTGGTGCGATGCTGCTCGCGGGTCAGGTCAGCGATGCAGGCGGTGATGGCCGCGGAGATCGCGCCCATGCCTTGCAGCGAGCGGCCGATGATGATGCCGGACAACGTGTCGGAGTTGGCCGCCACCAGCCCGCCGGCGACAAACAGCAGCAGGCCCGCCACCATCACCGGCTTGCGGCCAACGCGGTCGGACAGCCAGCCGAGAGGAATGTGCAGGAAGGCTTGCATCAGGCCGTAGATGCCCATGGCCAGGCCCACGCGCTGGGCGTCGTGCCCGTCGGGCAGGCCATGCGCATATTCGGCGAACACAGGCAGGATCAGGAACAAGCCCAGCATGCGCAGCGCAAAAATACTGGCGAGCGAAATGCTGGCCCGCACTTCCATGCCGGTCATGCGGTCGCGCCCGGCAGCGGGCTGAACCTTGGAATCGTCGGCCTTGGCCGCATCTTGGGAGGAGCTATGGATCGACGACATTGCGATCGTGGGGAATTTCTATGACGGATTGCCGGGTCGTGCACCGCGCACGCACCGCATCACCCCAATGCTGACGGGGCGGCGACAACTTCGATCCATGGCCGGAGCGGAAGTTGCGGCGCTTCTGCCACCGTTGCTGCAGGGCGCAGTCAATTGGCCCAAGCAACCCCCGGAAACCGAAGTTCGGTATATTAACAGGTTTGCTCCGCTGCGCTTTCGGCTCCGAATCGGACACCGCGAGCCCCGGCGCGGGCCGGCAAAGCCCGGCCTGAGGCTGGCCTGAAGCCGGTCGCAGCCCTGCTGGCATGCTTTTTTCTTGAAATTCCGTGAGACCCGGCCTGTCGACCCGACCGGCGGCCCCGCCTGGCGAAGACAATCGGTATATGGAAGAAATTAGAATCCGTGGTGCCCGTACCCACAACCTGAAGAACATCAATCTCGATCTGCCGCGCAACAAGCTGATCGTGATTACCGGGCTGTCCGGATCGGGCAAGTCCTCGCTCGCCTTCGATACCCTGTACGCGGAGGGCCAGCGCCGCTACGTGGAGTCGCTGTCGGCCTACGCGCGCCAGTTCCTGCAGCTGATGGAAAAGCCGGACGTCGACCTGATCGAGGGGCTATCGCCCGCGATCGCCATCGAACAGAAGGCAACCAGCCACAACCCGCGCTCAACCGTGGGCACGGTCACCGAGATCCACGACTACCTGCGGCTGCTGTTCGCACGCGCCGGCACGCCTTACTGCCCCGACCACAACCTGGCGTTGCAGGCGCAAAGCGTCTCGCAGATGGTCGACGCCGCGCTGGCGCTGCCGGAAGACACCAAGCTGATGATCCTGGCGCCGGTGGTGGCCAACCGCAAGGGCGAACATTCCGACCTGTTCGACACCATGCAGGCCCAGGGTTTCGTGCGCTTTCGCATCCGCTCCGGCGGCGGCACCACGCATGAGGCACCGGCGGTGGTCTACGAGGTGGACGCGCTGCCCAAGCTGAAAAAGACCGAGAAGCATTCCATCGACGTGGTGGTGGATCGCGTCAAGGTACGCCCGGACATCAAGCAACGACTGGCGGAATCGTTTGAGACCGCGCTGCGCCTGGCCGATGGCCGCGCCATCGCGCTGGAGATCGACACCAACCAGGAGCACGGGTTCAGCTCCAAGTTTGCCTGCCCGATCTGCTCGTACTCGCTGCAGGAGCTGGAGCCGCGGCTGTTCTCGTTCAACAACCCGATGGGCGCCTGCCCGAGCTGCGACGGCCTGGGCCAGATCACCTTCTTCGATCCCAAGCGGGTGGTGGCCTTCCCTAACCTGTCGCTGGCCTCGGGCGCCATCAAGGGCTGGGACCGCCGCAACCAGTTTTACTTCCAGATGCTGCAAAGCCTGGCGGCCTACTACGACTTCGAGCTCGATACGGCCTTCGAGGACCTGCCGGCCGAGGTGCAGGAAGTCGTGCTGCACGGCTCGGGCGACGTGGAGATCCCGTTCACCTACATGAACGAACGTGGCCGCACCACGGTGCGCGAGCATGCCTTCGAGGGCATCATTCCCAACCTGGAGCGCCGCTACCGCGAGACCGACTCCATCGCGGTGCGCGAGGAGCTCGCCAAGTACCAGAACAACCAGGCCTGCCCCGCCTGCCACGGTACCCGCCTGCGCACCGAGGCGCGCCACGTCAAGCTGGGCGAGAACGACCAGGCGCGCGCCATCTACGAGATCAACGGCTGGCCGCTGCGCGACGCGCTCACCTATTTCCTCACGCTGGACATGCACGGCGCCAAGCGCGAGATCGCCGACAAGATCGTCAAGGAAATCAGCGCGCGCCTGAACTTCCTCAACAACGTGGGGCTGGATTACCTGTCGCTCGAGCGCAGCGCCGACACGCTGTCGGGCGGCGAGGCGCAACGCATCCGGCTGGCGTCGCAGATCGGCTCCGGCCTGACCGGCGTGATGTACGTGCTGGACGAACCTTCCATCGGCCTGCACCAGCGCGACAACGACCGCCTGATCGGCACGCTCAAGCACCTGCGCGACATCGGCAACTCCGTGCTGGTGGTGGAGCACGACGAAGACATGATCCGCGCCTGCGACTACGTGGTCGACATCGGCCCGGGCGCCGGCGTGCACGGCGGCATGATCGTGGCCGAAGGCACGCCGCAGCAGATCGAGCAGTCGGCCAATTCGCTCACCGGGCAGTACATGTCCGGCGCGCGCCGCATCGAGGTGCCGAAAGAGCGTGCCGCGCCCGACGAGGAAAAGCTGCTGCGCATCATCAACGCAACCGGCAACAACCTGCGCAACGTCAGCGCCGAGATCCCGGTGGGCCTGCTCACCTGCGTGACCGGCGTGTCCGGCTCGGGCAAGTCGACGCTGATCAACGACACGCTCTACCACGCGGTGGCGCGCCACCTGTATGGCTCCACGGCGGAGCCGGCCGCGCACGACCGCATCGACGGGCTGGAGCATTTCGACAAGGTCATCAACGTCGACCAGAGCCCGATCGGCCGCACCCCGCGCTCCAACCCCGCTACGTACACCGGCCTGTTCACGCCGATCCGCGAGCTGTTCGCGGGCGTGCCCTCGGCCAAGGAGCGTGGCTACGATCCGGGCCGCTTCTCGTTCAACGTCAAGGGCGGGCGCTGCGAGGCCTGCCAGGGCGATGGCGTGATCAAGGTCGAGATGCATTTCCTGCCGGACGTGTACGTGCCTTGCGACGTCTGCCACGGCAAGCGCTACAACCGCGAAACGCTGGAGGTGCTCTACAAGGGCAAGAACATCCACGAAGTGCTCGACATGACGGTAGAGCACGCGCACGAGTTCTTCCTGGCGGTGCCTGTCGTGCGGCGCAAGCTCAAGACGCTGCTGGACGTGGGCCTTGGCTACATCCGGCTGGGCCAGTCCGCCACCACGCTCTCGGGCGGCGAGGCGCAGCGCGTCAAGCTGTCGCTGGAGCTGTCCAAGCGCGACACCGGCCGCACGCTCTACATCCTGGACGAGCCCACCACGGGCCTGCACTTCCACGATATCGAGCTGCTGCTCAAGGTCATCCACAAGCTGCGCGACCAGGGCAACACGGTGGTCATCATCGAGCACAACCTGGACGTGATCAAGACCGCGGACTGGCTGCTCGACATGGGCCCGGAGGGCGGTGCGGGCGGTGGCCAGGTGATCGCCAAGGGCACGCCGGAAACGGTGGCGGCTAGCCGCGCGAGCTTCACCGGCAAGTACCTGGCGCCGCTGCTCGAGCGCCGCTGACCACGGTGCGCACGCGTTTCCGCCTCATCCTTTGCGCCTGGCAATGCGCGCTGCTGCTCGGCAGCGCCGCCGTTGCCGGCCCGGCTGTGGCGCAAGCCACCGTCACGCCGATCGACCTGGCCGCGCCGGCAGCGCGAGCACTCGATGAACCCGCCGCGCCGGCGGCATCCGCTCCGCCCGCGCAAGGCGCCCGGGAGGCCAGTGCCGCCAGCGCTGCCCAGGTACCTGCCAAGGCGAGCGGCGCTGTATCCGGCAATCTGGCGCTGACGCTGGGCGGCGCGGCCGTGCTTGTGGCCATCGCCGCGATGCTGCAGCGCGCGCGCCGCAGACGCCGCCCGCCCTCCTCGAAGTAGGCCCGCGCTGCGCCTTGCATTCGACCTTGCCCGGCCTACCATAGACTGCGGAAGGCCGCGCCTCCTGAAGCCCTTTCCGGGGCTGGCACAGGCCAATGCAGGAGCACGGCCATGGAACTCACCGTAGTGCCGATCGCCAAGCCCGAGGCGACCAACTTCATTTTCGGGCAATCCCACTTCATCAAGACCGTGGACGACATCCACGAGGCGCTGGCCGGCGCGGTGCCGGGCATCCGCTTTGGACTAGCGTTCTGCGAGGCCTCGGGCAAGCGCCTTGTGCGCTGGTCCGGCACCGACGAGGCGATGATCGACCTGGCGTGCCAGAACGCGCTGGCAATCGGTGCCGGCCACTGCTTCCTGGTGTTCCTTGGCGACGGCTTCTATCCGGTCAATGTGCTCGCGACCGTGCGCGCGGTGCCGGAGGTATGCCGGATCTATTGCGCCACGGCAAACCCGACCGAGGTGGTGGTAGCGCAGACCGCGCAGGGGCGCGCGGTGCTTGGCGTGGTAGATGGCGCTTCGCCGCTCGGGCTGGAAACCGAGGCTGACATTGCCTCGCGGCGGAACCTGCTGCGGGAGATCGGCTACAAGCTGTAGCCACTCCTTAGTGGCTCCTTAGTGCGCCTGCGCGGACGGCACGGCCCTGGCCGGGGGTTCGCCATCATCTTCCTTCATGCGGCTGCGGTTAAGCACGCCAGCTTCTTCCAGCACCGGGTAGGCGGTGGCGCAGAACAACGAGTTCAGGCGCTTGAGATCGCTGATCACGTCGAGGTGCAGCGAGCTGGTCTCGATGCTCTCGGCGGTCTGCACGGCGATGCGTTGCAGGTGGGTGCGCGCGTACTGGCGCTCCAGCTCGCGGAAAGTCGCCTTCTCCGCCATCAGTAGCTGCGCGCTTTTCAGGTCGCCGGAGAGGAAGACCGACAGCCCGAGCCGCAGGTTGGCCACCACGCGCGCGTGCATCTGCGAGATCTCCTGCATGCCCGCTTCCGAGAAGGCCAGGTTATGAGCGATCTTCTTTTCGCGCGCGTCTTGCAGGATGCGCTCGATGATGTCGCCGGCATGCTCGAGGTTGATGGTGAGCGAGATGATTTCCGTCCAGCGCCGGCCGTCGCGCTCATCCAGCGCCTCCAGGCTGATCCGGGTCAGGTAGAGCTTGATCGCGGTGTAGAGATCGTCCACCTCGTCGTCGATGCGGCAGGTGGCGGTGGCGAGCTTGGCATCGTTGGTGCGCAGCACGCGCAGCATGTTGTCCAGCATCTGCTCGATGCGGTCGCCAATGCGCAGCACCTCGCGCGCGGCATTGGACAGCGCCAGCGCCGGCGTGGGCAGCGCGGCGGGATCGAGGTGGCGCGGGGTGACCTGGCTGTCGCCGGTGTTGCGCCCGGGCAGCACCGCCTCGCACAGGCGCGCCAGCGGACCGGTGGCGCCCAGCAGCAGCACTGCCAGCGCCACATTGAAGAGCAGGTGGAAATTCACGACCAGCCGCTGCGGATCGGCGTCGACCAGCGCCAGCAGGTGTTCGGCCTGGCCCAGCAAGGGCAGCGCGATCACGCATCCGAGCAGGCGCGACAGCAGGTTGCCCAGCGTGACGCGCTTGCCGGGCTGGTTGTTGCCCGAGGTGGTCAGCAACGCGGAAATGCCCGAGCCCAGGTTGGCGCCCAGCACCAGCGCCATGGCCACATGCAGGGACACCACCCCGGCCGAGGCCAGCGCCCCGCAGAACAGCACCACCGCCAGGCTGGAATAGCAAAGGATGGTCAGTAAGGCGCCAATCAGCATGTCCAGCGTGGGGTCTCCGGTGAGCGTGCCGAACAACACCTTGACGCCAGCCGCTTCCACCACGGGGCGGGTGGCAATGGAGATCAGCTCCAGCGCCAGCGTGATCAGCCCCAGGCCGATCAGCACGCGGCCCACGTGGCCAGGCTTGTTGCCCTTCCAGGACAGATGCAGGATCACGCCAACGAAGATCAGCAGCGGCGACAGCCAGGACAGGTCCAGCGAGAACACTTGCACCATGATGGCGGTGCCGACGTTGGCGCCCAGCATGATGGCCAGCGCCGGCGCCACGGCAATCAGGCCCTGGCCGACGAAGGAACTGACGATGACGGCGGTCGCGTTGCTGCTCTGGACCAGGCCGGTCACGCCGAGGCCGGCGGCAAAGGCCGTGAACCGGTTGGAAATGCTGGACGAGAGCACGTGGCGCAGGTTGGCGCCATACACGCGCAGGATGCCGACCTTGACGATGTTGGTGCCCCACACCAGCAGCGCCACGCCGGAAAGCAAATGTAGTAGTACGCCCATGCTGCGCCCTTATGCCCTTATGTGACCGGTGCCTCCATTGCGGATCGCAAGATTTCGCCCGGCCATCGTATCGTTGTCAATGGGGCATTATGCGCCTGCCGGCATGTGTGGGCAACGCCATGTCCACGCGGTGGAAATGGCCGCAAGCCCAATGCGCAAGCCGCTCGGAGAGCGGCCGTCAATGCGGGTCAATGCCCGTCAAAGCGGCAAACCGTGAACAGCGGCAGGCCGCTATCCAGCAGGTGGCGCGAGCCACCGAGCTCGGGCAGGTCGACGATGGCGGCGCCTTCCACCACGGTGGCGCCCAGCCGCTCAAGCAGCTTGCGTCCAGCCATCATGGTGCCGCCGGTGGCGATCAGGTCGTCCACCAGCAGCACGCGGTCACCCGGCTTGCAGGCATCGGCATGGATCTCCACCGTGGCGCTGCCGTACTCCAGCTCATACTCCTCGGCCACGGTCTCGAACGGCAGCTTGCCCTTCTTGCGGATCGGCACGAAGCCCAGGTTCAGCTCGTACGCCACGATGGCGCCCAGGATAAAGCCGCGTGCGTCGATGCCGGCCACCACGTCGAGCTTGGCGTCCATGTAGCGGTGCACAAAGACATCGATCAGCACGCGCAGGGACTTGGGATCCTGCAGCAACGGCGTGATGTCGCGGAACATCACGCCGGGCTGGGGCCAGTCCGGCACGGTACGGATGCGTTCGCGCAGGTAGTGGGTAACGTCGCCAAGGGCGGACGACTGGATAGTGGTGTTGGGCATGGGGACTCGTTCGGGCAGCCCGCCAAATCGGCAGGCTGGATGCGGTAATGGGTTACCACCCGGGCTGCCGCAAACGGCAACACAATGGGCAACGCCTGGGCGGATGGCACGCTTTGCGGCGTGGCTCCCCCAGGACAACCGTAACCATACAGGAGACAGCGATGGCGAAAAAGATCTTGATGCTGGTCGGCGACTACGCCGAAGACTATGAAACCATGGTGCCTTTCCAGGCACTCCAGATGGTGGGCCACACGGTCCATGCGGTGTGTCCGGACAAGGCGGCCGGCGCCAGCTGCCCCACCGCCATCCATGATTTCGAGGGCGACCAGACCTATAGCGAAAAGCGCGGCCACAACTTCGCGCTGAACGCGAGTTTTGCCGATGTGGATCCAGCGGCCTACGACGGGCTGGTCATCCCGGGCGGGCGCGCCCCGGAATACCTGCGCCTGAACGAGCGGGTGCTGGAAATCGTGCGGCACTTTGCCAGCACCAACAAGCCGATCGCCGCGGTGTGCCACGGCGCCCAGCTGCTAGCCGCGGCCGGCGTGCTGGAAGGCCGGACCTGCTCGGCCTATCCGGCCTGCGCGCCCGAAGTGCGCCTGGCGGGCGGAAAATATGCCGACATTCCAGTCGACCAGGCCTACACGGATGGCAACCTGGTAAGCGCACCGGCCTGGCCCGCGCACCCGGCGTGGCTGGCGCAGTTCCTTGCCGTCCTGGGCACCAGGATCGTACATTAGAGGCTACCGAACGCGGCCCGCGAGCCCACCTAGGGCTATCGCGGGCCATTAAGCACGGGAGTTCTTCTATGTGTGAAATCTTCATCCGGGCCACCCCGCAGTCGTACCAGGGCCAGTCACGCTCGCTCCGGCTGCATGGCGTGGCCACCAGCATCCGGCTGGAAAGCCTGTTCTGGGAAGTGCTCGAAACGCTGGCACGCCGCGATGGCATGAGCGTGGGCCAGCTCATCACCCGGCTGCACGACGAACTGGTGGCCTACCGGGGCGAGGCGGCAAACTTCACGTCCTTCCTGCGCGTATGCTGCCTGCGCTACCTGATGCTGCAAGGCGAAGGCCGCATTCCCGCCGACCCGCGCGTCCCGATCGGCTCGCTCGACGCGCGCTCCGTGCTAGAGGGCCTGCCGGCATCGTGGGCGGAAGAGGCGCACACCGGCAGCCGCGTGGCGGCATGAACCCGAACTTGCGGCCACTGAGCGCATAGCGCAGGCTCAGCCGGCCAGCATGCGCGCCTCGGCCGCTTCCAGCGCCTCTGGCTGGCCGCGCAAGACCACGATATCGCCCGGCTCCAGTACGGTATCGGGCTCCGGATCGAACGCGCGGATACCACGCCGGCGCACCGCCGTAACTTCCACCCCGATACGGTCCAGCCCGAGCGCGCCCAGGCGCCGCCCCACCGACGTGGCCTCCGGGCCAAGCGAAATGGAGTGCAGCCGCACGGACTCTCGCTCCACCATGTCTTCCTCGTCATCGCGGCCGTGGAAGTAGCCGCGCAGCAGGCTGTAGCGCGCATCGCGCGCCTCCTGCACCCCTCGCACCACGCGCCGCATCGGCACGCCCAGAAGCACCAGCGCGTGCGAGGCCAGCATCAGGCTGCCCTCGATGCTTTCCGGCACCACCTCGGTGGCGCCCGCTTTTTGCAGGATGTCGAGTTCCGAGTCGTCCATGGTGCGCACGATCACGGGCAGCGCTGGCTCCAGCTCCTGCACATGGTGCAGCACCTTCAGCGCCGAGGGTGTGTTGTTGTAAGTGATGATCAAGGCGGCCGCGCGATGCAGGCCCGCCGCGATCAGCGCCTCGCGCCGGCCCGCATCGCCGTACACCACGGTATCGCCCGCGCCGGCGGCTTCGCGCACCCGGTCGGGGTCGAGGTCCAGCGCCACGTAGGTAATGCCCTCGCGCTCCAGCATATGCGCCAGGTTCTGGCCGCTGCGGCCAAACCCGCAGATGATGGCGTGCTTCTCGGTCTGCAGGCTCTGCACCGCGATGCGCGTCATGTTGAGCGACTGCATCAGCCATTCGTTGGCGGTAAAGCGCAGCACGATGGCGTCGCTGTACTGGATCAGGAACGGTGCCGCCAGCATCGACAACAGCATCGAGGCCAGGATGACCTGGATCAGCACCGGGTCGACCAGGTTCAGGCCGTCGATCTGGTTAAGCAGCACAAAGCCGAACTCGCCGGCCTGCGCCAGGCCCAGGCCGGTACGGATCGCCACCCCCTGGCGCGAACCGAACAAGCGGGCCAGGCCGGAGATCAGCACCAGTTTGAAGACAATGGGCACCACCAGCAGCGCCAGCACCAGCCACAAGTGATCGAGCACCACATGGATATTGAGCAGCATGCCGATGGTGACGAAGAACAGCCCCAGCAGCACATCGCGGAAGGGCTTGATGTCCTCCTCCACCTGATGGCGATACGGCGTCTCGGAGATCAGCATGCCGGCCATGAAGGCGCCCAGCGCCATCGAAAGGCCTAGCCGCTCGGTCAGCGCGGCCATGCCCAGCGTGACCAGCAGCAGGTTGAGCATGAACAGCTCTTGCGAGCGGCGCGCCGCCACGATGTGGAACCAGCGGCTCATGAAGCGCTGGCCGACGAAGAAGATCAGGCTCAGGGCCACCACGATCTTCACCGTGGCCAGGCCCAGCGCCATCATCAGGTCGCCCGGATCGCGCGAGAGCGCCGGGATCACGATCAGCAGCGGCACCACGGCCAGGTCCTGGAACAGCAGGATGCTGATGATGTTGCGCCCGTGCTCGCTCTCCAGCTCCAGCCGCTCCGACAGCATCTTGGACACGATGGCGGTGGATGACATGGCCAGCGCGCCGCCCAGCGCCACCGAGGCCTGCCAGGACAGCGGAAACAGCCAGTTGAACGCCCAGCTCGCCGGAATCACGGCCAGGAGCGACAGCACCACCTGCGAGCCGCCCAGGCCGAACACCTGCCGCTTCATCGCCTTGAGCTTGCCCAGGCTGAACTCCAGGCCGATCGAGAACATCAAAAAGACCACGCCGAACTCGGCCAGGTATTTGGTTTGCGCGGTATCGCTGGCCAGGCCGAGCGCATGCGGCCCGATCAGGATGCCCACGACCAGGTACCCCAGCATCGGCGGCAACTGCAACATGCGAAACGCGACCACGCCAAATACGGCGGCGGCCAGCAGGACAAGGGTAAGGTCCAGCGGAGAGTGCATCGACAGGGTCAGGGTACGCCGCGCCGGGCACCGGGCCGGCCCGGTGCGGGCGGCCCTGCCGGCGGATTACGGCAAGCGCGATGGCCGCCCCGGCCGCCCGATCCCAGGAACAGCCCAAGCGCCATCGCATTCGTTGGTATACTTCGTCGCCATGATAGCTAATTTCAATGCGGATCGAGCACTTAGGCTCGCTCGCGAAACCCTCCAGATCGAAGCCGACGCCGTCGCTGCCCTCGCAGGCCGCCTGGACGACGGATTTGCGCAAGCCGTGCAACTGACGCTCAATTGCAGCGGGCGCGTCGTCGTGTCCGGCATCGGCAAGTCGGGCCACATCGGCCGCAAGGTCGCGGCCACGCTGGCCTCGACCGGCACGCCCGCGTTTTTCGTGCATCCGGCCGAGGCCAGCCACGGCGACCTGGGCATGGTCACGCGCGACGATGTGCTGATCGCCTTTTCCAATTCCGGAGAGACCGCCGAGTTGCTTTCGATTGTCCCGATCGTCAAGCGCATCGGCGCCAAGCTCATCTCCGTGACCGGCAACCCCGCCTCCACGCTGGCCCAGCTGGCCGACGCGCACCTCAATGCCGGCGTGGAAAAAGAAGCCTGCCCGCTCAACCTGGCCCCGACCGCCAGCACCACCGCCGCACTGGCGATGGGCGACGCGCTCGCGGTGGCGGTGCTGGATGCCCGCGGCTTCGGCGAGGAAGACTTTGCCCGCTCGCATCCGGGCGGCGCGCTCGGGCGCAAGCTGCTGACCCACGTGCGCGACGTCATGCGCAGCGGCAACGCGGTGCCCAAGGTACGCGAGAGCACGCCGCTGGCACAGGCCCTGATGGAAATCACCCGCAAAGGCATGGCAATGACCGCGGTGGTGGACCCGGACGACCGCCTGATCGGCGTCTTCACCGATGGCGACCTGCGCCGCCTGCTCGAAACCCCGCGCGACTGGAAGACCGTACCCATCAGCGAGGTCATGCACCGCACACCGCATACCGTCGGGCCGGACCAGCTGGCCGTGGAAGCCGTGCAGGTGATGGAGGCGAACCGCATCAACCAGATGCTGGTGGTCGACGCAGAGCGGCGCCTGGTCGGCGCGCTCCACATCCACGACCTGACCCGCGCCAAGGTCATCTGAGGCCAGCCCATGCCTATGCGGGAAATCCTGTCCTCCCTGAGCCGGCTTGCCATGCGAGCCCTGCCCCTGCTGCTGATGGCACTGGTGGCGGGCAGCACCTTCTGGCTGGTGCAGGTCAACTCCCCGAAAGAAGCGGACACCGGGCCGGTAGGCAAGAAGCATGAACCGGATTACTACATGATCCGTTTTTCCGCGACCGAGCTTGCCGAGGACGGCAACACCAAGCTGCGCTTCACCGGCGACAAGATGATCCACTTCGAGGACGACCAGACCTACGAAGTGACGCGCCCGGCCATGCGCTCCTATGAAATCGACCGTCCGCCCGTCACCGGCCACTCTGATCGCGGCACGATGAACGCGGAAGGCTCGGTCATCGACCTGTTCGGCAATGCCTTCATCGTGCGTACCCAGGGCCCCGACCCCGCCAAGGATCCGCAGATGACGGCCGCCTCGGAGTATTTCCAGGTGCTGGTGAACGATGACATCGTCAAGACCGACAAGGCTGTCAAGCTGACCCGCGGCCCGTCGGTGATGACCGCCAACGGCCTGGTCTTCAACAATGTCACTCGCGAAGTACAATTGCTGGGTAACGTACGCGGCACCATCATCACGGGGCCGCCGCCGGCGAGTCCCACGAAGTAGCCCCGAAGCCGCCCGCGGGCACCAACCGCCCGCGTCAACCGCCATCACGCCAACATGAATCCATTCCCGACGACTTCGTCCTGTCTGCGCCGCAGCACGGCCGCTTTGCTGACGCTGGCCGCCGTCCTGGGCCTCACGCTGGCCGCGCCCGCCAGCGCCGAAAAGGCCGACCGCGAAAAGCCGCTGGTCCTGGAGGCCGACAATGCCAGCTACGATGACGTCAAGCAGGTCTATGTACTGACTGGCAACGTGGTGCTGACCAAGGGCACCATGGTGCTCAAATCCGACGCAGCCGAAGTCCGTACCGATCCCGAGGGCTACCAGTACGCGGTCGCGACCTCCAAGGGCGGCAAGCAAGCCTATATCCGGCAGAAGCGCGACAACGTCGACGAGTACATCGATGGCTGGGGCGACCGCATCGAATATGACGGCAAGCAGGAGTTGTCCAAGCTGATCGGGCGCGCCCGCATGGCCCGCCTGGCCGGCGCCAAGCTGGTCGACGAGATCCGCGGCGCGGTGATCACCTATGACAGCCGCAACGAGTTCTACACGGCCAGCGGCGGCGCCGAGAACGCGACCGCGGGCAGCCCGTCGGGCCGCGTGCGCGCCGTGTTGTCGCCGCGCCAGGAGCAGCCCGCCAGCGGTGCCGCAGCCAATCCGCTGCCGCTCAAGCCGGCAGCTGCCCCCGTCAACCCCTGACCTGACGCCGCCACGTCCCTGATCCACGGATTCTGACTTCACCTTCATGACCGCTACCCAAACCGCACCGTCCCAGCCCGCCACCCTGAAGGACAGCAGCACGCTGGTCGTGCGCCACCTGAAGAAGCGCTACGGCTCGCGCACCGTGGTCAAGGACGTGTCGCTCGACGTGAAGAGCGGCGAGGTGGTCGGCTTGCTGGGCCCCAACGGCGCGGGCAAGACCACGTCGTTCTACATGATCGTGGGGCTGGTGGCGCTGGACGAAGGCGATATCGTGCTCGACGACAAACACATCAGCGGCCTGGCCATCCATGAGCGAGCACGCATGGGCCTGTCCTACCTGCCGCAGGAAGCCTCCGTGTTCCGCAAGCTCAATGTGCAGGAGAACATCCGCGCAGTGCTGGAGCTGCAGCTCAACGATGGCAAACCCCTGGGCAAGGCCGAGATCGAGCGCCGGCTGGACACCCTGCTGGATGACCTGCAGATTGCCCACCTGCGCGACAACCCGGCGCTGTCGCTGTCCGGCGGCGAGCGCCGCCGCGTGGAAATCGCCCGCGCGCTGGCCTCCGCGCCGCGCTTCATCCTGCTCGACGAGCCCTTCGCCGGCGTCGACCCGATCGCGGTTGGCGAAATCCAGCGCATCGTCAGCTTCCTCAAGGCACGCAATATCGGCGTGCTGATCACCGACCACAACGTGCGCGAGACGCTAGGCATCTGCGACCACGCCTACATCATCAGCGAAGGCGCGGTGCTGGCGTCCGGGCAGCCTGAGGACATCATCGCCAACGAGTCGGTGCGCAAGGTCTACCTGGGCGAGAACTTCCGCATGTAAGGGCGCGCGGCGCCTGCCGCGCATCGCCCCCCGGGCGGCTTCGGTGTCGCCTTTTATCCTTCAAACGATCATAGCGACACCAGCGATAGCAATTTCCGTTCCATCAGTACGGAAGTTGGGCATAAAATAGGTCGCATGAAACCGTCGCTACAGCTCCGCCTCTCGCAGCATCTCGCGCTTACGCCGCAACTCCAGCAGTCGATCCGGCTGCTGCAACTGTCCACGCTTGAACTGCAGCAGGAAGTGGAACAGGCGCTGACCGAGAACCCCTTGCTCGAGCGTGAGAACGACTGGCTGGACAGCCCGTTGCGCGTGTCTTCGGACGGCTCGGTGAACCTGCAGAGCGCGCCCGCGCCAGCGCCCGCCGATGGCCAGGGCACCAGCGAGAACCGCCCCGATGGCGCGCCCGAAGCCGACGACAGCTACTCTGACAGCAATGAGGATTACGGCAGCGACTGGAGCCTGGACGACTTCGCCCGCCGCCCGCAAGGCGAAGACGACGAAAAAACCCCGATGCAGCTGCGCGACGCCGAGCCCACGCTGCGTGAACACCTCATGGAACAGCTGGCGCCGCTCAAGATTTCCCTGCGCGACAAAGGGCTGGCTATCTTCCTGGTCGAGTCCCTGGACGATGACGGCTACCTGAGCACCACGCTCGAGGAAATCTGCAGCGAGCTGCCGGAGGAGCTCGAGTTCGAGGTCGACGAGATCCAGGCTGTGCTCACGCTGCTGCAGAGCTTCGATCCGCCGGGCGTCGGGGCACGCAACGCCGCCGAGTGCCTGGCGCTGCAATTGCGCAGGCTCAAGCATCCGCAGCGCGAACTGGCGCTGAGCATCGTCACCAACCACCTCGAGCTGCTGGCGGTGCGCGATTACACGCGCCTTAAAAAGGCGCTGCAAGTGGACGAACCGGAACTCAAGGCCGCACATGAACTGATCCGCTCGCTCGCGCCCTATCCCGGCCATGCCTACAGCCGGCCAGAAGCGGACTTCGTGGTGCCTGATGTTTTTGTTCGAAAATTGAGCGGCGGATGGATCGCCCACCTCAACCCGGATGTGATGCCGCGGCTACGCATCAACGACATGTACGCGCAGATTTTGCGCGGTGCAAAAGGCGATGCAGGCGCGGCCGGACTGCAGCAAAAGCTGCAGGAAGCACGCTGGTTGATCAAGAATATCCAGCAAAGGTTCGACACGATATTGCGCGTCGCACAAGCCATTGTCGAACGTCAAAAGAACTTCTTCACCCACGGTGAAATTGCGATGCGCCCCTTGGTTTTGCGGGAGATTGCCGATACACTGGGTTTACACGAGTCCACCATCTCTCGGGTGACTACCAATAAATACATGGCAACGCCGATGGGGACTTTCGAGCTGAAGTATTTTTTTGGCTCTCACGTATCCACAGAAACCGGCGGCGCGGCCTCATCAACGGCAATCCGTGCGTTGATCAAGCAATTGATAGGAGCCGAAGACGCTAGGAACCCCTTGTCCGATAGCCGGATTGCCGAATTGCTCGGCGAGCAAGGCTTTGTGGTAGCACGGCGTACCGTTGCCAAATACCGCGAAGCGCTCAAGATTCCCGCGGTCAATCTCCGTAAGACTTTGTAGCCGAGCTGCATCGCCTGCCTGATGCAGCTCTTTCAGAAGGAGAAACGCTATGAACTTCAAGATCAGTGGACACCACTTGGACATCACGCCCCCTCTGCGTGAGTACGTGGAAACGAAACTGGAGCGTATCGTCAGGCATTTCGATCAAGTCATTGGCGTAAGTGTGCTGCTCTCTGTCGACAATACAAAAGAAAAGGACCGGCGGCAGTACGCGGAAATCAATCTACATCTCAAGGGCAAGGACATCTTTGTCGAAGCGCATCATGAAGACCTGTATGCCGCTATCGACGCACTGGTCGACAAGCTCGACCGGCAGGTGATTCGCCACAAGGATCGCGTGCAGAGCCACGACCGTGAAGCGGTCAAGTATCAGATGGCCGCATCGCAGATGCAGCAATGACCGTGCCTGGCGGCCCACATACCGGGCCGTCGGTGTCAGTCCCTTGAAAAATGGAATCAAGCCGCGCCCAGAGCGCGGCTTTTTCGTTGCAGCCTACCCGATCGGGCCACACAGGGGATTCCGCAACGCATATGTACCAGTGTATGCTGTGCAATACATGGTTGACCGGCCTAGCCATTCCGGTGCATGCAGCACCGCTTGAGCGCATCGGCTATTGCAATGCACAAAGCGGAAGCGGGCCTGCTCTATAATGGCCAGACGCCCGACACCGGCATGGGGGGACACCCGGTGGAAACCTCGGGCCTTGGTTTTTTACCTCTTTCCGCCCGGTGGGACGCCTCCTGGCCCCGGGCCTGCTTACTAGAAAACCCTGCGCATTCCACATGAATCGTTTGGCTAAATTGCTGCCACCCGGCAACATCAACCTCGACGTCAGCGTCACCAGCAAGAAGCGCGTGTTCGAACAGGCCGGGCTCCTCTTCGAGAACAACCATGGCGTAGCGCGCGCGACCGTGACCGACAACCTGTTCGCCCGCGAGTCGCTCGGGTCCACCGGCCTGGGCGCGGGGGTTGCGATCCCCCACGGCCGCATCAAGGGACTGAAGCAGCCACTGGCCGCCTTCATGCGCCTGGCCGAGCCGATCCCCTTCGAGTCGCCCGACGGCAAGCCGGTCGCGCTGCTGATCTTCCTGCTGGTGCCCGAACAGGCCACCCAGCAGCATCTGGAAATTCTCTCCGAGATCGCCCAGTTGCTGTCCGACCGCGAGATGCGCGAAGGACTGGCTACCCTGCCCACCCCCGACGACGTGCACCAGTTGCTGACGCAATGGCACCCTTGATCCGGCACTGAAAGCCCGTCCCTGAAAGCACCCGAATGGAACTCACTGGCGTCACCTCGCAGTCGATCTTCGACGACAACGCAGCCGATATCAAACTCTCCTGGGTAGCAGGACTGGAGGGTGCGGACCGGGCCTTCGATGTCGAGTTCGCGCGTGAAGCCACGTCCGCGGCCGATCTCGTCGGCCACTTGAACCTGATCCACCCGAACCGGATCCAGGTGCTGGGCAAGCCCGAAATCACGTATTACCAGCGCCTCGATGACGAGATGCGCAAGCGCCAGATGGGCGAGCTGATCCTGCTGGAGCCGCCGTTCCTGGTGATCGCCGACGGCATGGAGCCGCCGCCCGACCTGGAACTGCGCTGCACGCGCTCGTCCACACCGCTGTTCACCACGCCGGTGTCTTCGGCCGCGGTGATCGACCACCTGCGCCTCTATCTGTCGCGCATTTCCGCGCCGCGCGTGACCATGCACGGCGTATTCCTCGACATCCTCGGCATGGGTGTGCTGGTGATGGGCGAATCCGGCCTGGGCAAGAGCGAGCTCGGCCTGGAACTGATCTCGCGCGGACATGGGCTGGTCGCGGACGATGCCGTCGATTTCGTGCGCCTCGGGCCGGACTTCATCGAGGGCCGCTGCCCGCCGCTGCTGCAGAACCTGCTGGAAGTGCGCGGCCTGGGCCTGCTCGACATCAAGACCATCTTTGGCGAGACTGCGGTACGCCGCAAGATGAAGCTTAAGCTGGTGGTGCAACTGGTTCGCCGCAACGATGGCGAATTCGAGCGCCTGCCGCTGGACTCCCAGTATCTCGACGTGCTCGGCCTGCCCATCCACATGGTCAAGATCCAGGTGGCGGCCGGCCGAAATCTCGCCGTGCTGGTCGAGGCCGCCGTGCGCAACACCATCCTGCGCCTGCGCGGCATCGACACGCTGCGCGACTTCATGGACCGCCAGCGCGCCGCGATGCAGGCCGATGTCGCATCGCGGGGTCAGGGCCGGCTACTCTAGGTTTGGCGGGCCCACGCCATGCGACCACGACGGGGCCGTTTTCAATTGCTTACATCCGGCCGCGCTTCGATGGTCAACGCGATTGGGGCATAGGCCGTTTTGTGCAGTAATGGGCATTGGGCCCAGCCCCGAGTTGCCGAGCCGACAGGCCAGCAGCCATGAAGTTTTCCACAGCCAGGAGAGCAAGCATGAAAAAATTGATCGCGATGTGCGTGCTGGTAGCCCCGCTTTTTGCCACCGGCGCCTTCGCCCAGAATGCACCGGCCGCTGCACCCGCGGCACCGGCGGCACCGGCGGCACCGGCGGCACCTAACTCCCAGCAGGACAAGATGAAGGCTTGCAACACGCAGGCCACCGGCAAGAAGGGCGATGAGCGCAAGGCCTTCATGAGCAATTGCCTGTCCAATAAGCCCGCGGCCGCACCCGCCAAGAACAGCCAGCAGGAAAAGATGAAGACCTGCAACGCCCAGGCCACCGGCAAGAAGGGCGACGAGCGCAAGGCCTTCATGAGCGACTGCTTGTCCAAGTAAGCTACCGGCATCACTTGCGGCGCGGACGTGTAAAAATGGCGAACCTCTTCGGTTCGCCATTTTTTCTGGCACGGCGCCGTCATGACGGCGTCATCACCTGATGTTATGCTTGTCGTGCTATGCGCATCATACTTATCACCGGGATCTCCGGCTCCGGCAAATCCGTTGCCTTGAACGTACTGGAAGACGCGGGCTACTACTGCGTCGACAACCTGCCGGCGCAGTTTATCCCGGAGTTGGCCCAGTACCTGGCGGCGCAGGGCTACACCCATCTGGGCGTCGCCACCGATATCCGTAGCCGTGAATCGCTGGACGAGCTGCCCGGCACGCTGCGCGACCTCGCCTCCGAACACCAGGTCCGGGTGGTCTTCCTGACCGCCAATACCGATGCGCTGGTGCAGCGTTATTCCGAGACGAGACGGCGCCATCCGCTGTCGATGCGCGCAGCCATGGCTGGCCTCTCGGCCAATCCCAGGAACGAGAATCTCGCCGATAGTGCCGCCGAGACCGCACTCAACGACACCTCGCTGATCGAGGCCATCGAGATGGAGCGCGAGCTCCTGAGCCCGCTGGCGGAGGCTGCGCACCGCATCGACACCAGCAATGTGCGCACCAATACATTGCGCGCGTGGATCAAGGAATTCGTGCGCGGCGATGACCTCAAGCTCACATTGCTGTTCGAGTCGTTCGGCTTCAAGCACGGCGTGCCCAGCGACGCCGACCTGGTGTTCGACGTGCGCTCGCTGCCCAACCCCTACTACGACCTGGCACTGCGCCCACTGACCGGCCGCGACGAGCCCGTGATCGACTTTCTGCAGAGCCAGCCGATGGTGCTGGCCATGGCCGAGGACATACGCGCCTATGTGGAAAAGTGGCTGCCAAGTTTCATCGCTGACAATCGCAGTTACCTGACCGTCGCAATCGGTTGCACTGGGGGGCAGCATCGCTCCGTGTACATCGCGGAAAGACTTGCCAACTATTTTCGCGCCCATGGTAATGTGCTGGTGAGACACCGCGAGCTCGCGCCGGGCGGCTAAACGCCGCACCGCCAGGTTTCGCGGTCAGGCTCGGCAATCCTCGCCCGAAACCTTTGCTGGCTCAGCATGTCCTCACCCGCCACGCCCGGCTCATCCGCATCGTTCGCCGCCCCGCACAGCACCTCGGCGGGGCCTACGTTGGATAGCCTGCCGCTGTTTCCGCTGCATACCGTACTCTTTCCCGATGGGCTGCTGCCACTGCGCGTGTTCGAAGCGCGCTATGTGGACATGGTGCGCGCCTGCATGCGCGATCGCACGCCCTTCGGTGTCTGCCTGATCGCCAGCGGCAATGAGGTCGCCCGCCCGGACGAGCCCACCATGCCCGAGACGATCGGCTGCCTGGCCGACATCATCGACTGCAATATGGAACAACTGGGTGTGCTGCTGATCAGCGCGCGCGGCCGCCAGCGCTTCCGGCTGCTGGGCCACAGCGTGAGCCCGGACGGCTTGCTGGTCGGCCAGGCGGAATTGCTGCCGCCCGACATCATCGACTGCAAGCTCGAACTGCTGGGCGAATGCCTGGCCGTGCTGCGGCGTATCGTTGCCTCGCTCCATGCCGAGCATCCGGGCGAGCTGCCTTTCTGCGAGCCGTTCCTGTGGGATGACCCCAGCTGGGTGGCCAATCGGCTGTGCGAGTTCTTGCCGGTGCCGCTCAAGGCCAAGCAGATGCTGATGGCGCTGCCGGACGCGGGCATGCGGATCGAGATCGTGCATAAATACATGCACCAGCACCACATCCTCTAAGCAACGTTAAAACAATCCCCCTTGGGCTTGCGCCTCCAGCAGCTTGCGCACCGGCGCGGGCGTGCCTACCGCATCCAGATCGTCCAGTGACAGCCAGCGTAGTGCGGGGCCGTTGGCGGCATCGCGCGCGGTGAGGCCGGTGACGTCGACGCGAATGGCGCGGATCAGCAGGCGGAAGTGAGTGAAGACGTGGGTGAGCTCGCCGACCATATTGGCCGTGCTGGGATTGCCGAATTCGCGGGCGCGTTCCAGCGCAGCGTCTTCGGCCAGTTCCGCATCGAAGGGCACGGTATCGACCGGCATTTCGGGCAGGCTCCACAGCCCGCCCCAGATGCCGCTGTCCGGGCGCAGTGCGAGCAGGACCTCGCGGCCGCGGCGGACCAGCAGCATCACGGTGCTGCGCTCGGGAATGGCGGCGCGCGGCTTCGGCGTGGGCAGCACGCCGGTCAGCCCGTCGCGGCGCGCCACGCAGTCGCCGGCCAGCGGGCACGACGCGGCGGCGGCGAGGCAGGCTGGCTTGCCGCGCGAACAGACAGTGGCGCCAAGGTCCATCACGCCCTGGGTGTAGGACACCATGTCCTCGGCTTGCGCCGGCCCCTTGGCGGGCAGGACCGCATCGGCAAGCTGCCACATGCGATTCTCCACCGCCTTGACGCCGGGATGGCCATGGATGCCAAAGAACCTGGCAAAGACGCGCTTGACGTTGCCATCCAGGATCGGCGAGCGCACGCCGGCGCTGAACGCGGCCACGGCTGCCGCGGTGGAGCGGCCGATGCCGGGCAGCGTCACCAGCACCTCGGGGTCGGTCGGGAACACACCGCCATGCTCGCTCATCACGGCCTTGGCGCAGCGGTGCAGGTTGCGCGCGCGCGAGTAGTAGCCAAGCCCGGCCCACAGCGCCATCACCTCATCCGCGCTGGCCTCGGCCAATGCGGCCACGGTTGGCAGCCGGCCGACGAAACGCTGGAAATACTCGATCACCGCACTGACCTGGGTCTGCTGCAGCATGATCTCGGACAGCCAGATACGGTAAGGGTCGCGGGTGTTCTGCCACGGCAGGTCATGGCGCCCGTGCAAGCGCTGCCAGCCCACCACGCGCGCGGCGAAATCGGCAGGAACCACGGCGGGGGAAAGATCGGATGAAACGGCAGGAGAAGCAGCGGGCTTGCGGGGCATCGGGTACGTGACGGGTAAGGCAACACAGCAACAGCGCCGGAAGCGGCGGCGCGTCATGATACCGCCTCGCCGCCACCAGCCCTCGCCACCTGCATTCGCCGCCGGACTTGCGCCGGCCGCGCTTCAGGCCGCGAACGCCCTGGGCTGCCCCTCGTTGGCGTCCGGCTGCAGAATCTGCCTGGAGAAGGATTCGATGCGCCCGCTGCGATCATCCAGGCCGTTGAGCACTTCCTCGAGCTGCGCGATGCGGCTCTCGAGCGTGTCGGTGGCCTCGTGGATGCGCTCGATCGAATCGACCCGGCGGCGCAACTGTTTCTGGTGCTCGCGCACCTGCGCCTCCAGCGGCGTCATCACCGACTTGAGCCAGATCTCGATATCGCGGTTCAGATCGCGGAAGGTTTCCAGCACGCGGGTGGCGATGGTGGAAAACGCGCTCTGCACCAGCTGCGGGCGCGAGCGCGTGAGCATGTTCATGGCGCCGAAGTGCGTGTGGGCCAACGCCAGCGTCTGCTGCAATTCGCTGACGTAGCGCGCGGTGACGAACTGGATCGGCGCAGGCAGCGTAAAACCATGTTCGGCATTGAAGCGGCGGTACATGCTGTCGGTGAGCTGGTGGAGCTGGGCGATCTTCTGGTCCGCCTCGCTGACCAGTTCGCCAAGCCGCGCGAACAAGGCGTCCATGTCCTCGCGCATGCCGCGCGAGAAGAAACGCTCCTTCATCTGCTCGCGGCGCTCGCGCATGGTGCGGCGCACGTCGCGCAGCTGCAGGCTCTTGATGATGTCCGCGCTATGGCGCCCGAACACCAGCCGCAGCGCCTGGAACTTGGCGATGCTCTGCTCGAACTCTTCTTTCTCCGACTGCACGCGCATCAGCATGTGCTTGACCATCGCGTGGTTCTTGCCGCGCAGCCCGCGCAGCTCGAACAACTGCTCGACGATGCTGCGGCGGCGGCTTTGCAGCAGTTGCTGCGCGCCGCGCGCCATCTCCTCCACCGAGCGCTGCACCTGGTCGGCGACGATCTCGCGCCGCTGCGGGATCAGCTGGTCAGACAGCACGTGCTCGAATTGCGGCAGGCCGCTGCGCGCCAGCAAGTCGTCGTCGTTGGTGACCTTGGCCACCAGGCCCTTCTGCGCCGACACCGGGTAGACGCGCGACTCGTCGATGCCCAGCACATGAGCGCTGGTGGTGACCTGGCGCGTGATCTCGGCCGCGGTCTCGGCCGGCGACTTGAGCGGGTCCCACAGGCCGTCGATCTTGTTGAGCACCGCCAGGCACCCCTTGCGGTGGCCTGCGCTCACATGGCTGCGCCAGAGGTCGAGGTCGCTCTTGGTCACGCCGGCGTCGGCCGCCAGCATGAACACCACGACATGCGCATCCGGGATCAGGCGCAGCGTCAGCTCGGGCTCGGTGCCGATCGCGTTGAGGCCCGGCGTGTCGAGGATGACCAGGCCCTGGCGCAACAGCGGATGCGGGAAGTTGATGACCGCGTGGCGCCAGCGGGAAATCTCGACCATGCCGTCGGCATCGAGCGCGTAGGCGGCGTCGGGATCGTTCTCGTTGTACAGGCCAAGCGACTCGGCCATCTCGCGCGTGACACGGTTGGTCTCGACCACGTGCCGGAACGCATCCAGCATGCCATCGGGCGACGAGGGGTCGAGCGGCACGGTGTGCCAGTGCGCATCGACGTCAAGGAAATCGGCGGTGGAGGCTTCCTGCAGGCGCGTCTCGATCGGCAGCAGCCGGATGCACGGCGCCTCGGCTTCGTCGTAGCGCAGCTCGGTCGGGCACATTGTGGTGCGCCCGGCGGAAGACGGCAGGATGCGACGGCCGTAGTCGGCAAAGAAAATCGCGTTGATCAGCTCGCTCTTGCCCCGCGAGAATTCCGCGATGAACGCCACCTTGAGCCGGTCGCTCTTGAGCACGCCCTGGATGCGCTGGACGCGTTCGTCGGCCTGGGCGTCGTAGAGATCGTGCTGCTGCAGCCAGGAGCGGAATTCGGCCAGGGAATGGAGTACCCCGGTTCTCCAGGCGCCGTATTGTTCGAATTGAAGGGCGAGGGTTGTCATTGGCACTGGGATCGGCTTGGCGAAAAGCCCCCGCGACGGCGCTGCAGGCCTGACATCTTGATGTCCGATGGCCGGCACTCGGGCGGTGACATGGTGTCTTTGTAACACTTTTTTACGTATCTTCAAGATACAGGTTTACGGCGGATTTTTGTGAAATTCGAGTCGCCCGCCGCCCTCCCTGTTGCGCCGGGCCATCGGGTTGGCGCCACATTCGCAAGAAGATGGGCAATCATCACTCTCGTACGGCCTGCGCAACGAGAGCCGCAGGCCCGGCGCCGCCGCACTCAACGTTGGCAGCTCGGGCAGTAGAACGTCGAGCGCTGCCCCTGGACGATCTGCCGGATGGTGGTGCCGCAGACCCGGCATGGATGGCCGGCGCGGTCGTACACGGCGCAATCCAGCTGGAAATAGCCACTGCTGCCATCGCTGCCGACAAAGTCGCGCAAAGTGCTGCCGCCGCGCTCGATCGCGCGGGCCAGCGTGTCGCGCACGGCCTCGGCCAGGCGTTCGCAACGCGCCAGAGACAAGCGCCCGGCCGGCGTGGTGGGGCGGATGCCTGCGGCAAACAGGCTTTCCGATGCATAGATATTGCCCACGCCCACCACGATGTCGCCCGCGAGAAGCACGGTCTTGATGGCCGCGCTGCGCCCGCGTCCCAGGCGATAGAGCCAGGCCCCGTCGAAGCGTGGGTCGAAAGGCTCGATGCCGAGCTTGCTCAGCAGCGGATGGGTCGGCAATTGCGACTCTTCGAGCAGGCTCCACAGCACCGCGCCAAAGCGCCTCGGATCGCGAAAGCGCAGCACCAGGCTGGTGGCTGCGCCGGGCTGTGCATCGCCCGCACCGTCGGGGTCGGCAAGGACCAGGTCAAGGTGATCGTGCGTGCCCGGCGGCGGCGCCTGCGGCAACACCCGCAACGTGCCGGTCATGCCAAGGTGGATCAGCAGCCATCCGGGAGCCTCGCCGTCCGGGCGCACGCACTCCAGCAGCAGGTATTTGCCACGCCGCTCGATGCGCGCGATCACCCGCCCGGCCAGTTGCGACTCCAGATCCGGCTCGACCGGCCAGCGCAGGCCGCGATGGCGCACCACCACTTCGGCAATGCGCCGCCCAACCACATGCGGCAGCAAGCCGCGCCGGGTCACTTCGACCTCCGGCAACTCAGGCATCGAACCTCTCCCTTTTGTGCCACTCAAACCGCCAGAGACCCCAGCCGTGCCGGTGCCATGCGGATAAGCAAAGCATTGTAGCGGCAGGCTACAATGCCTTTACCTTCCCCATCGCCTTTGAGTGCTGGAGCACCCACCCACATGTCGGACCGCCTGGACCGTACCCCGATGACCACCGCTCAACTTCTCTTCCCCCGGCGGCCGCTGCGTCACAGGCTCGCGGCCACGGCTGCCGCCGCGGTGGCAGTCTGCGCCCTGGCGCCGCTCGCCAGCCACGCCGCGCCCGCGGACGGCAAGCCCGCGATGAAGGTCGCCGCGGAGGCCACCACGCCAATCCGCTCGAACCCGCTGCCACCGAAGATGCCCCTGCCGGCGGTGCCACTGACCGCGGACATCCTCTACCGCGTGCTGGCCGCTGAAATCTCCGCCCAGCGCGGCGTGGTCGGCCCCGCGTACCAGACGTACCTGGAGCTGGCGCGCAATACGCACGACCCGCGCTTTGCCCAGCGCGCCACCGAGATCGCGTTCAATGCCCGCAGCGCCCAGCAAGCGCTTGACGCCGCGCGGCTGTGGACAGAGCTTGCGCCCACCTCCGCCGGCGCGCGGCAAGTGCTGTCGACCCTGCTGGTCCTGAGCGGCCGATGGGACGAAGCCGAACCCCTGCTGGCCCTGCAGCTCAATGGCGTGCCGCCGAGCCAGCGGCCGGAGGCCATCCTGCAGATGCAGCAGCAGCTTTCGCGCACCAGCGATCCCGCCGGCGCGGCCGCGCTGCTGCAGCGCCTGGTGGCCAACGACCTGAAGTCGGCCGAGACTCACCTTGCCCTCGCGCGCGCCAAGGAAACCGCCAACGATATTCCTGGCGCCCTGGCGGAGCTCGACGAGGCCCAGAAGATCCGTCCCGACTTCGAAGGCGCCGCGCTGATGGCTGCCGAGCTGCGCGCCGACAGCGCGCCGGACCAGGCCATTGCCGGGCTCAAGGCGTTCGTCGACAAGGCCCCGGCCTCGGTCAACGGGCACATCACGCTGGCCCGCCTCTACCTGCAGCAAAACGACCTGCAAGCCGCGCGCTCGGAGTTCGAGACGCTGCGCAAGATTGCGCCGAAGGATCCGCGCGTGCCGCTCGCCCTCGGCCTCACCAGCCTGCAGTCCAAGCGCTACGACGAAGCCGAGCTGTACCTGAAGGAATACCTGCAGCTCGCCGAGCAAGTGCCGGCGGCCAGCCCGGATATCGCCTACCAGTACCTGGCGCAGATCGCCGAGGAAAAGAAGGACTACCCGGCAGCCGTAGCCTGGCTCGACCGCATCGACGACGCCCGCCTCGCGCCGGCTGCAGCCGTCAAGCGCGCGCAGTTGCTAGGCCGCATGGGCAAGCTCGACGACGCCCAGGCGGTATTCAATGACATGCTGGCCGATGCCGAGGATATACCCGAGCCCGACCAGCGCGCGCAGCGCATGACCGCTATCCGCCAGGCCGAAGTTGGCATGCTGATCGACGCCAAGTCCTATGACCGCGCCCGCAAGGTGCTGGATGAACGCGCCGCGGCGGAGCCCGACAACTCGGACTGGGTCTATGAACTCGCCATGCTCGATGAGCGCGAGAAGCGCTACGACAGCATGGAAAAGCTGCTGCGCCGCGTGATCGCCATGCAGCCGGAAGCCAAGCAGGGCTACAACGCGCTGGGCTATTCGCTTGCGGACCGCAACGTGCGCCTGCCCGAGGCCCTCAAGCTGCTGGAAAAGGCCTCCGCGCTGGGTCCGGACGATCCCTACATCATGGATAGCCTGGCCTGGGTCAAGTTCCGCCTGGGCCAGTTGCAGCCGGCCGCCGAACTGCTGCGCAACGCTTACGCCAAGGCACCCGAGGCCGAAATCGGCGCCCACCTCGGCGAGGTGCTGTGGCAACTCGGCCAGCAGGACGAGGCACGCAAGACCTGGACCGAAGCCGCCAAGATCGAGCCGGATAACGTCATCCTGATCGACACCCTGCGCCGCTATAACGTCCCGCTCTCCGCGCTGTCCAAGTAGCATCCTGCCGTACGCAGCCGTCACGCGGCATTCCGATCACCCGCAATCATCCGCCGCCCGGCCCTCGCGCCGGGCCGGCAGCCCGGCGCCCAGCGGCGCCGGCGCGCACGCCAAACGCCATGCCCAGATCCCGACGCCTTGCCCTGCTCTGCCTGAGCGCCCCCTTATGGCTCGCCGCCTGCGCCAGCATCACGCCCACGCGGCAGTTCGATGCCGGCGAGACCGCCCAGGCTCGCGACCTCAGCGGCCGCTTCGCCGCCAACTACGTGCGCTATGGCCGCGATGAAGGCGTGCAGGGCAGCTTCCAATGGCATGAGCAAGGCCGCAATGTGCGGCTGGACCTGATCTCGCCGCTGGGCCAGACCCTGGCGGTGGTCACCTCCACGCCTTCGGGGGCCACGCTCGACCTGCCCAACCAGCCGCCGCGCAACGCGCCCGAAGTCGATACCTTGCTGGAGGAAGCGCTCGGATTTTCGCTGCCGGTGGCAGGCCTGCGAGACTGGCTGCACGCCCGCCCCGCACCCGGCAGCCCGGCGCGCACCACGCTTGACGACAGCGGACGGCTGGCTACCCTGGCGCAGAACGGCTGGACCGTGCGCTACGTGGCATGGCAGGAAGCCGCGCCCACAACGCCATCCACGCCGGCCACGGCGAGCCCGCGCCGCATCGACCTCGCGCGCGACGGCGCAGCCAACCCGCTCTCGGTACGCCTGGTCATCGATCCGGAGCAAGCACAATGAGCACGGCCCGCCCCCTGCCTCCGCCTGCGCTGCGCGACTGCGCGGCGCCCGCCAAGCTGAATCTCTTCCTGCATGTGACCGGACGCCGCGCGGATGGCTACCACACGCTGCAGACGGTTTTCCAACTGGTGGACTGGAGCGATACGCTCGACTTTTTCCGCCGCGATGATGGCCGCATCGAGCGCATCAGCGACGTGCCGGGCGTACCGGCGCAGAGCGACCTGATCGTGCGCGCCGCGCAGGCCTTGCAGCAAGCTGGCGGCACCCGCTTTGGCGCGGACATCGCCATTGCCAAGCGGTTGCCGATGGGCGGCGGCATCGGCGGCGGCTCATCGGACGCGGCGACCACGCTGCTGGCACTGAATCATCTTTGGGGGCTGGGCCTGGGACGCGACGAACTCAAGCGCATCGGCCTTTCGTTAGGTGCCGACGTGCCGTTCTTTGTGCATGGGGAAAATGCGTTCGCGCAAGGGATAGGCGAGGAACTGACGACGGTTGAATTGCCTGAAAGCTGGTTCGTGATCATCCATCCGCGGCAGCATGTTCCGACCGCTGCAATTTTTTCGGACAAGCGCTTGACAAGGGATACGGCGATCACCATAATAGCGGACTTCACTGGATGCACAAACAAGTTCGGTTTCGGTCGCAACGACCTGGAAGCGATAGCAACAGTGAAGTTCGGCGAAGTTGCCCGAGCCCTTGAATGGTTGAGACAGTACAGTCCACATGCAAGGATGACCGGTTCCGGAGCCTGCGTGTTTGCACGATTTAACGACGAGCAAACTGCGCAGCAGGTACTAGACCGGTTGCCTCCCGAATGGGATGGCAGGTGTGCGAAGAGTTTATCGCAACACCCACTCGCAACGCTCGCATAAAAAGTTTTTCGTTCGGCGTCGCATGCAGTTGAATGTGACGATGGACGTACCCGGTTGTGTAGGGGAGTCGCCAAGTTGGTCAAGGCACCGGATTTTGATTCCGGCATTCGAAGGTTCGAATCCTTCTTCCCCTGCCATTACATCCTACAGTGTCCTTACGGACCTGCACGAAAAGCTGCCGGCACTAGCCGGCAGCAATCGTTCCCCCTCCAGTAGCAAGACAGGTGCACCGAATGAGCAGCGAAGGCTTGATGGTTTTTACCGGCAACGCCAACCCCAAACTCGCGGAGGCTGTCGTTCAGCACCTCGGCATCCCGCTCGGGAAGGCCCAGGTCGGTCGGTTCTCCGACGGCGAAGTCCAAGTTGAAATCCAGGAAAATGTTCGCGGCAAGCACGTCATCGTGCTGCAGTCCACCTGCGCGCCGACCAACGACAACCTGATGGAACTGATGGTGATGGTCGATGCGCTCAAGCGCGCTTCGGCACGCAGCATCACTGCCGCCATGCCCTACTTCGGCTATGCCCGCCAGGACCGCCGCCCGCGTTCGGCGCGCGTCGCGATCTCGGCCAAGGTGGTCGCCAACATGCTGGAAGTTGCCGGCGTCGAGCGGGTCCTGACCATGGACCTCCACGCCGACCAGATCCAGGGCTTCTTCGATATCCCGGTTGATAACATCTACGCCTCCCCGGTTCTGCTGGGCGACCTGCGCGAGAAGAACTACGGCAATCTGCTGGTGGTCTCGCCCGACGTCGGCGGCGTGGTGCGCGCCCGTGCGCTGGCCAAGCAGTTGAATTGCGACCTGGCCATCATCGACAAGCGTCGCCCCAAGGCCAACGTGGCCGAGGTGATGAACATCATCGGTGAAGTCGACGGCCGCAACTGCGTGATCATGGATGACATGATCGACACCGGCGGCACCCTGTGCAAGGCGGCCCAGGTGCTCAAGGAACGCGGCGCGCTGAAGGTATTCGCTTACTGTACCCACCCGGTCCTGTCCGGTGGCGCGGCTGCCCGCATCGCCGACTCCGAACTGGATGAAGTGGTGGTGTGCGACACCATTCCGCTGCGCGACGATGCCATCCAGTCCGGCAAGATTCGCCAGCTCTCGACCGCATCGCTGCTGGCAGAGACCTTTACCCGGATCGTCAAGGGCGACTCGATCATGTCGCTGTTTGCCGATTCCTGATAGAATTCAAGGCTTTACCGCGTTTGCGGCTGTTTTTGGGGAGTAAGACCCCTACTACGGCACGTGACGAGGTTCATCGGGCTGTCTGGTCGCGGACAGCCCTCTTACATTTGGAGTCATCATGAAAGTAGTAGCCTTCGAGCGTAGCGTACAGGGAACGGGTGCGAGCCGCCGCCTGCGCAACGCCGGCAAGACCCCCGGCATCATCTATGGCGGCGCAGCCGAACCCAAGATGATCGAACTCGATCACAACGCACTGTTCCACGCGCTGAAGAAAGAAGCATTCCACTCGTCGATTCTCGACCTCGAAGTGGAAGGCAAGGCTGAAAAGGCCCTGCTGCGCGCTTTCCAGATGCACCCGTTCAAGCCGCTGGTCCTGCACGTTGACTTCCAACGCGTGTCGGCCACCGACAAGATCCACGTCAAGGTGCCGCTGCACTTCATGAACCAGGAAAACGCCCCGGGCGTGAAGCTGGGCCATGGCATCGTCAACCACATCCTGAACGAACTGGAAGTGTCGTGCCTGCCGGCCGACCTGCCTGAGTTCATCGAAGTGGACCTGGGCAATGCGGAACTGGGCCAGACCCTGCACCTGTCCGACGTGAAGCTGCCGAAGGGCGTGAGCGCCATCACCCACGGTGACGAAAACCCCGCTATCGCCAGCATCTCGCTGCCGGCCGGCGGCGTGTCGGAAGCTGCCGAAGGCGAAACGCCTGCTGCCTGAGTACCCTGAACGCGGCCTTTGGGCCGTGCAACAGGATGGCTCTCGCAGCCGCAAGAAAAAACCGCCGGCGCGTCCGGCGGTTTTTTTTCGTCCCGAGGTTCGCGTATGCTTGGCTTCTGGCAGCACACCCATGCGCGATGCGAAGCGAGCCGTCAAGGTGTGCCAAGGCCGTATGGCGCGCCTTTTTTGCCTACGTTTTTGGCAAGACAAAAAAGTAGGTCGCCGCCCCGCAGGGGTGGTGAAACTGCAGTTGATTTTGACTTTGCAGTTGTAGTTGCAGCCAAGCCGTTGCCAGCCGCCCCGCGCCTCGTGCGTCGAGCCCCATCAACCAAGAAGTACAACGCATGATCAAACTCATCGTCGGCCTCGGAAACCCCGGGGCGGAATACGAAGCCACGCGCCACAATGCCGGCTTCTGGCTGGTCGACCAGCTGGCCCGCATGGGCGGCGTCACCCTGCGCGTGGAAGGCCGCTTCCACGGGCTGGCAGCGCGTGCCCGGCTGTGGGACCAGGAGATCTGGCTGCTCAAGCCGTCCACCTTCATGAACCGTTCCGGGCTGTCCGTGGTATCGCTCGCGCGCTTCTACAAGATCCTGCCGGACGAGATCGCGGTGGCCCATGACGAGATGGACCTGCCCTCGGGCACCGTCAAGCTCAAGCGTGGCGGTGGCGCGGGCGGCCACAATGGCCTCAAGGACATTTCCGCACACCTGACCACCCAGGACTACTGGCGCCTGCGCATTGGTGTCGGCCATCCGCGCAATTCGGCCGGTGGCGGCGGCGAGCGCGAGGATGTGATCAATTTTGTGCTGAAGCCGCCGCGCCGCGAGGAGCAGCAGGCCATCGACGAAGCCATCGACCGCAGCATCGCACCGCTTGGGTTGCTGGCCAAAGGCGAGTCCGAACGCGCCATGCTGGAACTGCATACGAACCGCTGAAACCGCTGAACGCGCGCGCCCAAACAAAAAGCCCCATCACCGCGAAGGTCATGGGGCTTTTTTTGCTGCGAACTTCCGTGCCGCAAGCCGCAGCAGTAGCTCAGGCTGCCCGTTTGGCCGCCGTAAGGAGACGGTAGCGATCCATCAGGATCTCGCGCGTCTCAATGCGGTTGGGATCGTGCGGGATGCAAGCCACAGGGCAAACCTGCTGGCATTGCGGCTCGTCGAAGTGCCCAACGCATTCGGTACATTTGTTGGGGTCGATCTCATAGATCTCGGGCCCCATCGAAATGGCTTCGTTTGGGCACTCCGGCTCACAAACGTCGCAATTGATGCAGTCGTCGGTGATCAATAGTGCCATGGTGTTTCCTTTGAACCCAGCATGTCCCGCGCCCGACTGGCCGCGGCCGACATGTTGCAAGACTCTATCTTATTCCGTTTTGCTGCTGATCTTTTCCGCAAGCCAGCGTTCGACCGAGGGGAACACAAACTTGCTGACATCGCCGCCAAGCACCGCGATCTCGCGCACGAAGGTGCCGGAGATGAACTGGTACTGGTCGGACGGCGTCAGGAACATGGTTTCCACGTCCGGCAGCAGGTAACGGTTCATGCCCGCCATCTGGAACTCGTACTCGAAGTCGGATACCGCGCGCAAACCCCGCACGATCACGCGCGCATTGTTCTTGCGGACAAAATCCTTGAGCAGGCCGGAGAAACCTTCGACGCGCACATTGGGATAGTGGCCCAGGACTTCACGGGCAATGCCTATGCGCTCTTCCAGCGAAAAGAACGGGCGCTTGTTGGGGCTATGCGCCACCCCGACCACGAGCTCATCGAAGATATTGGATGCTCTGCGCACCAGATCCTCGTGGCCCCGGGTCATTGGGTCGAAAGTGCCGGGATAGACCGCGACGACCATGCTTCCTCCTTGTTCTGCCCGCCGCCGGTCCTGGATGGACCGATCGACCCCGCCCACTATGGTGAGGGCTGGAGCCAAGGCTGCGTGACGAGCGTTGGCGACAGCGGCGTAGTGTAACTCTAAACGCGGCACTTGCAAGCCGCCACATCGCGGTTTTGCCGCGCCGCCGCATCTTGCGTTCAGGTGACCGGTCACAATGCTCGCGGCCACTGGCCCTTCAAAGGTTCCTGTGCTGCAGCAAATGGAAGTGCACCGCGCCAGCCCGCGCATGCCGCACGATCTCCAGCGCAGCCGGCACGGGCGCGTCGGGGCCGATCAGGGCGCGATCCGTTTCCACATACACGGCGCCGCCTGGACGTGATAGCCGCGCCGCATGCTCCAGCGCGGGGCCAAGCCAGTCTTCGGCAAAGGGCGGATCGAGGAACACCACGTCGAAGCTGGCCGACGGCATCTGTGCCGCGGTCGCGAATGCATCGCCTTGCACCACCCGGATCTGCTGGGCGTCGAGCCGGTACTGGTTGTCGCGCAGCTGCTTGGCCACGCGCGGATTGGCTTCGACCATGGTGACCTGCTGGGCACCCCGGGAGGCAGCCTCGAAACCCAGTGCGCCGGAGCCGGCAAACAGGTCGAGGCAAGCCAGCCCTGACATGTCCTGTCCAAGCCAGTTGAACAGGGTCTCACGCACGCGGTCAGGGGTGGGACGCAGGCCTTCGGCATCGAGCACGGGCAGCGGCGTGCGCTTCCACTTGCCGCCAATGATGCGGACCTGGGCAGGAGACTGCCGCGGCGAGGGGGATGGGGATCGCCCGCTGGCTGCGGGCGAGGGAGATCGGGTACGCGAATTCATGCCGTGATTGTAGAGCCTGCGGCGCGGAAAAGCGCGGGCGCCGGAAACGCCTCCCGGCGCCCGCGCCTGTCACTGCGTTATTCCGGTCCACCCACGATGACAGTCGCCATGGCGTCCGGGAACACGTGGCGCTGGAAGGCTTCGCGGACCTGGGTACGGGTGACCTTGCCGATCTGGGCGGTCCAGGTGTCAAGGTAGTCCAGCGGCAGCCCATACCAGCCGATATTGGCCACATTGGTCAGCAGCTTGCGATTGCTGTCGATGCGCAGCGGGAAGCCGTTGACCAGATTGTCCTTGGCGGCCTTCAGTTCGGTGTCGGTGGGGCCTTGCGCCACGTACTGCGCCAGCACCTTGCGCACCAGCGCCAGCGCTTCGTTGGTCTGTGCCTTCTTGGTCTGCAAGCCGATGCCGAAGGGCCCTGCCTGCTTGGCCGGCGCGAAGTAGCTGTCGACGCCGTAGGTGAGGCCGCGCTTTTCCCGCACCTCGTCGGTCAGGCGCGAGCTGAAGCCGCCGCCGCCGAGCACGTAGTTGCCCACCAGCAGGGCAAAGTAGTCGGGATCACCACGCGCAATGGCGGGCTGACTGATGGCTACCGTGGCCTGCTGCGCCGGATGCGGCACGCGCTGCTCGCTGGCCGGGATCTTGAGCTGCACGGGGGGCATCGTGGGCGGCGTGGCGCCAGCCGGCAGGCCGCGCGTCAGCTGCTCGGCAATGGTCTCAGCCTGCTTGCGGTCGATGGCGCCGATCAGCGTCAAGACGGCGCGCGACGCCGCGAAATTATCCCGCCAGAAGCGCTCGATATCGGCTCGCGTGATCGATTCGACACTGGCCTCGGTCGGCGACACACCATACGGGTGCGACGGATAGATCGCACGCGACACCATCTTGTCGGCGATCACGCCGGGCTTGGTATCGGCCTCGCGGATGGCGGTGATCAGGCGTTGCTTCTCGCGCGCCACCACGGCATCCGGGTAGGACGGCGCCTTGATCAACTGCCCGGCCAGCGCGAGCGACTGGCTGAGCTCCGGCTCGGAGGTCAGCGTGCGCAGGCCGATGCCGCCGCGATCGCTGCTGGCGGCGCCGCCGAAGTCAGCGCCGGTGTCGGCGAAGGCATCAGCCACCTGCGCTTCATTGCGGGCCGGCTGGCCATCCTGCGCGGCCGCGCCCTTGTCGAGCAGGGCCGAGGCGAGCGTGGCAAGGCCGGCCTTGCCGGCCGGGTCGTAGCGGCTGCCGGCGTCGAAATCCATATTGACGTCGAGCATGGGAATGGACGGGCTGCGCACGAAATACACGCGGGCGCCGGTGGAAGTGGTCCACTGCTCGATCGGGATCGCAGCCAGCGCGGCCTGCGAGGCGATCAGGGCAAGCGCACCGCAAGCCGCGCCTGCCAGGCGGCGCAACAGGCGTGGCGACGGGATCGTCGGGGCAAAGAGAGGCATCTTGGGTCCTGTCCTCTAGAGAGCTCAGCGGAGCGAGTCGGCGGCGGCCGGAGCCTTCGCCTTGTTCGGGTCGATCGGCTGCGGCAGCAGGGTCGCCACGGTCAGGTTATCGTCATTGAAGTATTTGCCCGCCACCGCCTGCACCTGTTCCGGCGTGACGGCCTTGATCTTGTCGAGCATGCGGTCGAGCTGGCGCCAGGAAATGCCGGCGATCTCGGCCACGCCGATCTCCATGCCCTGCCCGAACACCGAGTCGCGCTTGTAGATCTGCGCCGCCACCACCTGCGCCTTGACCCGCTTGAGCTCTGCGGGTGAGACGCCTTCGCGCGCAATACGGGCGATCTCGTCGCGCAGCGCGCGCTCGATCTCCTCGGTGGTATGGCCAGTGGCCGGCGTACCGTCGAGCACCATCAGGGACTCGCCGCGGTTGATGCTGTCGTAGCCCACGTTGACGTCGTCGGCGATGCGGCGCTCGCGCACCAGGTCGCGCGTCAGGCGGGCGTTGTCATAGCCATTCAGTACGGCAGAGAGGACCTCCAGGGCGTAGGGATCGACGTCCTTCTCGACATCGTGCAGGCGCGGCACCTTGTACGCCAAGACCACGTAGGGGTTCTCGGCCGGGGCCTTGACCCAGATCCGCTTGATGCCCTTCTGCGCCGGCTCCTGCTGGTCCTTGCGCAGCGGCAGCGGGCGGGCCTTGAGCTTGCCGTAGGTGCGCTCCGCCAGCGCCTTGACCTCGGCCGCCGTGACGTCGCCCGTTACCACCAGCATCGCGTTGTCGGGCACGTACCAGTTCTTGTACCAGGCCTGCACGTCTTCCACGCGCATGTTGACCAGGTCGGCCGGCCAGCCGATCACGGGATGCCGGTAGGGCCCGGCGGTGTAGACGGTGGCCAGCAACTGCTCGTAGACGGTGCCGCGCGCGGAGTCGTCCGTGCGCAGGCGCCGCTCTTCCATCACGACCTTCATTTCCCGCTCGAACTCATCCTTCTTGATGATGAGGTTGGCCATGCGGTCGGCTTCCAGCTCCATCATCTTCGGCAGGTACTGCTTGCTGATCTGCTGGTAATAGAGCGTGAAGTCGCGGTTGGTCATGGCGTTCTCGCGCCCGCCCAATGCGGCGATCTGCTTGGAAAACTCGCCCGGCCCGACCTTTGGTGTACCCTTGAACATCATGTGTTCAAGCATGTGCGCCACGCCAGTGGTGCCACTGACCTCGTCCATGCCGCCTACGCGATACCAGATCTGGTGGGCTACGGTGGGCGCGCGATGGTCTTCCTTGACGATGACCCGCATGCCGTTGGACAGCTTGAACTCGGTGGTATCGGCCTGCGCCGCGGCGGTGGCCTGGCCAGTCGGCAACGGCGGCGCCACGGCGGTCTGCGCATAGGCTGCGCCGAACCAGGGCATCGCGATCAACAAAAGGGTGGGAACGAGGCGCCGGGAGAAAGCGGCCGGGCGAACAGCGCCGGCGCCGGCAAGAAGCGAAGCGGTACGGGCGGCGCCCGACCTGGACCTGACAGCACAATGGTTCATGCGACCCCGTCTGCTAGAATTTTGGCGATTGATTCTACCGGGGTATTGACCCCTTTCCCAATGTTTAGTTTCTGGAAGAAGCGCAAGGCCGAACCGGCCAGTGCGCCGCCCGAGGTGCAAAGCCCGGCGCCCGCCGCCACACCGGCCGCGGCGCCCGCCAGCGCACCAAGCCCCATTCCCGCGGCCGGGCCTGCCCCGGCCGCCGTCGTTCCCGTCCGGCCAACCGCCATCCAGCCAGTCCAGAGCATGACTCCGGCCGCTGCCGAGGAACTGGTCCTGACCCCGCCGCCGGCCGCCTCCGCCGAAGCCAAGCGCGGCTGGATGCAGCGCTTGCGCACCGGGCTATCCAAGACCAGCCGCAATCTGGGCACGCTGTTTGTTGGCGTCAAGGTCGACGAAGACCTGTTCGAGGACCTGGAAACTGCCCTGATCATGGCCGACGCCGGCGTCGAGGCTACCGAGCACCTGCTGAGCGCGCTGCGCCGCCGGGTCAAGAACGAGCGCATCGATACCTCCGAAGGCGTCAAGGCCGCGCTGCGCGAACTGCTGACCGACCTGCTGCGCCCGCTCGAGAAGACCATGTCGCTGGGGCGCGAGCAGCCGCTGGTGATGATGATCTCGGGCGTCAATGGCGCCGGCAAGACCACCAGCATCGGCAAGCTGTGCAAGCACTTCCAGAGCTATGACCAGTCCGTGCTGCTGGCCGCGGGCGACACCTTCCGCGCCGCCGCGCGCGAGCAGCTGACCATCTGGGGCGAGCGCAACAACGTCACCGTGGTATCGCAGGAGAGCGGCGACCCGGCCGCGGTGATCTTCGACGCGGTCAACGCGGCACGCGCACGTGGCATCGATATCGTGATGGCCGATACCGCGGGCCGCCTGCCCACGCAGTTGCACCTGATGGAAGAGCTGAAAAAGGTCAAGCGTGTCATCGCCAAGGCGATGCCGAACGCGCCACACGAATCGCTGCTGGTGATCGACGCCAACACCGGCCAGAACGCGCTGTCCCAGGTCAAGGCGTTCGACGATGCGCTGGGCCTGACCGGGCTGATCGTGACCAAGCTCGACGGCACCGCCAAGGGCGGCATCCTGGCCGCGATCGCGCGCCAGCGCCCGGTGCCGGTCTACTTCATCGGCGTGGGCGAGAAGGTCGAAGACTTGCAGCCCTTCAAGGCCGAGGAATTCGCCGACGCACTGCTCGGCTGAGCAGTCCACCCGGCTCGCCAGTAAAAAAGCCCCGCAATCGCTTGCGGGGCTTCTTGCTTTTTGCGGCCTGCCGAACCTGGCGTGGCAGCTTATTCGGCGTCCGGCTGCGCCTTGGGCTCGGCCTGCTGGAACGCAGGCAGCGCCATGCAGGAGTCGAACACCTTGGCAATGGCCGGGTAGCGGGCCACGTCGATATTGAAGCGCTGCGCGTTGAACACCTGCGGTACCAGGCAGATGTCCGCCAGCGTCGGCGTATCGCCAAAGCAGAAACGCCCTGCCTTGCCCGAGCGCACGAGGTTGGTATTGACCGACTCGAAACCCAGCTCGACCCAGTGGCGATACCACGCGTCCTTGGCCTCCTCCGCCACGCCCAGCGTGTGCTTGAGGTACTTCAGCACGCGCAGGTTGTTCAGCGGATGGATCTCGCACGCGACCTCCAGCGCCAGCGCGCGGATGTAGGCGCGGTCGAGCGCGCTGCCCGGCAGCAGAGGCGGCTCGGGATGCGTCTCGTCGAGGTACTCGACCATCGCCACGGATTGGATCAATACGTGATCATCATCCAGCAGGGTCGGCACCAGCGCATCGGGGTTCAGCGCCCGGTAGGCCGGCAGCAGTTGCTGGCCGCCGTCGCGCAACAGATGAACTGGCATGTACTCGTAAGGCAGGCCCTTCAACTGCAGGGCAATGCGCACCCGGTACGAGGCGGAGCTGCGAAAGTAGCTGTAAAGCTTGAGCATGGACTCAGACTACCTTGACGGTGAGCTCGCCCACGCCTTCGATCTTGCACAGCATGACATCGCCCTTGACCACCGGGCCCACGCCTTCGGGCGTGCCGCTGTAGATCAGGTCGCCGGGTTGCAGCTCGAACAGCTTGGAGAGATACGACACCATCTCGGGCACCGACCAGATCAGGTCCGACAGGTCGCCGCGCTGCTTCTCCACACCGTTGACGGACAGCGTGACCGCGCCCTTCTCCGGATGGCCGATGGCGGACACCGGCACGATCGGGCCGATCGGGGCGGACTTGTCGAAGGCCTTGCCGGTTTCCCAGGGGCGACCGGTCTTCTTCGATTCGTTCTGCAGGTCGCGGCGCGTCATGTCGAGGCCGAGCGCGTAGCCAAACACGTGGCTCGCGGCATCCGCCTCGGCGATGTCCTTGCCGCCCTTGCCGATGGCAACGACCAGCTCCACTTCATAGTGGCAATTGCTGGTGCCCTGCGGATAGGGGAAGGCGCCTTCGGTACCGTCAGCCACATAGCTCACGGCGTCGGCAGGCTTGCAGAAGAAGAACGGCGGCTCGCGGTCGGGATCCGAACCCATTTCACGGGCATGGGCGGCATAGTTGCGGCCCACGCAGTAGACCCGGCGCACCGGGAACTGAGCGCTGCTGCCGCGCACGGGCACGCCATTGGGCGCCGGCGGGGCAAATACGAATTCGGTCATCCATCTCTCCAAGCATATTCTGTGTTTTAGACTACGCGCCAGCATGATGGCATCGCCAGTAGACGCCCTGCCGCGCAGCAGGGCAATAGCATACACCGGCGGTTCTGGCCGCGTGCGCCGGCAACCATTGAATCCGGGAAACCCCGCAATACAATGAAAGGCATCTCGGCGCGAATCTTGCATGGCAAGAGGCATTCCAAGTGACGCCATGAACAGACGCCCCCCTGCCCCCTCCACCCCGACGAGTCCTGCCAGCCCCGCGCCCGCCGCGTCGGGTTCACGCGCGCTGCGCATTTTGCTGGTGCGCGATCCGCATGACGAGGATCCGCTCAATATCGAGACGATCCGCGCCGGGCTTGTCTCTGCGGGCTTCACGGACATCGAAACGGTGGATGCCGACCTGCGGCTGCCCGACGCAATCGTCGCGCGGCAGCCGGACCTGATCATCATCGCCTCGGAGTCCGCTGCGCGCGATACAGTCGAGCATGTGTGCGTGTCGACCCAGCACGCGCCGCGCCCCATCGTGCTCTTCACGGACAACGACGACGCCCAGCGCATCAAGGCCGCGCTGAGCGCAGGGATCACCGCCTACATCGTCGACGGCCTGCGCGCCGATCGCGTCAAGACCGTGCTGGATGTGGCCTATGCGCGCTTCGAACTGGACCAGGAACTGCGCGCGGAGCTTGATGCCACGCGGCTGCAGTTAGCCGAGCGCAAGGAAGTGGAGCGTGCCAAGGGCCTGCTGATGAAGGAGCGCGGCATGACCGAGGACGAGGCTTACAAGCGGCTGCGCAGCATGGCGATGGAGCGCGGCATCAAGCTCGTCGAGGCGGCGCGGCGGGTCATCGATGTGATGAGCTAAGCCCGGAACAAACCATGATCGGGCGCCTCAATGCGCCCCGCACGCGCTTGGTGCAATGCACAAGGATGGCGCGACCGCATCACCTTTCACGCACCGGCAGCGCACGGACGCCGCTTTGGCGCGCCCGCTTCTGGCTCCTTGTCCACCCTCGCTGGCAGTCAGACCCCGACAACAGCCCTCCCAACCCTTGGCACGCGGCTTGCATAATCGAAGCATCGGCCAACGACGGCCGATCACATACCGATGTGCGCCGCCAACGACGGCCGCGCCGCATCACGGGACAACGGCGTCCTGACCTGCCCCCCCGCATTTCTGGCGAAAGCGGAGCAGTTCAGGACGCTTTTTATTTGGAGCCGTGTCAATGCCCTCTCGCCTGAAGATTGCCAAGTCGCTGCATGCAGCAGTTGCCACCGACGCCAGCACCACGGGAGCCGATGCGGTGCCCGCCAGCAACGGACGGCGCCGCGCCCTGGCCACCATCGCTGGCGCCAGCGTGATCACCCTGGTCGATCCCCTGGTACGCGCTGGCGCATGGGCGGCAGGCTCCGACGCGCCGGAAAAACCGGAGGTGCGGATCGGCTTCATCCCGCTGACGGACTGCGCCTCGGTCGTCATGGCCGGCACACTCGGCTTCGACAAGAAGTACGGCATCAAGATCACGCCCACCAAGGAAGCCTCCTGGGCCGGCGTGCGCGACAAGCTGGTCAACGGCGAACTCGATGCAGCGCATGTGCTGTACGGGCTGATCTATGGCGTGCAGCTTGGCATTGGCGGCCCCAAGAAAGACATGGCGGTGCTGATGAACCTGAACCACAACGGCCAGGCCATCACGCTGTCATCCAAGCTGGCGGAGAAAGGCGTCAAGGACGGCGCCAGCCTGAAGGCGCTGATGATGAAGGAAAAGCGCGAGTACACCTTCGCCCAGACCTTCCCCACCGGCACCCATGCCATGTGGCTGTACTACTGGCTAGCCGCCAACGGCATCAACCCGATGCAGGACGCCAAGGCCATCACCGTGCCGCCGCCGCAGATGGTGGCCAACATGCGCGTGGGCAATATGGACGGCTTCTGTGTGGGCGAGCCGTGGGGGGCGCGCGCCATCGCCGACAAGATCGGCTTTACCGCGGAGACCACGCAGGCGATCTGGAAGGATCACCCGGAAAAGACCCTGGGCACCACGGCAGAGTTCGTGCAGAAGTATCCCAACACGGCACGCGCGATGGTGGCCGCCGTGCTCGACGCCTCGAAGTATATCGACGCATCGGCCTCCAACCGCCGCAAGACCGCCGAGACCATCGCCGCCAAGTCCTACGTCAACACCGACATGGACATCATCCTGGACCGCATGCTGGGCCGCTATGACAACGGCCTGGGCAAAACCTGGGACGACCCGGACTCGATGAAGTTCTACCAGGACGGCGCCGCCAACTATCCCTTCCTCTCCGACGGCATGTGGTTCCTCACGCAGCAAAAGCGCTGGGGCTTGCTCAAGGATCACCCTGACTACCTGGAGGTGGCGAAGAAGGTCAACCGCATCGACATCTACAAACAGGCCGCTGCGGCCGCGCAGGTGCCACTGCCCAAGAGCGATTTCCGTACCGCGAAGCTGATCGACGGCGTGGTGTGGGACGCTAGCAAGGACCCCAAGGCCTACGCCGACGGTTTCAAGATCAAGGCCTGAAGCGCACGCGCCCCGGCGTGATTCCGATTTTGATTGCCGCTTGAACGCCGGCGTGGCGACACGCCGGCTACCGAAGGAGCCTGACGTGAATGCACTAGCCCAGCCGGCCCCGCATGCCGCCAACCAAGCCGCCCCCGCCGATGCCGGCATCACCGCCGAGCTAGCCGTGGTTGGCGACACGCAAGCCCATGAACGCGCCCAGCTCCGCGCGCTCGCCGCGCAAGCCGAGGCCCGCCGCGCGGCGCGGCGCGACGCCATCACCGCCGTGGTGCTCAAGGTGATGCCGCCCGTCGCGGGCTTTGCGCTGTTCCTGCTGATGTGGCACGGCATCGCCACCATGATCCCCGCCATCCCTACGCCGGCCGCCACCTGGCATGCCGCCGTGCCGCTGTTCGCCGACCCGTTCTACCGCAACGGCCCCAATGACCAGGGCATCGGCTGGAACGTGCTGGCGTCGCTGGCGCGCGTGGCGGCGGGCTTCGGGCTGGCCGCATTGATCGGCATCCCGGCCGGCTTCGCGCTGGGCCGCTTCGCCTTTCTCAACGCGATGATGGCGCCCATCATCAGCCTGCTGCGCCCGGTCTCGCCGCTGGCTTGGCTGCCCATTGGCCTGCTGCTGTTCAAGTCGGCAAACCCGGCGGCGATCTGGGCCATCTTCATCTGCTCGATCTGGCCGATGGTGATCAATACCGCGGTGGGCGTGACCCGCGTGCCGCAGGACTACCTGAATGTGGCGCGCGTGCTCGACCTTTCCGAATGGAAGGTGTTCACCCGCGTGCTGCTGCCCGCCGTGCTGCCGTACATGCTCACCGGCGTGCGGCTGTCCATCGGTACCGCATGGCTGGTGATCGTGGCCGCGGAAATGCTCACTGGCGGCACCGGCATCGGCTTCTGGCTGTGGGACGAGTGGAACAACCTGAAGGTGGAACACATCGTTATCGCGATCTTCATCATCGGTGTGGTCGGGCTGCTGCTCGAATATGCGCTGCTCAGCCTGGCCAAGCGCTTCAGCTACGGCAACTAAGACGCTAAGTCGCAAAGACGCCAAGTCGCTACCCGCGCCCTGGCGCCCAAGGAGAAGCTCATGGAAAAGTTCGTCCGTATCGAGAATGTCGGGCAGACCTTCAAGACCAAGAAGGGGCCGTTCGTCGCCCTGCGCGATGTCAACCTGACCATCGCCAGCGGCGAGTTCATTACGCTGATCGGCCATTCGGGCTGCGGCAAGTCCACCTTGCTTAACCTGCTGGCCGGGCTGGACCGGCCCAGCGCCGGCGCGCTGATCTGCGCCGAGCGCGAGATCGCCGGCCCCGGCCCGGATCGGGCGGTGGTGTTCCAGAACCATTCGCTGCTACCCTGGCTGACCTGTTTCGACAATGTCTATCTTGGCGTGGAGCGCGTGTTCGGCGCCAGCGAGAGCAAGGCGCAACTGAAGGCCCGCACGCACGACACGCTGGCCTTGGTTGGCCTGACGCATGCCGAAGCCAAGTATCCGCAGGAGATCTCGGGCGGCATGAAGCAGCGCGTGGGCATCGCCCGGGCGCTGGCCATGGAGCCCAAGGTGCTGCTGATGGACGAGCCCTTCGGCGCGCTGGACGCGCTCACCCGCGCGCACCTGCAGGACGAACTGATCAAGATCGTGGCGAAGACGCGCAGCACGGTGGTGATGGTGACCCACGACGTGGATGAAGCGGTGCTGCTGGCCGACCGCATCGTCATGATGACCAACGGCCCCGCGGCCACCATCGGCGAAGTGCTGAAGGTGGACCTGCCGCGGCCACGCGAGCGCATGGCGTTGGCCGAGGACAAGGATTACCACGCATGCCGCACGGCAGTGCTGGACTTCCTGTACCGCAAGCAGCGCAATCCCGCCCTGAAGGAAGCCGCCTGAGCGGGGGCGATGACGGGCCTGCCACTGCCGCGCCAGGGGCGAAGCCGAGCCGGCATTGCGGCTGTCATGGGCACGGCCGGCCCGCTCCGCTATCATGGACTTCAAACCACATAGTCCCAACCCGCCATGACCACCACGCCTACCTCCCCCGCGGCCCCCGCCGCCCCTGCTTTCGCTGCCGCGAAGTACATCAAGGAAATCGGCCGGGGCGTCAACGGCGCGCGCGCGCTGCCGCGCGAAGATGCCCAGGCGCTGTTCGATGCCATGCTGGCAGGCCGCGTGGCCGATATCGAGCTGGGCGCGGTGCTGATGGCCTATCGCATCAAGGGCGAGGCCCCGCACGAGCTGGCCGGGATGCTCGATGCCGCGCACGCGCATTGCCTGCCGCTGGCCGGCCCGGCGGACCGCGTCGTGGTGTCAATCCCCAGCTATAACGGCGCGCGCAAACAGCCTAACCTGGTGCCACTGCTGGCGTTGCTGCTGGCGCGCGAGGGCATTCCGGTACTGGTGCACGGCTCCCGCCAGTTCAACGGGCGCGTCACCAGCATCTCGCTGTTCGAGGCGCTGGGCATCGTGCCTTGCAGCTCCGTGGCGCAGGCCGAATCCCAGTTGCGCGGCAGGGATGCCCAGCCCGGCCCGCTGGCAGTGCTGCCGATCGACGTGCTGTCGCCGGCGCTGGCCCGGATGCTGGACAAGCGCATGCAGATCGGCTTGCGCAACTCTGCGCATACGGTGGTCAAGATGTTGCAGCCTGTGGGCGCGCACGGCCCGGCCGAGGCGCTGCGGCTGTATAGCTACACCCACCCCGAGTACCGCGAAACCCTGACCGATTATTTCTCGCGCGAACCCGCCAATGTGCTGCTGGCGCGAGGCACAGAGGGCGAGGTGGTGGCGGACGCCCGGCGCAACAGCCGCATCGACTGGCTGCACGACGGGCATCAACGCACCTTGGTCGACCCGACGTCGGGCTCTATCGTTGAAGTACCGGAATTGCCGCCCGGCAGTGACGTGGACCAGACCGCGGCCTGGATCCGCCTCGTGCTGGACGGCGAGGCGCCTGTGCCTGCCCCGATCGCCACGCAGATCGACGCCATCCGCGACTGCCTGCAGCAAGGCACGCGCGTGGCTTGGGCCAGCCCGGTCTGAGCTTCGCCCGCCAGGCAGCGCCTTTAGCGCTTGCGCTGTGGCAGCGGAATGCGATCGTTCTCGCCCGGCACGCGCGGGAACTGGTCATCTTCCCAGCGCTGGGAGGCTGCTTCGATCGCTTCCTTGGTGCTGGCAACGAAATTCCAGAAAATAAAGCGATGGCCATCGGTCGGGTCGCCGCCGAGCAGCATCACGCGCGACGCCACCTGCGCCGTCAACGTCACCGGCTGGCCCGGCACCAGCACCGCCAGGTGCCGCTCGGGCAACACTTCGCCGTCCAGGGCGATGGTGCCGTCCACCGGGTAGATGCCGCGCTCGGCGTGCTCCGCCGGAATCTCCAGGCTGGCGCCCGCCTCGAGCTCAATGGCCACGTAGAGCGTGCGGCTAAACACCTTCACCGGCGCCTCGGCGCCGAATGCATCGCCCGCAATCACCGTCATGCGTACGCCAGGGCGCTCCAGCTTGGGCAGCGTCGCGGCCGGATGGTGATGAAAGGACGGCTCGACGTTCTCGTGCTCCTTGGGCAGCGCCACCCAGGTCTGGATGCCGTGCAGGCGCGGCCCGGCATCGCGGGCGGACTGGGGCGAGCGCTCCGAGTGCGCAATGCCGCTGCCAGCCGTCATCCAGTTCACGTCGCCCGGCCTGATGACCTGTTTGCTGCCGAGGCTGTCGTGGTGCAGGATCTCGCCCTCGAACAGGTAGGTGACCGTGGCCAGGCCGATGTGGGGATGCGGGCGCACATCGGCGCCTTCCCCTGGCGGCATGGCCACCGGGCCCATGTGGTCGAAGAAGATGAATGGGCCGACAGTCTGGGTTGCCGCGGCGGGCAGCAGACGGCTCACGGCAAAGTCGCCGAGGTCACGGGTGTGCGGCTTTAGCAAGTGCTCGATAGCAGACATGATATTCCCCGATTTGGTCGATGCTGACGCTCAGCGCCACTGAGACAAATGAAAAGAGTGTAGCTGCTAGCGAAACACAGCATCTCAACTGGCGACAGAACCGGCAGGGGCATCAGCCCTCTAACCACTGTCGGATCGTTCGCGTACCCGCGTGAGATAGTGGCCTCGTCACATCCTGCAAGATGTCGGAATAAAATACTATGTAGAAGAACCATTCGATTATCAGGAACTATCAACCCTATTGGCACTCCAACTTAGCAGTCCCCCGGCTTGAGTGCTAATATGTGTTGCAATGCAGTGCGAGACCCCGAAAAGGGCCGCACACGCGGGCAACCCACCCGCCGGATGCGAAAGGAGCCATCGAGTGAACGCAGTCCTATCTGCTGACCAAACCCAAATGACCAACCGTCTGCCTGCGGTGCCACAAGGCGCCGGGACGTTTGCGCTGACCTTTCCCGGAACGCTGGGAAATATCGACAGCTATATCCAGGCTGTCCACCGTATTCCCCTGCTTACCCCCGAGGAAGAGCAGCGGCTCGCGCGCGAGTTGCGCGAGCACGACTCCGTCGATGCGGCGCGCCGCATGGTGCTGTCGCACCTGCGCCTGGTGGTGTCCATTGCCCGCCAGTACCTCGGCTATGGCCTGCCCCACGCAGACCTGATTCAGGAAGGCAATATCGGCCTGATGAAGGCCGTGAAGCGCTTCGACCCGGATCAGGGCGTGCGGCTGGTGTCTTATGCGATGCACTGGATCAAGGCCGAGATCCACGAATACGTGCTGAAGAACTGGCGCATGGTCAAGGTGGCTACCACCAAGGCTCAGCGCAAGCTGTTCTTCAACCTGCGCAGCCACAAGCAAGGTGCCCATACCTTCACGCCGGAACAGATCGACGCGGTTGCGCGCGAGCTGAACGTCAAGCCGGAAGAAGTGATGGAGATGGAAACCCGCCTGTCGGGCGGCGACCTGGCGCTCGAAGGGCAGATCGACGATGGCGAAGAGGATTTCGCGCCCATCGCCTACCTGGCCGACAACCACAACGAGCCCACCCGCGTGATCGAGGCGCAGCGCCACGACCGCCTGCAGGTGCAAGGCCTGGAAGAAGCGCTGTCCAAGCTCGACGACCGTAGCCGCCGCATCATCGAGGCGCGCTGGCTGCAGGTCAACGACGACGGCTCGGGCGGCTCCACGCTGCACGAACTGGCTGACGAATTCGGCGTTTCCGCCGAACGCATCCGCCAGATCGAAACCGCGGCGATGAAGAAGATGAAGGGTGCGCTGCAGGCCTTTGCCTAAGGCTTAAGCGCACCAAAAGTAGAACAGGGCCGGTCTCGCGACCGGCCCTGTTTTATTTTGCCTGCCGGCTTCGCGCCGGCGGCCCGCCTCATGACAGCATCAGGACAGCAGTTGCTTGAGGTCGTGCACGATCGGCTCCGGCCCCTGGCCGTGGCGGATAAACAGGCGCAGCTTGCCGCTCGGGTCGAACACATAGCTGCCCGCCGAGTGATCCATGGTGTAGTTATTCGGGGACGTGCCCGGCACCTTGGCGTAGAACACCTTGAAGTCCTTCGCAACCTTCTGCAGCGCGGCATCGTCGGCCGGGCGCATGCCCAGGAAGCGCGGATCGAAGGCCGGCACATACTGCGCCAGCAGCGCCTGCGTATCGCGCTCCGGATCCACCGTAACGAACAACACCTGCACCTTGTCGGCGTCCGGTCCCAGTTGTTCCATCACCGCCTTGAGCTCGGCCATGGTGGTCGGGCACACGTCAGGGCAATGCGTATAGCCGAAGAACATCACTACCGCCTTGCCCTTGAAGTCGCCAATGGAGCGCACCTTGCCGTTGTGGTCGGTAAGGACGAAGTCCTTGCCGAACTCGCTGCCGCCGGTGATATCGACGTTCTTGAAGGAAGCCTTCTGCTGGCCGCATGCCGCCAGCAGCAGCGCGCACAGGGCCAGCAGGCAAAACCGGCGGAAGGCCGCGAAGGTGGGGAGAAAGCCTGAAGGGAAATGGTTTGGCATGCGAGTTCGGGTGGTGTTGGCGAGCCGGCGCCGCCCGGCAGGCGGCTAGGCGCGACAAGGTCACATTAACAGATGACACGCAGTATCGCCGATCGTGGCCGCCACGCGCGCAGGCCGCGACAAGATGCCGCAAGCCTGCAGGCCTGCATGCACCGCTCAGGCCTGCGGCAGGAATTTGAAGTAGTGATCGACCAGCAGCGCGGCGAACAGCAGCGAGAGATACAGGATCGAGAAGCGGAAGGTGCGTTGCGCCAGCGCATCCGAGTAGTTGCGATACATCTTCCACGAGTAGGCCAGGAACCCGCCCCCCAGGATCAGCGCGGCCGCCAGGTAGATATAGCCGCACATGCCGTACACAAAAGGCAGCAGCGTGGCCGCGATCATGATCAGCGTGTACAGCAGGATATGCAGCAGCGTGAAGCGCTCGCCGTGCGTCACCGGCAGCATCGGCAGGCCGGACTTGGCGTAGTCGGCGCGGCGATACAGGGCCAGGGCCCAGAAGTGCGGCGGCGTCCACGTGAAGATGATCAGCACCAGGAACCAGGCTTCCGCCGGCAGGTCGCCCGCGACCGCCGCCCAGCCAAGCGCCGGCGGCATGGCGCCGGACAGGCCGCCGATGACGATGTTCTGCGGCGTGGCCGGCTTGAGCAGGATGGTGTACACCACGGCGTAGCCCACGAAGGTGGCCACGGTCAGCCACATGGTCAGGTCGTTGGTGTAGACGTGCAGCAGCCACATCCCTGCCCCACCCAGCACGGCGGAGAACACCAGCGTCTGGATGGTGGTGATCTCGCCGGTGGCCGACGGGCGCCACGCGGTGCGGCGCATCAGCGCATCAACCTTCTGCTCCACCAGGCAGTTGATGGCGAAAGCGGCACCTGCCAACAGCCAGATGCCGGCGGCACCGCCGATCAGCACCGGCCACGGCACCATGCCGGGCGTGGCGAGGAACATGCCGATGATGGCGCAGAAGACGGCAAGCTGCGTCACCCGCGGCTTGGTCAGGGCGGCGTACTGGCGGATCAGGTGGCGAACCCGCCCGAGGGGATGTGTGTGGGTAGCTGTAACCACTGGAGAGTTCTTGTCTTTCATGTGGCGCGCGCGGCGGCCGGCACGTCGGTAGCAATGTCAGCGGACCGGGCCGCGAGCCCTATATTGTAGTTGAGGCGAACCAGGAGCAGCAGCAAGACCGCCGCGCCGCCGTTATGCGCCACCGCGGCGCCCAGCGGCCAGTCGAACACGATGTTCGACAGACCTGTGGCCAGTTGCAGCGCGAGAAAGCCCAGCAACCAGCCCGCGCTGCGCGTAAGGCCACCATGGCGGCGTGCCTGCAGCCCAAACCAGGCCAGGAAAGCCAGCACGACGAAAGCGAAGCCGCGATGCACCCAATGGATCGCCACCAGGGCCGAGTGCGGGATGTAGTCGCCGTCGGCGGTCATGCCGAGCTGGCGCCACAGCGTAAAGCCGTGGTGGAAGTCCATGTCCGGCACGAGCTGGCCGTTGCACAGCGGAAAGTCGGTACACGCCAGCACAGCATAGTTAGTGCTCACCCAGCCGCCCAGGAAGATCTGCAGCACCAGCAAGGCTAGCGCGATGCGCGCCGGCCAGCGCAGCCCGGCCGCCTGCGGCGCCACCCGCAAGGGTGGATCGTTGCGCGAGCCCAGCCAGATCAACGCTGCCAGCAGGCTCATGCCGAGCATCAGGTGCGTGACCACGATGATGGGCTGCAGCTTGAGTGTGACCGTAAAGGCCCCGAATGCGCCCTGCACGCACACCAGCAGCAGCACCCCGGTGGCGAACCAGGGCGACTGCTTGAGTTCGCGCCGCTTGACCCAGGCCAGCACCATCAGCGTGATGATCAGCACGCCGACCGCCATGGCGAAGTAGCGGTGGATCATCTCGATCCACGCCTTGGTGATGCTCACGGGCCCGCTGGGCAGGGCCGTCTCGGCGGCGCGGATAGGTTCCTGCGCCGCGTGCGGGTTGGAGTGGCCATAGCAGCCCGGCCAGTCAGGGCAGCCCAGGCCGGAGTCCGTCAGCCGCGTGAAGCTGCCGAACATGATCAGGTCCAGCGTCAGGAAGGCGGTGATCCAGACCAGCTTGCGATACTTGTTGCGGTCCCCTTTGACCAGCACGTAGCTCAAGGGGAACAGCGCGATCAGGACGCCGATGATAGCGAGTTGGAGCAGCATGCGCGCCTCACCCGATGTGAGAGTACTTGAGCAGCTTCTTCAGGTCGGAGCTCATCTTCTTGGGGTCCGGCTCCTTGGGGAAGCGCATCATCAGGTTACCCAGCGGGTCGATCAGGAACAGGCTGTCCTCGATCCGGGCACCCGGTTCCGCCGGCAGCCATTTCTGCATGGCCTCGCGGTTGGCGCGCAGGAAGCGCACGCCGGCATAGGGCTCGTTGTAGGCAGCCGACAGGCGGGAATCGATCGGGCCTTCGTCACTGATCAGCCACACCGGCACGATGCGCTCGCGGTCCTGGCCTTGCCCCGCGCGGATCTGGCGGATGGTGAACAGTTTCTTGGCGCAGGCTTCGTCGCACGCCGCGCCGTCCGCCGTCACCAGCAGCCACTTGCCCTTGAAACTATCCAGCGACACGGACTCGGCACGCTCATTGCCGATCTGTATCGCGGGCATCGGGCGCTGCGGCTCGATCAGCGTGCCGTAGTTGGTGGATCCGCCCGCCGGCTTGAACACGTAGTACGTCAGGTAGGAAGCGATGACAGGCGAAGCGCATACCAGCAGAAGCAGCAGCATCTGGATGCGGCCGCGACGGGTGCGGGCGTCGATGCGCGAGTCTTGCGGCGCGGCGCGGGCGGTCTGGGCCGAAGCGGGATCTGGCTGTTGCATAGTGTTTCGTCTGTCTGTCGTCTGTCTGTCGTTAGGGGCGGTTGCGCTCATCTGACCGCAACGCGCCGCTGTGGTTCGTGGGTGATACGGGTGCCACCCGCGTGAATGCTCAAGCCGTCATGCGGGCCGCGCGCCGCCAGCTCAACGCCACCAGTAGCACCAGGGTCAGCGCCGCCAGCCCGAACCACTGGAAGGCATAACCATAGTGGCGATCCGCGCCGATGTCCGCTGGCGCCCAGTCGCGCGCCAGCCCGTCGCCGCTGTCGTTGCGCTGTTCCAGCACAAAGGGTTGCAGGGGCACGCCAAGCTCCGCTGCATAAGCGGCGAGATCGACATTCTGGCGGATCTTCTGGCCGGCCTCGGCATTCGCGCCCTGGCCCAGGCTGAAGACCCTGGGCACGGTCGCCAGCGCGGTGCCGTCCAGCTCCACCTCGCCTTGCGGCGTCGGGAACGGCGCGATATGGGTACGATCCTGCGCGTCGCGAGGCAGCCAGCCGCGCAGCACCAGCACGGCCGGCGCAGCCGCATCGCCCCCGGCAACCCGCAGCGGCGTCAGCACCATGAATCCGGCACGGCTATCGGTGCCGTTGCCGTGGGGGCGATTGTCCAGCAAAACCGTATGCGCTGCATCGAAGCGCCCGCGCACGTGCACACGCCGCTCCGCCAGCGCGCCATCCACCAGGCTGCGCCCGATCTCCAGCGGCGGCTGGGCAGCCAGCGCCTCAAGGCGCGCGGCCCGCGCCACTTTTTCGTGGGCCCGATTCAGTTGCCAGTTGCCCAAGGCACAGGTGAGCGCGATCACCACCAGCGCGGCAATGGTGGGCAGCGGGCTCAGTGCGCGCCACAGCTTCACGTGCGGCCTCCCTGGCATTTCCCGAGGGCGTTGCCACGCGCGCCGATGCGATAATGGCACTCTATCCCTAGCAGACCCCGCGCTTGCGGGCCCTCCATGCGCATCGTCATCCTCATCGCGTTCTTCCTCATCATCGGTAGCCTGGCCTGCGCCCTGTTCTTCATGATGCGCGACCGCGGCAGGACGCCAAACATGATGCGCTCGCTGATGTTCCGGGTCGGCTTCTCGGTGGCCCTGTTCGTCTTCATCCTGTTCTCGCACTGGATGGGATGGATACAGAGCACGGGCATCCGCATGGCGCCCTGAAGCCGGCGCGGCCCGGCTACGCCAGGTTCAAACCACAAAAAACAAGCGCCGCAGGCTGGCTACTTCCCCTGCGGCGCTTGTTTTTTGTTGTTCCTCGCGAAGGAGGAGAACCTCCCCCGCGATGCCGCCGGCGTAGCCGGCGGGCACTGCAATCGGGTGTCTTACAGCCAGTACACCACGATGTAGAGGAACAGCCACACCACGTCGACGAAGTGCCAGTACCAGGCAGCGCCTTCGAATGCAAAGTGATGGTCGGGCGTCAACTGGCCCTTGAGCACCCGCACCAGCACCACCGTCAGCATGATCGCGCCGAGCGTCACGTGGAAACCGTGGAAGCCGGTGAGCAGGAAGAAGGTGGAACCGTAGATGCCCGAGGTCAGCTTGAGGTTCAGCTCCGAATACGCGTGGTGGTATTCGTACACCTGGAAGCACATGAAGACCGCGCCCAGCAGGATGGTCAGCACCAGGCCCTGGATCAGCTGGCTGCGCTTGTTGGCCAGCAGCGCATGGTGCGCCCAGGTCAGCGTCACGCCGGACATCAGCAGCAAGGCGGTGTTGATCGTGGGGATCGGCCACGGGCCCATGGTCTGGAAGCTCTCCACGACACCGGCCGGTCCGAGGTTCGGCCATACGGCGGCGAAGTCGGGCCACAGGATCTTGTTGTTCAGGTCGCCGAGCCACGGCATGGCAATGTTGCGGGCGTAGAACAGCGCGCCGAAGAACGCCGCGAAGAACATCACCTCGGAGAAGATGAACCAGCCCATCGACCAGCGGAAGGACAGGTCGATGTTCTTGCCGTACTTGCCCGTCTCGGATTCGTTGATCGCCTCGCCGAACCAGCTCTTGAGCACGAACAGGAACCACAGCAGGCCCAGGCCGCACAGGTAAGGCCCCCAGGTCTGCCCGTTTACCCAGCCAGCAGCACCCCCAGCCGTCAGCAGCAAGCCGAAGCTAGCCGTGATCGGATGGCGCGAGGGGCCCGGTACGAAGTAGTACGGAGCGTTTGCGCGGTTCGCACTCATTCTTTTTTCTCCAGCTCAGAGTCTCTGATTCAGTAATCGTTATCCGCACATCCAGCCCTGACGGGGCCGGCGGCATGCTTTTGCCCTGCTCTTTTTACTTACTCCTGCCCTGCCCCGTGCCTTGCGCTGCGTGGCCTCACCCTACCACCACACGCACGACCGTGATCAGCACCGCGATCAGGATGGCTACCCCGATCAGGCCGGCAATGATCACATGGACCGGGTTGAGCTGTGCCATGTCGCGCTCATGCTCGCTGCCCTTGCGCAGGCCGATAAACGACCAGAACACCGCGCGCAGCGTCTGCGCAAATGACAGCTTGCGCTTGACCGCGTCCTTCATCTCATCCACGGCTTTTCCCCTGCAACTTGCCTCGCCTGCAAACTCAAATGCCCTTGCCCGCGCCTGCTGGCTGCGCGTCGAGGGGACCTTGCGGCGCTTGCGCCACCGGCGTCCCGATCTCGAAGAAGGTATAGGACAGCGTAATGTTCTTCACGTCTTTCGGCAGGTCCGGATCGATCACGAACACAACCGGCATCTCGCGTGCTTCCTTCGCCTTGAGCGTCTGTTCCTTGAAGCAGAAGCACTCGATCTTCTTGAAATACTGCGTGGCCAGCTTGGGCAGGTAGCTCGGGATGGCCTGCGCCGAGATATCGCGTGCCTGGCCGTTCGCCACTTCGTAGACGATGGTGGTCATCTCGCCGGGGTGCACTTCCATGCTGCTCTTGACCGGACGGAAGGCAAAGGGCCCGCGCGCATTGGAGTCGAACTCGACCGTGATCGTGCGGGTTTTGTCCACCTGCGTGTTCTTGACCTGGCCACCGTACAGGTCCCGCGTGGTCACCACGTTCAAGCCGGTGATCTCGCAGATCTTCTTGTACAGCGGCACCAGCGCATAGCCAAACGAGAACATCAACGCCACCACCACCAACAGCCGCAGCATCATCCCGCGGTTGAACTTCTTGTCGGTGGCATTGCTTGACTGCTGGTTCGCGCTCATCTCAATACCCTGCAGCTTCAGCCAAGAAAGATCATCTTGGCGAAGAAACCCAAAAAGAAAACCATCACGATCGAGAAAAGGATCAGGCCGAGACGACGATTGGAGGCCTTGCGGTCTGCCTGCGATGGACTTTTGTTTGGATCCTGCATAACACCTTGCTTGCGTGGCGCGGAAGGACGGGCAGTGCCCATCCTTCCGTGCTTATTGCGGCTTGCCTGACTACGGCTTACTTGACTTGCGGCGGCACTTCAAAGGTGTGGAACGGGGCCGGCGACGGCACGGTCCATTCCAGGCCCTCGGCGCCATCCCAAGGCTTGTCCCCGGCTGCCTTGCCGCCACGGTAGGACGGCAGCACCACGAAGAAGAAGAAATACACCTGCATCAGGCCGAAGCCCAGTGCGCCAATCGATGCAATCGCGTTGAAATCCGCGAACTGGGTCGGGTAGTCGGCATAGCGACGCGGCATGCCGGCCAGGCCCAGGAAGTGCATCGGGAAGAAGGTGATGTTGAAGAAAATCATCGAGCCCCAGAAGTGGATCTGGCCGCGGGTTTCGTTGTACATGAAACCGCTCCACTTCGGACCCCAGTAGTAGAAGCCCGAGAACATCGCGAACAGCGAGCCCGCCACCAGCACGTAGTGGAAGTGGGCAACGATGAAGTAGGTGTCCTGCAACTGGATGTCGATCGGGGCCACCGCCGGCATCAGGCCGGTGAAGCCGCCGATGGTGAACACGAAGATGAAGCCGATCGCGAACAGCATCGGAGTCTCGAAGGTCATCGAGCCACGCCACATGGTGGCGATCCAGTTGAAGATCTTCACAGCCGTCGGCACCGCGATCAGCATGGTGGCGTACATGAAGAACAGCTGGCCGGTCACGGGCATGCCGGTCGTGAACATGTGGTGAGCCCACACGATGAACGACAGGATGGCGATCGAAGCGGTCGCGTAGACCATCGAGCTATAGCCGAACAGGCGCTTGCGGGCGAAGGTCGGCACGACGTGCGAGACGATCCCGAACGCCGGCAAGATCATGATGTAGACCTCGGGGTGGCCGAAGAACCAGAAGATGTGCTGGTACATTACCGGGTCGCCGCCGCCGGCAGCCGAGAAGAAGCTCGTGCCGAAGTGACGGTCGGTCAGCACCATGGTGATGGCGCCAGCCAGCACCGGCATCACGGCGATCAGCAGGTAGGCGGTGATCAGCCAGGTCCAGCAGAACATCGGCATCTTCATCAGCGTCATGCCGGGTGCGCGCATATTGAGCACCGTGACGATGATGTTGATCGAGCCCATGATCGACGACGCGCCCATGATGTGCATGGCGAAAATCGCCATGTCCATGCCGGGGCCCATCTGCACCGACAGCGGCGCGTACAGGGTCCAGCCGGCGGCGGTGGCGCCGCCCGGTGCGAAGAACGACAGCACCAGCAGCAGCGCTGCCGGGGGCATCAGCCAGAAGCTGAAGTTGTTCATCCGCGCGAACGCCATGTCGGATGCGCCGATCTGCAGCGGGATCATCCAGTTGGCAAAGCCGACGAAGGCCGGCATGATCGCGCCGAACACCATGATCAGGCCGTGCATGGTGGTGAACTGGTTGAACAGTTCCGGGCGGAAGAACTGCAGGCCCGGCTCGAACAGTTCGAGACGGATCAGCAGTGCCAGCGCGCCGCCAGACAGCAGCATGGTGAACGAGAACAGCAGGTACAGCGTACCGATGTCCTTGTGGTTGGTGGCAAACAGCCAACGGCGCCAGCCATGCGGTTGATCGTGGTGATCGTCATGCGCGTGGTCGTGCGGGTGGGCGAGCGCGTCCGGGGTAGCAGTACTCATCGCGAAAACTCCTGAAATCCTGTTCAACCTGCGGCGCGGTCGCCCGCGGCGCTGGCCTGCTTGGCAGCGGGCTTGTCTTCCGTCTTGGGCGCGGCGTCGCCGCTCGCGCCAGGTGCGCCGCCGCCTTCGCGGAACTTGCCGGCACGCGCATTCACGAAATCGCTCGGTTGAATCACTTCACCCGTCTTGTTACCCCAGTTGTTGCGGGTGTAGGTCATGACGGCAGCGAGCTCGGTATCGGAGAGGTGCTTCCACACCGGCATGGCACCCTTGCCTTCCAGCAGGATATGCATCTGGCCTGCGTCCGGGCCGTTGACGATCTTGGAGCCGTCGAGAGCCGGGAAGGCGCCGCCGCCCTTGCCGTTAGGCTGGTGGCAGACCGCGCAGTTGGCGGTGTAGACCTTCTCGCCGCGGGCCTTGAGCTCGTCCAGGGTCCAGGTCTTGTTGGGATCGTCCGCCTTGGCGGCGAGCTCCTTCTTCTTGCCGTCGACCCACTTGGCGTAGTCGGCGTCGGAGACGACGCGCACGACGATCGGCATGAAGGCGTGTTCCTTGCCGCACAACTCGGCGCACTGGCCACGGTACACGCCAACCTTCTCGGCCTTGAACCAGGTGTCGCGCACGAAGCCGGGAATGGCATCCTGCTTGACGCCGAAGGCCGGGATCATCCAGGCATGGATGACGTCATTGGCCGTCAGCACCATGCGGACCTTCTTGTTCACGGGCACCACCATCTCGTTGTCCACCTCCATCAGGTAGGTGTTCGACTTGGGGGCCTCGTTGTTGATCTGTTCGCGCGGGGTGGTCAGGGTGGACACGAAGGAGATGCCTTCGCCGTCGCCCTTCAGGTAGTCGTAGCCCCACTTCCACTGGTAGCCGGTGGCCTTGATGGTGATGTCGGCGTTGGTGGTGTCCTTCATCGCCACGACCGTCTTGGTGGCAGGCAGGGCCATGCCGATGACGATCAGGAAGGGGATGATGGTCCAGATCACCTCGACGGTGATGCTTTCGTGGAAGGAAGCCGACTTCGCGCCCTTGGACTTGCGGTGCTTGAACACGGAGTAGAACATCACCCCGAACACGCCGATGAAGATCACGGTGCACATGATCAGCATCATCCAGTTCAGCCAGTGAATCTGCTCGGCGATCTTGGTGACCGGCTCGGTCAGATTGAGCTGTCGCACGGCGGGGCCACCTGGCATGTCTTCCACTGCCAGGGCTGCGTAGCTGGTGAGCAGGGATGCCCCCACCAGACACGCTGCGGATGCCTTCTTCCACATTTTCATTTGTTATCTACCCAATTTACAGATTCAAATCTGTGACTCGCCGGCCCCCGCTGCCTCTCAGAGGCAGCGCAAAGCCGATGCGAGCTCCTGCGCGAACTTTCGCCGCTTGTACGGGTCCAGAAAACACCCCACCCGCACAGCGCTCTTGCCCGAGCGCAGCAACACCAGCGCCCGTAATGATTCACCCGGTTCAACCCGCACCCATAGCGGGTTGAATTCATGCCGTGTCAGCTGCCCTGCACTGACCGAAACCACTACCAGCCTGCCGTCGACGAGGCTGACGCGCTCGTAGTCCGACGCATGCCGCCCGTGCACCAGCAGGGCAATGCCCAGCCCCAGCAGTTCCAGCCCGGCAAAGGGAAGCACGAGCCATGACCCTCGCCACGCGAAGAACAAAGCGATGGCGAGCGAAACACTGACGATTGAGAGGTAAAACCAGCCAACCTGGCGCGGAGACAGCGAACAATTCCGCTTCATCAGCCAGTCTTTGTCCGGCGGGCCAAATCCGTCGGAACTGCCGCCGGATTTGCCTTGTGCCGTCTGGAGTGCGATACCCAAGTCTTGCATCGCCAACCTTGCATCGCCAACTACTCTGCGCTGGATGCACGCCTGGACGATTGCGCCTGGGACGCACCATTGAAGTGCGATTTCGGGCAAATTGTGCCAGGGAGACCACTGCGACAAACTGGCGCATTATAGGGCGCTTCGCCTACTCGGACAAGGCCGCTACTTGACCAAGGGGCTAGCGCGCGACAAGTTTTTGTGCATCAGTACGGTGCTCGCCATCGGCCGCTTGACTGCGCCGCCGATGCGTGCAGCAGCGCCGCGGACGTTACTTGCGCTGCCGCGCGCGCGCGATCTTGTCGAGCGGAACCACGGCGTTGCCGAGCTCATCGACAGCCTGCTTGCCGCGCGGCGCCAGCTTCCAGGCATGGCCGTAGACGATCTCGAACGTAAGCGGGATCAGTCCCTCGGCATTGCGCTGGCGCTCCAGCGCGGCCAGCAGTGCTGCGTGCCAGCGGCGAGCGCGCAGCCCTCCCTGGCTCGCGCCAGCCGGCAGGCGCAGCCCGCCGAAGGCCTGCACTTCACGCAGCAAGGTCCGCGGCGACTCATAGGTGATCGTCAGCGTCTCCATGTCCATCACGGGCGTGGACCAGCCGCTGTGCACCAGCATGTCCCCGATATCGTGCATGTCGACGAAGCGCAGCGTGTGGGTGTCGCCGTCCACTTCGGCAAAGGCGGCGCGCAATTGCGCCAGCGTATCCGGCCCGAACAGTGAGAACAGGACCAGGCCTTCGTCGCGGGTGACCCGGTGCCACTCCGGGAAGACCCGGTGCGGCTCGGGGTGCCAGTGCAACGCCAGGTTGGACCACAACAGGTCGAAGCTGGCCGGGGCGAAGGGCAATGTGGCAAGATCGCCCTGCACCAGGTCGAAGGTCGGGCGCTTGCCAAGCAGACGCCCAAGCCACCCGGACTGGCGCTGGGGATCGCGCTGGGCCGCCTCGCGCAGCATGGCGCCGGAAATATCCATCCCGGCGATCTGCGCATCCGGGTACTGGGCACGCAGCGCGGCCAGGCCGCGCCCGTGGCCGCAGCCGATATCGAGCGCGCGCGCCGGCGCCAGCCGGATCATCTGCATGCGCTCCTGCATGCGCTGGCCAATCTCGCCCAGCAGGAAGTCCAGTTGGCTGAATCCGGCGCTGCGCCGGTCGAAGGCGAGGCGGGTCAGCCGCGTGGGCGGCAAATAGGCATCGGGGGAGTCGGCGTCATGCAGGGACACGGTCAAACCAGGCAGCAAGAAACTAAGAATGAGGATGACGGCCGGCGTGAGGCGGCGGTCGGGCATGCGGTGCGCGCGCCAGCGGGCGCCGCAACAGGATCGCAAGTATACGCGTCCACCGCCAGGCCTGCCGCCGGCGCCCCCGACGTGCCTCATGCGGCAGTCGCCCCCGTGCCGTGCCGCCTGGCGCGCCCGGGCGAAGGCACCCTGCGCCATCATGCGCGGCGCTTGCTGCGCACGCTCCTGCCAGCGGCTTGCGCACTTTGCGGCACTGTGCAGGACGAAACCGTCTGCGCAGGTTGCGCGCAAGAGTTGCTAACGCCGCTGCCGCGTTGCCGCTGCTGCGCCCGGCCGCTAGGGCGCACCGCCGGGCCAGGCGCAACCTCGCTCTGTGCCCAGTGCCGCTACGAGCCGCCGCCTTTCGACGACGCGCTGGTGCTGGGCGACTACGCCAGCCCGCAGGACGGCCTGGTGCTGGCCTTGAAGTTCGGCGGCGTGCTGCCGCTGGCGGACTGGCTTGGGGGCGAACTGGCGTGCCGCTGGCAGGCCGAGTCCGGAAGATCCGGCGTGGCCCTGCCCGATGTGCTGGCGCCGATCCCGCTGTCCGCGCAGCGCCTTGCCGAGCGTGGCTTCAACCAGTCCTGGGAAATCGCCCGGCCGCTGGCACGCCGGCTGGGCGTGCGCGCCGCGCCGACGCTGCTGGCGAGGCTGCGCGATACGCCGGCCCAAGCCACGCTGGACCTGCCCGCGCGGCAGGTCAACCTGCAGGATGCCTTCGGCCTCGGGTCCGGCCATGACGTTGCGGGCCGGCATGTCGGCCTGGTCGACGATGTGATGACCAGCGGCGCCACCTTGGGCGAAGCGGCGCGGGTCCTGAAAGCCAACGGCGCGGCGCGCGTGACGCTGGTGGTCGCCTTGCGCACGCCGTAGCGCAGCCCACAGGCCCGGCGTGACAGCCGGCCCACGGCAGGGTAAGCTGCCCAGCGTTTCACGGCTGCGGCGCCCCTGGCCCGCCCCTCCCCCATGTTCAATGTCGTCCTGGTCGAACCCGAGATCCCGCCAAACACCGGCAATGTGATACGGCTGTGCGCCAACACCGGTGCGCGCCTGCACCTTGTCAAGCCACTCGGCTTTCCGCTGGAAGACGCGCGCATGCGCCGAGCCGGCCTGGACTATCACGAGTACGCCAGCATGCGCGTGCACGAGAACTGGGACGCGCTGATGGAAAGCGAGCGACCCGACCCGACCCGCATGTTCGCGCTGACCACGCATGGCTCGACGCCCTTCGGCCAGGTCAGCTTCCAGCCCGGGGACTGGTTTGTGTTCGGCTCGGAAACGCGCGGGTTGGCGCCGGAGCGGCGCGAATGGTTTCCCACCGCGCAGCGCATCCGGCTGCCGATGCGGCCGGACAACCGCAGCCTCAACCTCTCCAATACCGTCGCGGTCGTGGTGTTCGAAGCTTGGCGCCAGAATGGCTTTGCCGGCGGCGCCTGAGGCCGCCACCGGCGCACTTCCTTATTCCGGCTGCACGCCCGCCACGTGGATCACCTTGTCCCAGCGCACCTTCTCGCTCGCCATGGTCTGGCGCAGCGATTGCGGCGCGGTGCCGGCCGGCACGAAATACTGAGCGCGCATCTTGGCGCGCACGTCCTCGCTGCCGATGATGGCCACCAGCTCACGATAGAGCCGGTCGATCACCGGCGCGGGCGTGCCCGCCGGGGCCAGCACTGCTTGCCATGAGATCGCCTCGAAGCCGGGATAGCCGGATTCCGCCACGGTGGGCACCGCGGGCAGCAGGCTGGTGCGCCCGCTGGTGGTGACCGCGATGATGCGCAGCTTGCCTGCAGTCACCAGCGGCATGGCGATGGCCGGCACCATGAAGCCGGCCTGCACCTGGCCGCCGACCATGGCGGTGGTGATCTGCGCGAACCCAGGATAGGGGATGTGCTGCAGGTCGATGCCGGCGGCCGCCTTGAGCTGCTCCATGGCCAGGTGGGCAGCGCTGCCGTTGCCTACCGACCCGTAGTTCAGCACACCCGGCCGGGAACGGGCCAGGGCCACGAACTCCCGCACGTCATGCACCGGCAGGCGGGCATCCACCACCAGCACATTGGGCGAAGTCGCCACCAGCGACACGGGGGCGAGCTGGCGCACCGGGTCGTAGCCGAGATGGCGCGACAAGGTGGGCGCGGTGACCAGCGGCCCATTGATGGTGAGCAGCAAGGTATAGCCGTCCGGGGCGGCCCTGGCCACCATGCCGGTGCCGATATTGCCGCCGGCACCCGGACGGTTCTCCACCACGACCGCTTGTCCGAGCGCTGGGGCCAGCTTCTCGGTCAGCAGGCGCGCGATCAGGTCGGGCGAGGACCCGGCTGGGAACGGCACCACCATGCGGATCGGCTTTACGGGCCAGGGCTGGGCGGATGCGGGCGCAGCCAGCGCGGTGCCAGCCACGCCAGGCATGGCACAGACGGCAAGGGCCTTCAGGACGCGGCGACGATCTTCCATTGCGCGCTCACTCATCGCGTGCATCGCGCTGAAGCAGCCGCGCCACCGCATCGGCGGCGGGCAGCCCCTCGAAGAGCACGGCACATACCGCGCGCGTGATCGGCATGTCGACGCCCTTGGCCGCGGCCAGCGCCGCCACGGCCTGCGCGCAGCGCACGCCTTCGGCAACATGGCCAAGCTCGGCCAGAATCTGCGCCAGCGTCTTGCCCTGCGCCAGTTGCTGGCCAACCTTGCGATTGCGCGAGAGGTCGCCCGTGGCGGTCAGGATCAGGTCGCCCATACCGGCCAGGCCCATGAAGGTTTCGACGCGCCCTCCCAATGCCATGCCGAGCCGGGTCATCTCGGCCAGGCCGCGTGTCACCAGCGCGGCGCGCGCGTTCAGGCCAAGGCCCAGGCCATCGCTGGCGCCGGTGGCAATCGCCAGCACATTCTTGACTGCGCCCCCCACCTCGGCGCCGACCAGGTCATCGCTGCCGTAGATGCGCATGGCATGGTGATGGAATGCCTGCTGAGCGAACTCGGAGAGCGCCGGCGAAGTGCCCGCCACGGTCAGCGCGCAGGGCTGGCCCAGCGCCACTTCACGGGCAAAACTAGGCCCGGTCAGCACGCCGTAGCTGGTGTCGGCGAGACGGCCGGCGACGGTGAGTTCTTCCCGCACCATCTGGTGCGGCAACGCATTGGTGCCTGCTTCGAAGCCCTTGCACAGCCAGAGCATGCGCAAGCCCCCGGCCTGGCTCGCGGCCAGCCTGCGCGTCATTTCGCGCAGGCCCGAAACCGGCGTGGCGACGATCACAAGGCCATCGGGTTCGACATCGGCATGCGCCGCGGCCCGCTCGAAATCGGGTTCCACCACGAGCCGCCCGGACAGCGGCACGCCGGGCAGGTAGGTAGCATTGACGCGGTCGGCGCCGATAGCGGCCAGCTGGGCGGCATCACGCCCCCACAGCACCACATCGTGGGCCGCGGCGGCATGGCTGGCGAGCGCGGTGCCCCAGGCACCTGCACCGAAGACAGTGATATTCATGGCGGTTTGCCTCGCTTGTTCGGCCTCGAAACCTTAAGCCCTGAGCCTTAAGCCTTGCGCGCCACGAATGACGCGAACCGGAAAGACAAAACGGGGCCGAAGCCCCGTCTTTGCGACATCCTGCAGCAGGATCAGTGACGAGCCTGGCTGCCGTCGGGCATCACGATGCCGCTGTTGCCACCTTGCGCGGTTTCCGCTTCTTCCATCGCGGCCTGCAGGCGCTGTTCGTACAGGGCCTGGAAGTTGATTTCCGACAGATGAATGGCCTGGAAGCCGGCGCGGGTGATCACGTCGGCGATATTGCTACGCAGGTACGGGTAGAGAATGGTCGGGCAGGCAATGCCCAGCAGCGGGTCGAGCTGCTCCACCGGCACGTTGCGGATATCGAAGATGCCGGCCTGGTGGGCTTCCACCAGGAAGGCAACCTTGTCCTGCACCTTGGTGGTCACGGTACCGGTCACCACGACTTCGAAGATACCTTCCTGGAGCTGCGAGGCACCTACGTTCACCTGCACTTCCACGGCCGGCGCTTCGGTCTCGAGGAAGATGCCGGGCGAATTCGGCTGCTCGAGCGACATGTCCTTCAGGTACACGCGCTGGATGTTGAAGAACGGCTGGTCTTCCTGCTGATTGTTCTGCTGGTCGCTCATGAAAGGCTTCCGGAAAAATGGGCGTTGGGGGCCAGGCGAGCGGGACATTGGCACCATGGGCGGGATTGGCCCAGGGTGAACGGCCCGGGTCGGCACCCGGTTGGAAAACGTATATGGTACATGACGCGGGTGGCGAATTCACCCGCGGCGAGACAGGCTGCGCTTCAGGCGCCCAGCAGCGGCACCAGGCCACCCTGGCGATCGAGCGCCGAGAGGTCGTCGAAGCCACCGACATGGGTCTCGTCGATGTAGATCTGCGGCACGGTGCGGCGACCGGTGCGGCTCATCATTTCCTCGCGCTTGCCGGGCTCGCGGTCGATCAGGATCTTCTCGATCGCCTCGACGCCCTTGGCCTTCAGAAGGCGCTCGGCCATCTGGCAATACGGACAAACTACCGTGCTGTACATTACAACGCGGGCCATGCGCATCTCCTTGAAAAACGGAATCCGGAGGTTGGTCGGGTGCTCGCAAGCCGGGACAGCGGCGGCAACGGAGGACGTGCCCCCAGCGCCGCTTGCCTGCGCCGCTTACTTGACCACGGGCAGACCGGCTTGCTGCCAGGCGGCAAGGCCACCTTCGAGCGAATAGATCTCACTGTAACCGGCTTCCTTCAGGGCTGCTTGACCCTTGCCCGAGCGCTGGCCGGTCTGGCACACGACGATGATGGGGACGGACTTGTCCTTTGCAAGGCTGGCGGCACGGCTTGCCAGGTCGGAAAGTGGCGCACTCTTGGCTTGCGGCAGGTGGCCCTTGGCGTATTCGGTGGCTTCCCGGATATCCACAACCACGGCATTGCGCTTGTTGATCAGCTGGGTAGCGGCGGCCGGGTTGACGGTCTTGCCGGAGGTTCCGCGCGAGATGGCGGGCCACGCCAGCAGGCCGCCCGACACGACGGCGAGGGCGATCAAGGCAAGGTTGTTGTAGTCGGCGAAGAAATTCACGTTGGCATTCCGGTGGGTTGAGTCGGCGGCATTATAAAATAGACGGTTTGGCGCCCGCGACCCGCTATTGTCTCCTAGTTGACACATGTGCGGCGGTATGTGGCAGGGCGCACACAGGTTTCTCACGCTTTGGAAGCAGCATGTACAAACTCGTTCTCATCCGCCACGGCGAATCCACGTGGAATCTCGAAAACCGCTTCACCGGCTGGGTCGACGTCGACCTGACCGACACCGGCGTGGCCCAGGCCAAGCTGGGCGGCAAGCTGCTGCGCGAGGCAGGGCTGGCCTTCGATGTAGCCTACACCTCGGTGTTGAAGCGTGCCATCCGCACGCTGTGGCACGTGCAGGACGAAATGGACCTGATGTGGATTCCGGTCCGGAACGAATGGCGCCTGAACGAACGCCACTATGGTTCGCTGTCCGGCCTGAACAAGGCCGAGACCGCCGCCAAGTTCGGCAACGAGCAGGTGCTGGTATGGCGCCGCAGCTACGACACCCCGCCGCCGGCGCTCGACGCGGACGATCCGCGTGCGGCTTACGACGATCCGCGCTACGCGCAAGTGCCGCGCGAGCAGATTCCGCTGACCGAATGCCTGAAGGACACGGTCGAGCGCGTGCTGCCGCTATGGAACGAATCCATCGCCCCCGACATCAAAGCGGGGAAGCGCGTGGTAATCGCCGCCCATGGCAACAGCATCCGCGCGCTGGTGAAGTACCTGGACCAGATCTCGGATGACGACATCGTTGGCATCAACATCCCCAATGGCACCCCGCTCGTGTACGAGCTGGACGCAGACCTGCGCCCGCTGCGTCATTACTACCTGGGCGACCAGGAAGCGATCGCGGCCTCCCTGGCCGCCGTGGCGAACCAAGGCAAGGCAAACTGAGGCCCAGGCCGGGCGCGCGCCGCGAGGCTCGCCCGGCCGTCTCAGGCAGTGGACCAGGCCTTTTTTGCTGCTCCCTCTTATACTGTCGGACAAATCCGGCCGGTGCGATGCGCCAGGCCGGCTCCGACACAGCACAATCCTCACACGTTCAGGCAGCCCTCATGCGTAAGACGCTCAAGAACATCAGTCTTGTTACTGCCGGACTCGTTGCCGGCGTGCTCGCGACGCTGCAACTATCGGCCACGGCGCAGAATTCGCCGGGGCCGCTCCCGCTGGAGCAGTTGCGCTTGATGGCCGACATCTTCGGCCAGATCAAGCGCGAATATGTCGAGCCGGTGGATGACAAGAAGCTGCTGACCGAAGCCATCAAAGGCATGGTCGCCAGCCTGGATCCGCATTCGGCCTATCTGGACGAGAAGGACTTCAAGGAACTGCAGGAAGGCACGCGCGGACGCTTCGCCGGCCTGGGGATCGAAATCTCGCAGGAAGAAGGGCTCGTCAAGGTGATCAACCCGATCGAAGACACCCCCGCCTTCCGCGCCGGCATCCAGCCCGGCGACCTGATCACCCGCATCGATGACAAGCCTGTGCGCGGCCTGCCACTGGAGCAGGCAGTCAAGCGCATGCGCGGCGAGCCGGGCACCAAGGTCACGCTGACCATCTATCGCAAGAGCGACGAGCGCACCTTCCCGGTGTCGATCACGCGCGCGGAGATCCGCGTGCAGTCGGTCAAGGCCAAGCTGATCGACAATGACCGCCTCGCCTGGGTCCGCCTGACCAGCTTCCAGGAACGCACGGTGGCCGACCTGGGCAAGAAACTGGACGAACTGGCCCAGAAGAACCCCAACCTGAAGGGCGTGATCCTGGACCTGCGCAACAACGGCGGCGGCGTGCTGCAAGGCGCGGTCGGCGTGGCGGCAGCCTTCCTGCCCGACGACGTGACCGTGGTCTCGACCAATGGCCAGGTGCCCGATGCCAAGCGTGTCTACAAGACCACGTTCAACAACTACCGGCTGTCCTCGCTCGAGGACGATCCGCTCAAGGACCTGCCGGCGCTGTATAAAAAGATCCCGATGGTGGTGTTGACCAACGCCTACTCGGCGTCGGCGTCCGAAATCGTTGCCGGCGCGCTGCAAGACCACAAGCGCGCGCTGATCATGGGCAAGACCACGTTCGGCAAGGGCTCCGTGCAGACCGTGCGCCCGCTCACCAACGACACCGGCATCAAGCTGACCATCGCGTACTACTACACGCCGACGGGCAAGTCGATCCAGGCCAAGGGCATCCGCCCGGACATCCCGGTCGACCAGAACCCGGAAGGCGATCCTGACGACGCGCTGATCACCCGCGAGATCGACACCGAGCGCCACCTGCACAACAAGCAGGAATCGGAAGAGCCCGAGATGAACGAGCGCGAGCAGCGCCGCGTCGAGGAACTGCGCCGCCTCGAGGAAGAAAACGCCAAGAAAACGCCGGAAGAACGCGACAAGGAACGCAAGAAGAAGCCGATCGAGTTCGGCTCGGCCGAGGACTTCATGCTGCAGCAAGCCATTGCCCAGCTCGAAGGCCAGCCGGTCAAGCGCTCCAAGTCCAAGCTTGAAGCCGTGGCCACGTCGGACAAGCCGTCCAAGCCTGCGGCAACCAAGGCGGCTACCCCGGCCAAGCCGGCCAGCAAGGCACCAGCCGGCGCGCCGCCGGCCAGCGCCCCGATGGGCACGCCGCTGGGCACGCCGACCGGCAAGGCCCCCTGAAATCCTGATGAATAACAGCGGCCCCGCGGGGCCGCTTTTGCATTGCACGCCATGAACGACGCATGAACGACGATCAACTGCTGCGCTATTCGCGGCATATCCTGCTCGACGAACTCGGCATCGAGGGCCAGAGCCGGTTGCTCGCCAGCCACGCGCTGGTGATCGGCGCGGGCGGCCTGGGCGCTGCCGCCCTGCCCTACCTGGCCTCGGCCGGCGTGGGCACCATCACCGTGGTCGATGACGACGTGGTCGATCTGACCAACCTGCAGCGCCAGGTGATCCACACCACCGCCAATGTCGGACGCCCCAAGGTGGAATCGGCGCGGGAGGGCATGCTGCGCATCAACCCGGGCATCGACGTGCGCCTGGTACAGGCGCGCGTGGGCGCCGCAGAGTTAGCGCGCCTGGTGGCCGATGCCGACGTGGTGCTCGATTGCTGCGACAACTTCGACACGCGCCAGGCCGTCAACCGCGCCTGCGTCCAGCACAGCGTGCCCCTGGTGTCCGGCGCGGCCCTGCGCTTCGACGGGCAGATCAGCGTGTTTGACCACCGCCAGCCGGGCGCGCCCTGCTATGCCTGCCTGTTCCCGCCCTCGCAGCCGGCGCAGGAAGTGGCTTGCGCCACCATGGGCGTGTTCGCGCCGCTGGTGGGAATGGTGGGCACGGTGCAGGCGGCGGAGGCCCTCAAGCTGCTGATGGGCGTCGGCACCACCCTGGCCGGCCGCCTGTTGATGGTCGATGCGCTTGGCATGGAATGGACCACGATGCGCCTCGCGCGCGTGGCCGATTGCGAAGTCTGCGGTGGCGCGCACGCGCAGGCCGCCCCCTAGGCGGCCTGCGCGCGTTCAGGCGCGGGTGCGCTCACGCAGGAAAGCCAGCACCGCGGCGCGCTCGCCGCGGAACACGATCCTGGCCTCGCGCTGTTCGCGCTGGTAGGCGTACATCGGGTCGTAGTATTGCTGCAGCAGCAAGGCGATCCAGCCCAGATGCAGGTCGGTCTCGCCCGTTTCCTCCTGGCGCGCCAGCGCTTGGTCCAGCAAGTCCGAGAGCCGCTCGTAGCGCGTGCCGCCGAGCCGCTTGGCAATGGCCGCCATGGCATCGCGCAGGCGCGCCGCGTAAGCGGCGAAACCTGCCTGCTCACCCAGTGCCGCCATGAACTCCCCCGACAGACCGAGCACGTAGTCTTCCAGCACGCGGCGCACGCGCACCTCGAAGGACTCCTCCAGCCAGACCAGCGGCGCTACCTGAATCGCCTGATAGAAGGCCTGCGGCAGGTTGCGCGCGCCGATGAAGCGCCCCTCGTCCTCGACCACCAGCGCCGGCAGCCCGGCCGCGCGATGGCGCAGCAGCGAAATCGCCAGGCCATTCTCGAAATCGATCTGCGTGGGCTGCGCCACCGTGCGCCGGCCAAAGCTGGACCCGCGGTGGCGAGCCTGGCCCTCCAGGTCGATGGCGGCGTCCCGGCTGCCGCTCGGGCCCGTGACCAGGTCAGCGATCAGCTCGGTCTTGCCGCTCCCGGTCATGCCGCCCAGCACCAGCAGGCTGCATTCGGCGGCGGCCGCATCCAGGGTCTCGATCAGGAAGCCGCGCATCGCCTTGTAGCCGCCCGTCACACGCGGATAAGCGATGCCGGCGTCCTCGCGCAGCCATTGCTGCACGATCTGCGAGCGCAGGCCGCCGCGGAAGCAATACAGGTAGCCGTCGGGATGCGCCCGCGCAAAGGCCGCCCAGCCCGCGGTTCGCGCCGCGCGGATTTCGCCGGTCACCAACTGGTGGCCCAGCGCGAGCGCGGCCTGCGGCCCTTGTTCCTCATAGCACAAGCCAACCTGGTGCCGCTCGGCATCGTCCATCAGCGGCAGGTTGACCGCGCCCGGAAACGCGCCGCGCGCGAACTCCACCGGCGCGCGCGCATCGAGCAGCGGCGCGCCGGAAAGAAAGAGCTGGCGAAAGTCGGCCGTATCCTCGCGCATCAGATCACCTCGACGGCGTACCGGCCCTGCTCGACGAACTCGCCGACCGGCGCCAGTGCCAGGCCAAACTCCACGCAGGCGGCATGGAAACCGGCCTCACCGGCAGGCTCGACCGCCACCAGCAAGCCTCCGCTGGTCTGCGGATCGCACAGCAAGGCGCGCTGCACCTCGCTCAACGCGCCGCCCCGGTTGTCGATCCCGGCGCCGATCCGTGCGCCGTAGCTATCGAAGTTGCGCTGGGTGCCGCCGGGCACGCAACCGGCCTCGACGTAGCGCAGCACTTCCGGCAGCAACGGCACGGCGGCGTGGCCAAGACGCGCTGTGAGGCGGCTGCCGTCTGCCATCTCGACAAGGTGCCCGAGCAGGCCAAAGCCGGTCACATCCGTCATGGCCCGCACGCCGGCCAGCTTGCCGAAGCGGCTGCCCGGACGATTGAGCACGCACATCCAGTCGCGAGCCAGGTGGATATCCTCGGCGCGCAGCTTACCCTGCTTCTCGGCAGTGGTCAGCACGCCGATGCCCAGCGGCTTGGTCAGGTACAGACGGCAGCCGGCGGTCGCGGTGTCGTTGCGTTTCAGGTGCGCGCGGTCGACCACGCCCGTCACCGCAAGCCCGAAGATGGGCTCCGGAGCATCGATGGAATGCCCGCCGGCAAGCGGGATGCCCGCTTCCTCGCAGGCACGGCGCCCACCCGCCACCACCTCACGCGCCACCTCGGGCGGCAGCAGCTTGACCGGCCAGCCGAGGATGGCGATGGCCAGCAGCGGATCGCCTCCCATGGCGTAAATGTCGCTGATGGCGTTGGTGGCAGCGATGCGTCCGAAGTCGAACGGGTCATCGACGATCGGCATGAAGAAATCGGTGGTGGAGACCACGCCACGGCCCTCCTCCAGCCCATCCAGCGCATAAACCGCCGCATCGTCGCGCGAGGCATTGCCGACCCACAGGCGCGGATCGAGATGCTGGTTGCCGCTGCCGGCAAGAATCACGTCGAGCACCTGCGGCGAAATCTTGCATCCGCAGCCGGCACCATGGCTGTACTGCGTCAGGCGGATCGGGTCTGCCATGATGCTGGCTCCTGTCGTTTGGTTTGGTCTGGTGTGGTGTGGTGCGATGCCGATTCGGCCCCCTTCTGCGCAGCATAGGCGGATCGCGCTCAAGCTGGCGCGAACACCGGCCCTGGCAAGGGCGGTCAGGCTGGGTGAAGAATGGGAATCTGAATGATAAGGGTTACCGCCAGGATGCGGGCGGAACCGGCAGCACCGAGTGGCGCCGCGCGGTTGCGGCCACTGGGTTCTTGCGAACCTGCGGCCGGCTGCTGGGCGGATTATTGCTCGCCCGGCTCCATCTGCGATTGCAGATAGTTCGGCAGGCCAACCTTGTCGATCAGGTCGAGCTGCGTCTCGAGGAATTCGATGTGCTCTTCGGTATCGGTCAGGATCTCGACCAGGATCTCGCGGCTGACGTAGTCGCCCACCGATTCGCAATACGTAATGCCTTCCTTGACGGTGGCATGCGCGCCTTGCTCGAGCTTCAGGTCGCACTTGAGCATTTCCGGGGTGTCTTCGCCCAGCAGCAACTTGTTGAGGTCCTGCAGATTGGGCAGGCCGTCAAGCATCAGGATGCGATCGATCAGGCGATCAGCATGCTTCATCTCGCCAATGGATTCCTTGTACTCGATATCGCCGAGCTTCTTCAGGCCCCAGTGGCGGTACATGCGAGCGTGCAGGAAGTATTGGTTGATCGCGGTCAGCTCGTTCTTCAGCTGCGCGTTCAGATGCTGGATGACCTTCTTGTCACCTTTCATTGGAGGCTCCTTGTTGCAACGGGCCCCCGCAAAAACGCGAAGCGGCGCAAGGCGCGCCGCAGGCAGTCAAAACAAGCGAACACGCGCCGCAACCTGAAAGTTGCAGCGAGTTTAAGCAACCAGCTCAGTGCGCCGGTCGTTCGCGACTGCCGGGTCCCGAGTGTCCATTATGGCACGTGGGCCCGACGACGAACAGGAAGAAATGGGCGCGACCTGGATGGTGGAGACCTTGACGTTGCGTACCGCCGCGACGCCTTCGCAAAGCACCTGTTGGGCGCATTCGCGGCAGCGGCCACAGCAGGTGCCAACACCTAGCGTTTCAGCCAGCTCGTCGAGCGTGGACACGCCTAGATGCACAGCACCATGAATTTCTCGGTCGGTAACCTGATTGCAGATGCAAACGTACACAAATCCCTCCTTGGGAGAGGGGTGACACCGGCATGTCACCCGCGATGTACGCCAGAATATCAGAGATCGAAAATGATAACAATTCCCATTAAGCTACAAAAGGTACATGCCAAGAGCGCGGCACTTAGCCCGGATATTGCAAAGACAGGGAACGTCACAACCCGCAGAAAAGTGCCTTAAAATACATCTTCACAGCGTTGGATTTTCGTAAAAACCTTAACGGAATCAGGGTTGTCAGAGCAGTTTCAACGCGCAAGCGAGCTCCTCCGGCTCGTAAGCGGTCAGCACCTGCTCCACCAGCCGCTCCAGCCTCTCGCAGTCGGCATGCAGGACTTCCTGCTTGACCCGCAGCAACTGCGAGGGATGCATCGAGAACTCGCGCAGCCCCATGCCCAGCAGCAGGCGCGTCATGGCGGGATCCCCGGCCATCTCGCCGCACACAGCCACCGGCACGCCAGCGTGGTTGGCCTCGCGGATGGTGCGGGCGATCAGTTGCAGCACCGCCGGGTGCAGCGGGTCGTAGAGATGCGCCACGGCATTGTCGGCGCGGTCGATGGCCAGCGTGTACTGGATCAGGTCATTGGTGCCGATGGAGAGAAAATCCATGCGCCGCAGGAACAGCGGCAGCATCAGCACGGCGGCCGGGATCTCGATCATCGCCCCGACCTTGATGTTGGGGTCGAACGCTTGGCCGCGCGCGTCGAGCTGGCGCTTGGCCTGCGCGATCAGGTCCAGGGTCTGGTCGATCTCGCGGGCATGGGCCAGCATCGGGATCAGGAGCCGCACCGGGCCAAAGGCCGAGGCACGCAGCAGCGCGCGCAACTGGGTCAGGAACATGGCCGGCTCGGACAGCGACCAGCGGATCGCGCGCAAGCCCAGCGCCGGATTGAGGGCCGTCTCGAAATCGTCGCCGCGGCCATCCCGGCCGTCGCGGCCATCCAGTGGCTTGTCGGCACCGATGTCGATGGTGCGGATCGTGACGGGCAGCCCGTGCATGGCGTCCACGGCGCCGCGGTACGCCTCGAATTGCTCCTCCTCGTCGGGCAGCTCGCCGCGCCGGTTCATGAACAGGAACTCGGAGCGGAACAGGCCCACGCCAACCGCACCCGCGGTCAGCGCCGCGGTGGCATCTTCCGCCATCTCGATGTTGGCCAGCAGGTCGATCTCGAGCCCGTCCAGCGTCACCGCAGGCGTATGGCGCAGGCGCTGCAGGCGCTTCTTTTCCAGCGCGCGCTCGCTTTGCCGGTGGCGGTACTCTTCGAGGATGATCGCTGAAGGATCCACGATGACCAGGCCCGCATCGCCGTCGATGATGACCCAATCGTCCTGGCGGATCAGCTCACTGGCGCTCTGCACGCCTACGGCGGCGGGGATGTCGAGGCTGCGCGCCACGATGGCGGTATGGGAAGTGCGCCCGCCAAGGTCGGTCACAAAGCCGTGGAACACGGTGTGGCGGAACTGCAGCATGTCCGCCGGCGAGATGTCGTGGGCGACCACGATCACGCCGGGCGCGGGCTCGCCGTCAGGAGCCAGGGAGGAAGGTGGCACCGGGGCCGGGGCCAACACGGCCGCGCCGGCCAGCACCTTGAGGATGCGCTCGACCACCTGGCGGATGTCCGCCTTGCGTTCGCGCAGGTATTCGTCCTCGATTTCGTCGAACTGGCGCATCAGCTCTTCGAGCCGCGTGGTCAGCGCCCATTCGGCGTTGTAGCGCCGGTTGCGGATCAGCGCCTCGGGCTCGCGCGCCAGCGCCTCGTCATCCAGGATCATGGCATGCACGTCGAGGAAGGCGCCCAGTTCTTCCGGCGCCTCGCGCGGCAGATCCCGCTTGAGCGTGACCAGCTCGGCCCGCACCGCCGCGCGCGCCGAACGCAGGCGCTCGACCTCGGCATCAAGCCGGTCTTCGTCGACCAGGTAATGGGAGACATCAAGCGCGGCAGGCGCCAGCAAATGCGCGCGCCCGATGGCGACGCCGCGCGAAACCGGGATGCCGTGCAGGGCAAATGGCATGTACCGCTCCGTCAGGAACGTTTAAAAAATCTGGCCAGGGCCAGCCACCTTGGAAACGGCTTCAGGATGCGGCGAAGCGACCCCGGCCAGGCCCGCCGCCACGCTCGGCACTGCCGCCTTTCATCCCGTACCCGGCCTCCTACTCCCCTTCGCCGAAGCGATTGGCGATGAGCGCCAGCAACGCGTCCATGGCCTCTTGCTCATCGGGTCCGTCGGTCTCGATGGTCACGGTGGAGCCGATGCCGGCGGCCAGCATCATGACACCCATGATGCTTTTGGCGTCGACCTGCCGACCATTGCGCGACATCTTGACCTGACTGACGAAGTTGCCCGCCAGTTGCGTCAGCTTGGCGGAAGCACGGGCATGCAGCCCAAGCTTATTGATTATGTTGGTGTCCCTCTGCAGCATATTTGTCGGGATGATTTGCGATCTGGTTCTGGACGGTGGTGGAGCCTACCTGCAGCACACCCTGCGAGCCCCCCGCCAGCGCCTTGAGGGCAAGCTGGTCGAGTTTCTCGGCACGGTAGCAGATGGCGCGCACCAGCATGGGAAGGTTGACGCCGGCAAGCACCTTGACGCGGCCCGGCTCGGCGAGGCGCGCGGCAATGTTGGCCGGCGTGGCGCCAAAGATATCGGTCAACACCAGTGCGCCGTTGTCTTCGCAGACTTCGGCCAGGCGGCGCCGGGCCTCGGCCAGCACGGCGGCGGGCTCCGCGTCCGGCATGACGTCGATCGCCTCGAGCCGTTGGGGCTGGCCGCAATAGACGTGGGCGGCGCACTCGCGCAATGCCGAAGCCAGCGGGGCGTGCGCGATGATCAGGATGCCTGCCATGGTGGTGAATCCGTTGGATTGACGCGATTGTAGCAGGCAGCCCGCCCGTGATTCAGCGCGAACGCGCCTGTACCGCGTGCTCGAGGGCGTCGATGAACATGGCAGCCACCTGGAACCCGGTCTGCTGCGTGATTTCCTGGAAGCACGTCGGGCTGGTCACATTGACTTCGGTCAGGTAGTCGCCGATCACGTCCAGCCCAACCAGCAGCAGGCCTTGTTCCCACAGGCCCGGGGCCAGCGCCTCGGCGATCTCGCGATCGCGTGCCGAGAGCTCCTGGGCACGGCCGGTGCCGCCCGCCGCCAGGTTGCCGCGCACTTCGCCGTCCTTGGGAATACGCGCCAGCGAGTACGGCACGGGCACGCCGCCGATCAGCAGGATGCGCTTGTCGCCGTCCTTGATCTCGGGAATATAACGTTGCACCATCAGGGTGCGCGCACCGTTCTCCCCCAGCGTCTCGATGATGGCGCCAAGATTCAGGCCATCCGCGCCAACCCGGAAGATGCCCATCCCGCCCATGCCATCAAGCGGCTTTAAAATCACATCGCGATGCTCCGCGTGGAACGCGCGAATACGATCCGCGTCACGGGTGACCAGGGTCGGCGTGATGTATTCGGGATAGCGGGCTATCGCCAGCTTTTCGGAATGGTCGCGGATCGCCTGCGGCTTGTTGAACACATTGGCGCCCTGCGACTCGGCCAGCTCCAGCAGCCAGGTGCTGGTCACATATTCCATGTCGAAGGGCGGATCCTTGCGCATCACGATCGCATCGAAGCCGGTCAGTGGCTGCAGGCCCGGCTCACCCGCGCGGTACCAGTCATGGGCGTCGCCCGTTAGCTGCAGCGGGCGCACCACCGCCTCGACCTGATGGGCCGACAGCGACAGTTGCGACTGCAGGCAGGCAAACAGCTCATGGCCGCGCTCGACCGCCTCCACCATCATGGCGTAGGTCGAGTCCTTGTAGGTCTTGAAGGTGTCCAGCGGGTCGGTAATAAACAGAATGCGCATGTTGGCTCGTCCCGGTCGCAGCGTTTGTCTCAGAGAATCGGATTGGGGTCGGTCTTCTCGAGTTCCAGCGACGCCGCCAGCAAAGCCAGCCGCGCCACCACACCATACATATAGAAGCGGTTCGGCACGGCCGCGCCCGGTTTGGCATGGCTGTCCGGAATGCCGTTGGGCGCGAACGCCAGCGGCACGAAATGCGCGCCCGGCGCATTCAGGTTCTCGTCGTTGCCGCGGCCGGTATGGACGCGGTAGAAGCCACCGACCACATAGCGGTCGATCATGTATACCACCGGCTCGGCCACCGCCTCGTTGACCTTCTCGAAGGTGTGCACGCCTTCCTGGATGATGACGTCGTTGACCTCAAGGCCTTCCTTGACGACGCTCATCTTGTTGCGTTCCTTGCGGTTCAGCCCCTTGATCTCGGACGCATCCTTGATGGTCATGATGCCCATGCCATAGGTGCCGGCATCGGCCTTGACCACGACATACGGCGTTTCCTTGATGCCGTACTCGCGGTACTTCTTGGCGATCTTCTTGAGCACGCCTTCGACCGAGTCGGCCAGCGCCTCCTCGCCAATGCGCTCATGGAAATCGATGCCCCCGCACTTGGCGAAGTACGGGTTGACCATCCACGGATCCACGTCGATCAGCTTGGCGAACTTCTTGGCGACTTCGTCATAGGCCGAGAAATGGCTCGACTTGCGGCGCGTGGACCAGCCCGCGTGCAGCGGCGGCAGCAGGTATTGCTCGTTGATGTTCTCCAGGATCGGGGGAATGCCGGCGGAGAGATCGTTGTTGAGCAGGATCGAGCAGGGATCGAAGTCCTTCAGGCCCAGGCGGCGGCCACGCGCGCCAAGGCGGGCCAGCGGCTCCACCACCAGCGTCTGGCCATCGGGAAGCTCGATCGGCGTGGGTTCGGTGATGTCTTCGGACAGCGAGCCCAGGCGGACGTTAAGGCCGGCCTGGCGCATGATCAGCGACAGCCGCGCCACGTTCTGCAGGTAGAACATGTTGCGGGTGTGGCGCTCGGGGATCAGCAGCAGGTTCTTGGCGTCGGGGCAGATCTTCTCGATCGCCGCCATCGCCGCCTGGACTGCCAGCGGCAGCATTTCAGGCGCCAGGTTGTTGAACCCGCCCGGGAACAGGTTGGTATCGACCGGGGCCAGCTTGAAGCCGGCGTTGCGCAGGTCGACCGAACAGTAGAACGGAGGCGTATGTTCCTGCCATTCCAGCCTGAACCAGCGCTCGATGGACGGCGTCGCATCCAGGATCTTTTTTTCCAGCTCGAGCAGTGGACCGTTCAGCGCGGTGATGAGATGCGGGACCATAAACATCCTATTGATCGTCTTTATCGTTCGCCCAGATTGTAGAGGAACGGCCAATTGGCTGCTGGCGCCGCCTGAATAAGCATATGCGAGCGCCGGCATAAGGGATAAGGGATACGGATATGGGGATGGGGGCCCGGAATAAAAGGGGGAGGCCCTAAGAGGAATCCGAAGCACTTCCGGGCGGCCTGCCAGCAAGGCCGGGAGGCAAAAAAAAGCGCGACCGGAGCCGCGCTTTCAAATGGCCTGACAGATACGGGGAGCGTTCTGCAGGTGGAGGAAACTGCCTCACTGGCACTGTATGTGCGCCCCCCCTCAAAAACAATTGAAGCTTTTTAAGATCGGATTTAAGCACTTTGCGAAAAAGCCGCCGGCTCCGCTTTCCGCCTGGCCCGGCCGCCCGCGGCGGACGCCTGAAATGAAAAAAGCCCGGCACAAGGCCGGGCGAAACTCCTGAGAGAAGATTCCCAATCAGCTCTCCAGCACAACACCTTTACGATCAGGCTTCATACGCGGTCTCGCCGTGCGAGGTGATGTCCAGGCCCTCGCGTTCTTCTTCTTCCGGCACCCGCAGGCCGATCAGCATATCCACCAGCTTGAAGGCGACGAAGGCCACCACACCCGACCACACGATGGTGGTGAGCACGCCTTCGAACTGGATCCACACCTGGCCCGCGATCGAATAATCGTCCGAGACCTTGTTGGCCACGTAGTCATAGACACCCGTGCCGCCCAGGCTCGGCGCGGCGAACACGCCGGTCAGCAGCGCACCCAGGATGCCGCCCACGCCGTGCACGCCGAAGACGTCGAGCGAGTCGTCCATGCCCAGCAGCTTCTTCAGGCCGGTCACGCCCCACAGGCACAGCAGGCCGGCGGCGATGCCGATCACGATCGAGCCCATCGGGCCGACGAAGCCGGCCGCCGGGGTGATGGCCACCAGGCCAGCCACTGCGCCCGAAGCGCCACCCAGCATCGAGGGCTTGCCCTTGCTGATCCATTCGCCGAAGGTCCAGGACAGCACGGCGGCGCAGGTCGCCAGCAGAGTGTTGACGAAAGCCAGCGCGGCCGAGCCGTTGGCTTCCAGCGCCGAGCCGGCGTTGAAGCCGAACCAGCCGAACCACAGCAGCGAGGCGCCCACCATGGTGAAGGTCAGGCTGTGCGGACGCAGGGCCTCACGGCCAAAGCCGATCCGCTTGCCGAACATGAAGGCACCCACCAGGCCAGCCACGGCTGCATTGATGTGCACCACCGTGCCGCCAGCGAAGTCGAGCGCGCCCTTCTGGAACAGCCAGCCACCCTTGGCCGTGGCTGCCGCGCCGGCTGCCGCGTCGGTGTACAGGTCAGGACCAGGCCAGAACCAGACCATGTGGGCCATCGGGATGTACGAGAAGGTGAACCACAGGACCACGAAGACCAGCACCGCCGAGAACTTGGCGCGTTCGGCGAAAGCGCCGATGATCAGGCCGCAGGTAATGGCTGCGAAGGCGCACTGGAAGGCGAAGTAAGCCAGTTCCGGTACCACCACGCCCTTGGAGAAGGTGGCAGCCACGGCATCGACATTGAGCCCCTTCATGAAGAGCCGGTCGGTGCCGCCAAAGAAGGCGTTACCCTCGGTGAAGGCGAAGCTGTAGCCGTAGATGGCCCACAACAGCGACACCAGCGAGAAGATCACCAGGCACTGCATCAGCACCGACAGCATGTTCTTCGAGCGGACCAGGCCACCGTAGAACAGCGCCAGGCCAGGCAGCGTCATCAGGATCACGAAGGCCGTGGAGACCAGCAGCCACGCGGTATCGCCCTTGTTGGGCACCGGTGCCGGTGCTGCGGCAGGGGCGGCAGCCTCTGCTGGCGCAGCTGCCGCCGCCGCTGCCGCGGGAGCGGAGGCAGCTGCAGGTGCGGCCGTGGTGGCGGCGGCCGGCGCGGAGGCTTCGGCCGCGGGCTTGTCCTGCGCCATGGCGTGGGTGGACAGGCCGATGCCGGCCGTGCCCAAGGCCAGCGCCATGGCGCCGGTTGTCAGGATGCGCTTGAACCAGGATTTCATTGTGATTAACCTCTTATCGTTGGGCTGTGCGTCACAGCGCGTCGCCGCCGGTCTCGCCGGTGCGGATGCGGATGACCTGCTCGATCGGTGCGACGAAGATCTTGCCGTCGCCAATCTTGCCGGTGCGCGCCGATTTCTCGATCGCCTCGATGGCCCGGTCGACCACGTCGTCCGGGACGGCCACTTCGATCTTCACCTTGGGCAGGAAATCCACGATGTACTCCGCGCCCCGATACAGCTCGGTATGGCCCTTCTGGCGGCCGAAGCCCTTGACTTCAGTCACGGTGATGCCGGACACGCCCACGTCCGAGAGCGCTTCGCGCACCTCGTCGAGCTTGAACGGCTTGATGACGGCGATGATCAGTTTCATCCGATTTCTCCTCTGAGCGGGACGGCCCGGCCTCGCGTCCGGCGCCCGCTCGACCTGATGCGTGTTTAGAAAGTCTTGGTGATCGAAGCCCAGGCTGTAGCCTTGCCGACGTAGCGGCCCGGTACATTGGTATAGGCCGATTTGTGCGCATTGGTGTCGATATAGGCGATCGCCAGTGCGAAGCCCTTGCCCAGGTCCTTGGTCAGCCCGAGCTTCCAGTCGGTGTATGAGGCGCTGTTCACGTGCTTCACGTTCTGGTAGCCGACGTGGGCATTGAGCGTCAGGTCCCAGAAGTTCAGCGGCACATTGGCCGACAGGTCGGCGTAGTAGCTGTACTTGCTGTCAGCGAAGCCGAACAGGTTGGTCAGCGCCTGCGAGTACTTGAAGAACACCGGGCCAGCGCCGGCGCCGACATACAGTTCCGTGGTGTACGGGCGGGTGAAGCCGTTCGGGTAATCGCCCGGGTAGTAGTACTGCAGCACGCCAGCGTCATAGTTCCACTCCAGGCCGGCCAGCGTCACCGTGTTCTTGAAGCCGCCGTAGAAGTCCATCTCGATCGGTGCCGAGACTTTCGGATTGCTGTCGCCGAGCCAGCTGATGCTCGAGTTCCAGTTACCCACATAGAAGCCGCTCGAATGCGAGTAGTCGAAACCGCCCTGGATGGCCGGGCGGCGGTTGGTCTGCATCAAACCGCGATAGCGATACTCACTGGCCAGGGTCACGTTGGCGGTGAAGGTGTGCGGCGAAGCCTCGGCGGCGGCGGCGGCGTCGGTAGGTGCACCGCCCTCCTGCGCACTGCTCTGGGCGAAGGCGGCGGGGGCGAGCCCGCAAAGCACAACTGCACTGGCGCTGACTGCAAGGGCCAACTTCTTCATGGGTTTGTTCTCCTTTTCCTCTGGCTCGGTACTCGTGTGTTTGAAAGTAGTTTGTAAAACGAGGCTCCTGCCACCATTACTGCAACTGCCGTGCCAGGAGGGAACCGTGGCGTGAAAGCGTCATTTTGTGCGCAAAAAGACATCAAATTGGACGAGGCCGACTGTCTCCCAGCGAACTTACTGACGTTAAAAGGTGTTACCAGCCCGCGCTGGCGCTTTCCCGGGGACGCTTGAAGCGTGATAATCGGCCCATGCTGGCGGCAAGTGCCGTGCACGCACCGCGTTTGCCCACACCCCGTTTCGGTGCACCGCGATGCAGCACGCCGAATCCCGCCCACCCAGTTATCCGCACCAAGGCGGTGCAAAAGGAGAACCAGTATGAAACCCACCGATCTCTTCAACGATTTCCAGGCCAAGATCAGCGAAGCCCTGCGCAATTCGCCGGCCAAGGACATCGAAAAAAACGTTCGCAGCATGATGACGCAGGGGTTTTCCAAGCTCGACCTGGTCACCCGCGAGGAATTCGACGTCCAGTCGCAGGTGCTGGCGCGCACCCGCGCGCGCCTGGAGGAACTGGAAGCCCGCGTGCAGGCGCTGGAAAGCCGCTCGACAGGCGGCTCCGACACGCCTGTTTCGGGCTGAAGCCCTTGCCGCGTCCCGTGTTTGCTCCAGGGGCCCGATGACCCCGGGCGCAGCCCTCGACCGCCAGAATGGCCGCCGTATTCCGGCGGCCATTCTCGTTAACACTTCCTTGATGCTTTTCGGAGTGAGATGAGCCTCGCCCTCCTGCGTAGCCGGGCGCTGACCGGACTCGAGGCACCGCTGGTGTCGGTCGAGGTGCACCTGGCCAACGGCCTGCCCGCCTTCAATATCGTCGGGTTGGCCGATACCGAAGTGCGCGAGAGCCGCGAGCGGGTGCGCGCGGCGATCCTCAACAGCCAACTCGAGTTTCCCAGCCGGCGCATTACGGTGAATCTGGCGCCAGCCGACCTGCCCAAGGAGTCCGGGCGCTTTGACCTGCCGATCGCGCTCGGCATCCTGGCCGCAAGCGGGCAAGTCCCGCTGGATGGCCTGGATGCCAGCGAGTTCGCCGGCGAGCTGTCGCTGTCCGGCGAATTGCGCCCCGTGCGCGGGGCACTGGCCATGGCCATGGGCCTGGGGCGCGACAACGCGGCACGGCAAGCCGCTGGCGAAGGCCCGGCGCGCAGCTTCGTGGTGGCGGCGGAAAACGCGCCCGAGGCGGCCCTGATTGACGGCGTCACGGTATATGCGGCGCGCTCCCTGCTGGAAGTCTGTGCTCACCTTGGCCCCCTGCCCACGGACCGCCTGGCACGCGCGGAGCCGCTGGTGGAGATCGCGGCAGGAGACCCGGCCGGCCCGGACATGCGTGACGTGCGGGGCCAGGCGCAAGCGCGCCGCGCCATGGAGATCGCGGCGGCGGGCCAGCATTCGGCATTGCTCGTCGGTCCGCCCGGCACCGGCAAGTCCATGCTGGCCCAGCGCTTTGCCGGCCTGCTGCCACCCATGACGCTGGACGAAGCGCTAGAATCCGCCGCGGTGCAGAGCCTGACCGCCGCCGGCTTCCATCCCGCCCGCTGGCGTGAGCGGCCCTACCGCTCGCCGCACCACACCGCGTCGGCGGCGGCGCTGGTGGGCGGTGGCAGCAATCCCCGGCCGGGCGAGATCTCGCTGGCCCACCAAGGTGTGTTGTTCCTGGATGAGTTGCCTGAATTTGACCGCAAGGTGCTGGAAGTGCTGCGCGAACCCCTGGAATCGGGCCGCGTCACCATCTCGCGCGCCATGCGGCAGGCCGACTTCCCGGCGCGCTTCCAGTTCATCGCCGCGATGAACCCCTGTCCTTGCGGCTATCAGGGGCACCCTTCCCGTCCTTGCCGTTGCACGCCTGACCAGGTGCTGCGCTACCAGTCCAGGCTGTCGGGACCATTGCTCGACCGGATCGACCTGCAGGTGGAAGTGCCGGCGCAGGATCATCAGGAAATGCTCGACGGCCCGCCCGGAGAGCCCAGCGCCGACGTGCGCCAGCGCGTGCTGGCCGCCCGGGCCGTGCAGCAGGCCCGGCAGGGCAAGCCCAATGCCGCCCTGTCCGGTCGCGAGATCGACGAACACTGCCCGCTCGCGCCCGAGGCGCAGGCATTGCTGCGCGGCGCCATGGCCAAACTAGCCTGGTCGGCGCGCGCCTATTTCCGCGTACTGAAGATTGCCCGCACCATTGCCGACCTTGCGGGCGCCGAGCAATTGCAGCCAAGCCATGTGGGCGAGGCTATCCAGTACCGGCGCGCCTTGCGCACACCGTAGCCATTCACGCCCGGCGCGGCGGCACGGTCACAGGAGGTTCCGACGGCGGCGGGGGCTCCTCGATCGGAGGAAGGTCTGGCGGCACGCCCGGCGGCAGCGGATCTTCGGCCGGCGGCACGGTGTGGGCCGGCTGCGCTTGCAATGGAGCCTGCTGGGGGGAAGAGCTTCGCATCGCTTGCCTCCGCTTGGGTCGTCTTCGTCTTACCTTATTGAAGCAAACGCACTCGTTGGAAGCCAGCGATAGATAGACATATGGACGGATCGGGACGGCGCGGAGCCGGCCCCAAGTCCTCAAGCCGGATGGCGCCTGACGAAGAACAACGCCGCGCCCACGGCCACCAGCACGCTGCCGAAGATCCGGTTCTGCCAGCGCACCGCGCGCGCATTGCGGAACAGGCCGCGCATGCGCGAGGCCAGCAGCGCGTAGCCGTGCATCACCACCAGGTCCACGCCGCACATGGTCGCGGCCAGGATGGCAAGCTGGGGCCCGAGCGCATGGGCCGGATCGATGAACTGCGGCAACACCGCCACCATGAAGATGATGCCCTTGGGGTTGGTCACATTGGTTAGCAAGCCCGTGGCAAAACGCCGGCGCGGACTCAGCGCGGCGACGCGCGGCGCTTCCGTACCCGGCACGGCATCGTCCCGGCCGCCGTCCACCCGCGCGCGCCATTGCTGCACGCCGATATAGATCAGGTAGAGCGCACCGATCGTCTTGACCACGGCAAAGGCGTGCTCGGAGGCCACCAGCAGCGCGCCCAGGCCACCGCCAGCCACCAGCAGGATGATGACCAGCCCGGTCTGCAAGCCAAAGATCGTGGTGGTGGTCTTGCGCAGGCCATAGGACAGGCCATGGCTCATCGACAGCACCGCGCCGGATCCCGGCGACACGGCAATCACCCAACAGGCCGCGAAATAGGCCAGCCAAACATCCCAACGCATTGCGTTACTCCTTGAAAATAAACTGTCTTGAATCTGCCTGGAAGCCTGGAAGCCTGGAGCGCCCAGGTCAGAACGGATGGAAGCCCGTCAGGAACTGGTCTATCTGTTCCGCCTGGCGCTGGTCGCGCGCGGCCTCTCCCGCCTCCAGCACGACCGCCTGGTAGACGTGCACGCCCGACGCTACCAGCCGCGCCGTCAGCCTGCGTGGCGACTGGTCCTGCGGCGATACCGCGGCTACCTGCACCTCCACGCCCTCGAGCGCCACGGCCGGCGATGCGGCCGACATCACCGTTACCTTGCGGGTCTTGACCGCTTCGGCGGGATGCGGCCCGAGGTTGCCGAGCAAGCCCTTCTGCATGGAATCCAGCGCCGCCTGCCGCAACTCGGCGTCATCGGCGGGCAAGGTCACCACGCCCACGGCGAACAAGGTCTCGTCGACCCGGGCCGCGTCCATCGTCATGGGCAGCTTGCGCCCGGCAATCGCCACCTCGCGCGCAGCGCCGGATGGCTTGCCGGGATAGAGCGCCGCGTAGGCGCCTTCGTTGGACTGGATGGTGCGCCAGTCATAGCGGGGTGAACAGGCGATCAGCCCGGCGCCGAGCGCGCCCAGGACGATGGCTTTGGCAAGCAGGGACTGCGGCAAGCGGAAGAACCGTGGAAACCAGGCGTGGGGCATCAGGGCGGCGAATGCGGAAATAAGCCGCTATTATCGTAGAACCCGCGTGCCAGCGCTCATCCACATTGCCCGCCAATGCAAACCCAGCCATCGATCCAGCCAATGCAGCCATCCCCCCGGGGTGTCTTTGGCACCGCACGCCGTACCGGCGCGGCGATGCTCGGCGCCATGCTGGTCGCGGCAAGCACGAGCGCCCTGGCCGCCACGGCCCACCTGCCCCCCGTCAACGATCTCGCCGCCCAGGCCTCCGCTGCGGCCAGCCGGGGCGAGCCCCTGGTGGTGCTGGTGACACTGCCGGGCTGCGTGTACTGCGAAACGGTGCGCCGCAACTATCTCGGCCCGCAAGCCGCGGCGGGAGAAATCGAGGCGCGCGAGCTCGACATGACCGCCGACACGCCGCTGCGCAACACCGATGGCAGCATGACCACCGCGCGGGAATGGGCCCGCAGCCGCAATGTGGCGGTAGCACCCACGGTGCTCTTCCTCGACGCGCGCGGCCGCTCCCTGGCCACGCCGCTGCGCGGCATGCAGCCCGATTTCTATGGCGCCTACCTTGAGCAGGCGCTGGACCAGGCCCGCTCGGCCTTGGCAAGCAAGGCGCATTGAGGCGCACAATGGCGCACCCGACTGCGGCCAATCGTCGCATCCGCGGCGGCTCGGTGAATGCAGCCGGCAGCGCCTCGGCAGCGGCAGTAGAATAGTGGCTTGTCTGACCTGTCGGCGAGCATCATGACGACCTCCGCTTCCCCCACCGCACCCACCCCGGCAAGCACCGCCTCGCGCAAGCTGTGGCCTGTGATCGCCGCCGTGCTGCTGGTTGCCGTGCTGGGCTGGTTCGGCTATCGCGCCATCGCCCCCGCCAATGCGGCGCCGCCCGCCACGTTCACGCTGCTGTCCGGCGAAAAAGTCAGCACCGCCGATCTCAAGGGCAAGGTCTACCTGGTCAACTTCTGGGCCACCAGCTGCGTCACCTGCGTCAAGGAAATGCCGGACATGGTCCGCACCTATGACAAGTTCAAGGACAAGGGCCTGGAGTTCGTCGCCGTGGCAATGAGCTATGACCCGCCCATGTACGTGATGAATTATGCGCAAACGCGCAAGCTGCCGTTCAAGGTGGCAATGGATTCCGACGGCGCGGCCGCCAAGGCATTCGGCGAAGTGCAGCTGACCCCGACCACCTTCGTGATCGACAAGGACGGCCATATCCTCAAGCGCTATGTGGGCGAGCCCGAGTGGGACGCGCTGCACAAGCTGCTCGACGGCGCGCTCGCCAAGGCGGCCTGAGCCACTGACTGGCCCACTGACTGGCCCGCCGCCTCCGCCCAGAAAGGTGCCTTCCATGGCACCTTTTTTTATTGCCGGGCGCCGTCGCGCAATGCCCGGCTTGCGCAGCACGGCTGTATGGATATACAGTTGCCAGCAGCTTTCCCCGCCCATGCCGGCCAGCGCACTTGCGCCCGGCATCCCCTAAGGCCCCCGCTCCGTGTTACTCGATCCCGATCCCAGCGCCGTGCTTTGCGACGCACCCGCCGTCAAGCAGCCCGATACCGTGGATGCCGCCGCCCCCGAGACGCCGGCTTACCTGTCCACCCTGAACCCGGAACAGCGCGCGGCCGTGACGCACGAGCCCGCCGCGCCGCTGCTGATCATCGCCGGTGCCGGCTCGGGCAAGACCAACACGCTGGCGCACCGCGTTGCCCATCTGGTGCTGGGCGGCGCAGACCCGCGCCGCATCCTGCTGCTGACGTTCTCGCGCCGCGCGGCGTCGGAGATGGGGCGGCGGGTCGAGCGCATCGTCGACCAGGCGCTGGGCATGCAAGCCTGCGGGGCGGGGCGCGCGGCACTCACATGGTCCGGCACCTTCCACGCCATCGGCGCGCGCCTGCTGCGCGAGTACGCGGAAACGCTTGGCCTGTCGCCCAGCTTCACCATCTGCGATCGCGGCGACGCCGCCGACCTGATGAACGTGGTGCGGCACGACCTGGGCCTGTCGGCCCAGGCTTCGCGGTTCCCGCGCAAGGAAACCTGCCTGTCGATCTACTCGCGCGTGGTCAACACGCAGGCGCCGCTCGAAGACGTGCTCAAGCAATGGTTCCCACGCTATGCCATGTGGACGGATGCGCTGCGCGGACTATTTGCCGGCTATGTGCAAGCCAAGCAAAAGCAGCAGGTGCTCGACTACGACGACCTGCTGCTCTACTGGGCGCAGGCACTGGCCGAGCCCGCGCTGGCGCAGGACATGGGCGCGCGCTTCGACCACGTGCTGGTGGACGAATACCAGGACACCAATGCGCTGCAGGCTGCCATCCTGCTCGCGCTCAAGCCCGACGGGCGCGGCCTGACGGTAGTGGGCGACGATGCCCAGTCGATCTACGCCTTCCGTGGCGCCACGGTGCGCAATATCCTCGATTTTCCCGCGCAGTTCACGCCGGCCGCGGACATGGTCACGCTGTCGCAGAACTACCGCTCCACCCAGCCCATCCTGGCCGCCGCCAACGCGGTGATCGGGCTGGCGGCCGAGCGCTATACCAAGGACCTGTGGTCGGAGCGCGGCTCGGCCGAGAAGCCGGAGATCGTGGTGGTCAACGACGAGGCGGACCAGGCCCGCTATGTGGTCGAGCAGATCCTCTCGCGGCGCGAGGCCGGGCTGGCGCTGCTGTCGCAGGCGGTGCTGTTCCGCGCCGCCGACCACAGCGCGCAGCTGGAGATCGAGCTGGTCCGGCGCAATATCCCGTTCGTGAAATTCGGCGGCTTGAAGTTCCTGGAATCCACGCACGTGAAGGATGTGCTGGCGGTGGTGCGCTGGCTGGAAAATCCGCGCGACCGCATGGCAGGCTTCCGCAGCCTGCAGCTATTGCCGGGCGTGGGGCCCAAGACTGCCGCTCGCGTGCTCGATGCGGTGGAAATCGCCACCGAGCCGCTATTTGCCCTGGAGTCCTTTGAGGCGCCGCCAGCCGCCGCCGAGGCCTGGCCCGACCTGCTGGCGCTGGCGCGCAGCCTGATGGCCCCGGCTGCGCCGTGGCCCTCCGCCTTCGAGCAGGTGGTGGCGTGGTACCAGCCGCACCTTGAGCGCCTGCACGACGACGCGCCCGCGCGCGCTGCGGACCTGCAGCAACTGGGGCGTATCGCCGCCACCTACGCGTCGCGCGAGCGCTTCCTGACGGAACTCACGCTCGACCCGCCGGACGCATCGAGCGACGAATCCGGCGTGCCGCTGCGCGACGAGGATTACCTGATCCTGTCCACCATCCACTCGGCCAAGGGCCAGGAATGGAAGGCCGTCTATGTGCTCAATGCCGTCGACGGCTGCATGCCTTCGGACCTGGCCACCGGCACCACCGAGGAAATCGAGGAAGAGCGCCGGCTGCTATATGTCGCCATGACCCGCGCCCGCGACCACCTCGACATCGTGGTGCCGCAGCGGTTCTATGTGCACCAGCAGACCGCCTATGGCGACCGCCATGTCTACGCCTCGCGCACGCGCTTTCTGCCTAACCGCGTGATGCCGCTGTTCCACAGCCGGTCCTGGCCGCCGCCCCCGCCGGTGGCGGACGCGCCGGCCAAGGCGCCGCTGCCCAGGCTCGACCTGGCCGGGCGCATGCGCGATATGTGGAAATGAGGCTGCGCGGCCAAGGCGCGTGTCAGTTGACCGCCGCGCCAGCCGTGCGCACCACCTCCACCAGCGCGCCGGCGCGCAGTTGCGCGGCAATGACTTCGATGTCGTCGGTCATGTAGCGATCCATCGCCAGGAACGGCACGCGTTCGCGCACGAAGGCAAAGACCGCGCGGCCCGCCGGCGACAGGCTTTCCACCGCGCCGGCCAGCTCGGCGGCCTGGCAGGCTGCGAGCAGTTCCACGGCGAGGATGTACTGGTTGTTGTCGATGATGCGGCGCGCATTGCGCGCGCCGATCAGGCCCATGCTCACCACGTCCTGGTTGTCGCCGTTGGACGGCACGCTCTGGATGCTGGCCGGGCTGCAGATGGTGCGGTTCTCGGCGATCAGCGCGGTGGCCGGATACTGCGCGCCGGCAAACCCGCAGCTCAGGCCCTCGTTGGCGGCCGCCAGGAAAGCCGGCAAGCCGTTATTCAGGTGCGGGCTGAGCAGGCGGTTGAGGCGGCGCTCCGACACCACGCCAAGCTGCGTGGCCGCGATGGCGAGGAAGTCCATGGCGAACGCGACTTGCTGGCCGTGGAAATTGCCGCCGTGGAACAGCTCGCCGTCGTCGAAGAACAGCGGATTGTCGTTGGACGAATTCAGCTCGCGCTCGACCACGGTGGCGCAGTGCCCCAGCGTGTCGCGCACCGCGCCCAGCACCTGCGGGATGCAGCGCAGCGTGTAGGCCTTTTGGATAAACACACCGGTGCCGGTGTTCTTCTCGTCGCCGGCGCGGGTCTTCATTTCCCCCGCCAGCTGGCCATGCCCTGAGAGGCGCGTGGAACCCGCCAGCAGCGCGCGCAGGTTGGCCGCTGATTGCACCTGGCCCGGATGCGGCTTGGCAATGTCGTGGCCGTGGGTCATGAAGGCGTCGGCCGAGGCGTTGAGCCCTTCCAGCGCCAGCGCCGCGATGATCTCGGCCTGCGTCACCTGGGCGCGCATGGTTTCCAGCAGCAGGCACGCCATGCCGGTCATGGCCGAGGTGCCGTTGATCAGGGCCAGCCCTTCCTTGTGGGACAGCTTGATCGGCTCGATGCCATGCTCGCGCAAGACCTGCGCGGTGGGCGCGGTGGTGCCGTCGGCCAGCAGCACCTTGCCTTCGCCGATCAGCGTGATGGCGATATGCGACAGCGGCGCGAGGTCGCCGCTGGCGCCGAGCGAGCCCACCTGCGGCACGGCGGGCGTGACGCCCGCCTCGACATAACGCAGCAATTGCTCGATCACCAGCGGGCGTACCGCCGAATAGCCCCGCGCCAGCGCATTGGCGCGCGCAACCATCATCGCGCGCACCTCTTCGCGCCCGAACAACGGGCCCACGCCGGCGCAGTGGCTGCGCAACAGGTTCTCCTGCAGGGCGCCGGCATGCTCGATATCCACCCAGTTATGCACCAGCTCGCCAAAGCCGGTGGACACGCCATAGATGGGGATATTGGACGAGGCAAGTTCCTCGAAACGCGCACGCGCATCCGCCACATGGGTACTCGCAGCCGGGTCCAGGCTGGCCGGGCGACGGCCTCGCGCCACCTGCACCAGCGCCGCGGCGGTGAGTTGCTGGCCATCGACCTCGACGGCCGTGCCGCCCAGGCGGCTGGATGCGTGCTGGCTGGATACCTCGTTCATTGCGTGTTCCGGGTGAGCTGTTCGGGCCCGCGAGTGTATCAAGAGATGTTGACTCGAAGCGCACATCGGCCGGTTCGCCCGGAAACGCAGGAAACGCTGGAAGCGCTACAGCCCGTAGCGCTTGATCTTGTCGTACAGCGTGGCCTTGCCCACCTGCAGCAGATCCGCCGCCTGGCTGACCGCGCCGCCGGTGCGCGCCAGCGTATCGGCGATGACGGCACGCTCGTAGTGCTCCATGCGCTCCTTGAGCGGCGTGGAGTCGTCGAGCGCATCGGCGCGCGTGCCGCCCTCGGGCACGCCCAGCACCAGGCGGTCGGCGGCGTTGCGCAGCTCGCGCACGTTGCCGGGCCATGCGCGCTGCATCAGCGCCTGGCGCTGCAGCTCGGAGAGGATGGGCACGGGGCGCTGGTAGCGCACCGCCGCCACCAGCATGAAATGCTCGAACAGCGCAACGATGTCCTCGCGCCGCTCGCGCAGCGGGGGCAACGGGATGGTGACCACGTTGAGCCGGTAGTACAAATCCTCGCGGAACGTGCCTTGCGCCACCAGCGTCTCCATATCGCCCTTGGCCGCGGCCACGATGCGCACGTCGATGGCGATGGAGGCATTGGAGCCGAGCCGCTCCAGCGTGCCCTCCTGCAGCACGCGCAGCAGCTTGACCTGCAGCGCCAGCGGCATGCTCTCGATCTCGTCGAGGAACAGCGTGCCGCCCGAGGCGTGCTCGAGCTTGCCCACGCGGCGCTTGCCGGCGCCGGTAAACGCGCCGGCCTCGTGGCCGAACATCTCGCTCTCGAAGATGGCCTCGGGCACCGCGCCGCAGTTCAGCGCGACAAAGGGCGCTTGGTGGCGCGGCGACAAAGCATGCAGGCTGCGCGCCACCAGTTCCTTGCCGGTGCCGGTCTCGCCGTTGATCATCACGGGGACATCCGTGGCGGCCACGTTGGCCACCAGCGTGCGCACCTGCTCGATGGCCGGCGAGCGCCCGATGATGCGCGTGCCCGCGGCCGGGCCGGCCAGCTCGCGCCGCAACGCGCGGTTCTCCAGCTCCAGCGCGCGCCGCTCCAGCGCACGGCGCACGGTTTCGGTCAGGCGGTCGGCGCCAAAGGGCTTCTCGATAAAGTCGTAGGCGCCTTCGCGCATGGCCTGTACCGCCATGGTGATATCGCCGTGGCCGGTGACCAGGATCACCGGCACGCCCGGCGCCGCGTTGCGGCAGTGCTGCAGCAGGTCCAGCCCGCTGGCGCCGGTGAGGCGCACGTCCGTCACCAGCACGCCGGGAAACTCCGGCGACAGGTGCGGCATGGCGGCCTCGGCCGAGGGCAGCGCCAGCACGGAGAAGCCAGCCAGCTCCAGGCTCTGCGCGGTGGCCTGGCGTACCAGGGGTTCGTCTTCGACGAACAGGACACGCAATCCGTCTTGCATGGCAATGCTCACTCAGTATGGGTGGGAGAGATGGAAGTGGCGGCGTCGCGGGGCGCGGCGCCTTCGGGCGCGGGCGCGCGCCGCAGCATCACCACGAATTCCGCGCCGCCGCCGGGCCGCTCGGCCGCGCTCAGCTGCCCGCCGAACTCGCGCACGATGGACGACGAAATGGCCAGTCCCAGGCCGAGTCCCTGGCCGATCTCCTTGGTGGTGAAGAAGGGTTCGAACAGTCGTGGCAAGGCGTCGGCCGCGATGCCGGTGCCATTGTCGCGCACCGCGATGCTGACCGTGCCGCCGTGCTCGCTCACCGCCACTTCCACGCAGGGCGCGTGCGGCGCCGCGGTGGCCAGCGCATCGAGTGCATTGCCGATCAGGTTGAGCAGCACCTGCTCGAGCTTGAGCTCATCGGCCCACACCGCCGGCCCGGGCGGCTGGGACAAGCCCTCCACCTTCAGCGCAACATGGGCCAGGCGCGGGGCCATCAGCGCCAGCACGTGGTCCAGCGCGGCGCGCACATGCACCGCGTGCCGTCGCTGGCGCGCCTTGCCGGCGAACAGCTTGAGCTGCCCGGTAATCTTGCCCATGCGCGTGGTGAGGTCGGCGATGGCGACGAGGTTGCCGGCGGCCGCATCGAGCTGCCCGCGCTCGAGCAGCACGCGGGTGTTGTCGGAAAACGTGCGCAGGGCCGCCAGCGGCTGGTTCAGCTCATGCGTGATGCCCGCTGCCATCTGGCCCAGCGCCGCCAGCTTGCTGGCCTGCACCAGTTCATCCTGCGCCGCGCGCAGCTCGCTCTCGGCGCGGGTGCGCTCCGCCACCTCGGCTTCCAGCTGCTCGTTGATGGCCATCAGGTCGGCGGTGCGCGCCTCCACCCGGCGCTCCAGCTCGTCGTAGGCGGCTTCGAGCAGGCGCCTGCCGTATTCGATATCGCGCGCGCGCTGCCGGCGCTGGCGCCAGTTGAACAGCAGCAGGCACATGCAGGCATAGGCCAGCGCCGCCCCGACGGTGGCATTGCGCGCGCTGGCCAGCACCGGGTCCAGCGCGGCCATCACCTGCATGGTCCAGTCGGCCGGGCCCACCTTGCGGCTGATCTCGAGGTAGCGCTCGGCGTTGCTGCCGGTACCGATGCGCACCAGCCGCGCGCCCTCGCCCAGCACGGTCCGGCCGAGCCATTGCGTAACGGGGGATTGCAGCGCCTCCAGCGGCAGCGGCCTGACCTCCTGGTCATGGTACTGGCGCGTGCGGTCCAGCTCGGTTTGCAGCTCGCTTGGCAGCGGCTGCAAGGTGCGGTACTGCCAGGCGGGCACCGAGGAAAGGAAGATCACGCCATGCTCGTCGCTCACCATCACCGGCTCGGCGCCGCCGGCGCCAGCGCGCTGGAACCACTCCAGGTTGAGCTTGACCACGGTCACGCCCACCACGCGCCCCCCCACCTTCACGGGCTGCGCAATATAGTAGCCGGGCTCATCGCTGGTGATGCCGATGGCGTAGAACCGCCCGATCTCCCCGCGCGATGCGCTCTGGAAGTAAGGCCGGAAGCGGTAATCGGTGCCGACAAAGCTGCCCGGCTCGTCATGGTTGCTGGCGGCCAGCGCGAGGCCGTTGGCGGCAATGACATAGGTGGCCGAAGCCCGCGCGCGACGGTTGACTTCGGACAGGTAGCGGTTGGCCGCCGCCACGCGCACGGGATCGCCTGGCGCGGCCAGCAGGTCATGGACAAAGGGATGGAGCGAGACCAGCGCGGGGAGGAACTCGTAGCGGTCGAGCGTGCTTTCCAGCGTGGCCGCGTAACGATCGGCGCGGGTGGCCGTGGCTTGCTGCAGCCCGTCGATGCCGCGCTGCATCGAAACCAGCCAGGTCAGCGAGCACAGGACGACCAGGCCGACGGCGAGCGCCGCGGCAAAGCCCCGCCAGGTTCCGCCGCCATCGCCTGGCGCATGCACCAGGCGGGCGGAAGCGGGATCATGCACGGCGAGGAAATCGTCGGAATGTGGCATCGGCGCATGCGAAGGGACACGCGCCGATGATACCCGCTGGCGAGCGGCGCCGGCTGGCGCCGCCGCTCCGGAGGCCGGGACCTCAGCGGACGCCGGGGCCGGCTTCGGCAAGTTCGGCCGTTTCATCGCCGCCATGGCGCAGCATGCGGTCAAGCTGCGCGCGGTCGAGTTCGTGCTCCCACGCCGACATCACCACCGTCGCCACGCCATTGCCGATGATATTGGTCAGCGCGCGGCATTCGCTCATGAAGCGGTCGATACCGAGGATCAGCACCATGCCCGCCACCGGAATGTCCGGCACCACCGCCAGCGTGGCGGCCAGCGTGATGAAGCCGGAGCCGGTCACGCCGCTGGCGCCCTTGGAGGTGATCATGGCCACGCCCAGGACGGTGAGCTGCTGCAGCAACGTGAGTTCGATGCCGGTGGCCTGGGCGATGAAGAGCACCGCCATGGTCATGTAGATGTTGGTGCCATCCAGGTTGAAGGAGTAACCCGTGGGCACCACCAGCCCCACCACCGATTTGGAGCAGCCCAGCTTTTCCAGCTTTTCCATCAGGTGCGGCAGCGCCGCCTCCGACGAGCTGGTGCCCAGCACGATCAGCAGTTCCTCCTTGATGTAGGAGATGAAACGGAAGATGTTGAAGCCTGTCAGGCGCGCAACCGTGCCCAGCACCACCACCACGAAGACGATCGCGGTGAAGTAGAAGGTGCCGATCAGCTTGAGCAGCGGCACCAGCGAGCCCAGGCCGTACTTGCCGATGGTAAAGGCCATCGCGCCGAACGCGCCCAGCGGGGCCACCTTGGTAATCACGTGAACGATGTGGAAGAACACCTTGGAGACCTGCTCGACGAAGTCGAACACGATCTTCGAGCGGTCACCCATGGCCGCCAGCGCCGAGCCGAAGAACAGGGAAATCAGCAGGATCTGCAGGATGTCGCCATTGGCGAACGCGCTGACCATCGTGTCCGGGATGATGTGCATGAAGAACTCGACCGTGCTCTGGCCATGCGCCTGCGTCACGTACTGCGAGATCGCCTTGGTGTCGAGCGTGGCCGGATCGATGTTGAATCCCACGCCCGGCTTGAGCAGGTGCGCGGACAGCAGGCCGATCAGCAGCGCGAAGGTGGAGATCACCTCGAAGTACAGCAGCGCCTTGCCGCCGACCCGGCCCACCTTCTTCATGTCGCGCATGCCGGCGATGCCGGACACCACGGTACAGAAGATGATCGGACCGATGATCATCTTGATCAGCTTGATGAAGCCATCCCCCAGCGGCTTCATGGCTACGCCCGTAGCGGGCCAGAAATGCCCGAGCACGATGCCCACCGCGATGGCGAACAGCACCTGCACGTACAGGATCTTGTAAAAGGGTTTCCTCATGATGTCGTCCTCGGTATTTGACCGTGCCCGCCGCCGCACAGCGGCAGGTTCGCGCGCCCTGCAAATGGAGCGCGTCTGCCTTAAGCATCGCAACCGCCGTGCCAGGCCGGCCGGTGTCGCCAAGTGACTGATTTCAAAAGGAAGCTGGCAAAGCGGACGACGCCTCACTCCGATTTTCCGGAATTCCGGAATCCGGCCGTCCGGAGATCCGGACGATCCGGCCGGTGCGGGTGCGCGCGACGCCACCCGTGGCCGCGGCGCAGTACGCGCGGCACACGCGCGGCATCGAAGTGGGTCCCCAAAGCGTCGAACCGCCCCCCATGACGCCGTATAATTCAGCCCTTCCACCCATTCCTGGCGGCCGGCGCGCGCCCCGGGCACTCTTTGCCTGCTGTGTTGCCGCCGCCGATACGCCCACCACGCATGCGCAGCCACTACCAGCACCACGTTTTCTTCTGCCTCAACCAGCGCGAGGACGGCGGCGCCTGCTGCGGCGCGCATAACGCCCAGGCCATGCAGGAATACGCCAAGAAGCGCTGCAAGGCGCTTGGCATCTCCGGCGGCGAAGGCCGCGTGCGCATCAACAAGGCTGGCTGCCTGAACCGCTGTGAACTCGGGCCGGTGCTGGTGGTCTATCCCGAGGCCGTCTGGTACACCTTCGTCGACGAGCAGGACATCGACGAGATCATCGAGAGCCATCTGGTGGGCGGCAAGCCGGTCGAACGCCTGATGGTCGATCACTGATTGACCTCAGCCCCGGCCTCGGCCGAGACGCTGAAACGCTGAATCACTGAAACCCGGGCGCCACGGCGCCAGAGCCAGCCACCCTGCTTCCTGTTTCCATGAACGCGCATACCCAGGTACTTACCGTCGCCGGCCCCGTCGGCGCCATCGACGTTTCAGTCGACCTGCCCCAGGCCGGCGCCCCGCGCGGGCTCGCGCTGGTGGCCCACCCGCATCCGCTGTTCGGCGGCACCAAGGACAACAAGGTAGCGCAGACGCTGGCACGCAGTTTCGTGCAGCTTGGCTACGCCACCGTGCGCCCGAACTTCCGCGGCGTCGGCGGCACCGCCGGCAGCCACGACAACGGCGTGGGCGAGCAGGACGACCTGCTGGCTGTCATCGACTGGATGCGCACCCAGTCCGCGTGGTCGCCGGATGCCGCCACGCTGCCGCTGGCGCTGGCCGGCTTCTCGTTTGGCAGCTTCGTGGCCAGCCACGTCGCCAGGCGCCTGGCCGAGGCAGGCACGCCGGTGCAGCGCCTGGCCATGGTGGGCACCGCCGCCAGCCGCTGGGAAGTCGCCCACGTGCCGGCCGACACCATCGTCATCCACGGCGAGCAGGACGATACCGTGCCGCTGGCGAGCGTGTTCGACTGGGCCCGTCCGCAGGAACTGCCGGTGATCGTGATCCCCGGCGCCGACCACTTCTTTCATCGCAAGCTGCACCTGATCAAGCAGCTCGTCGTCAATGCGTGGGACCAGTGACGGGGGCGGCGCGCCGCCCCGCCATGTCACCGGATGCACTCCCCGCCCCTTTTTTTTGCCGGAAACTGAAACATGTTGAATAGAGCCACGCCGCTTTTCGCGTCCGCCAACACATCCGCCCTGGTCACAGCAGCCATCGTCGGCGCCGCCGTCGTGCTTGCCCCGGCTCCCGTGCGCGCCCAGGGCGTGCCGATGCCGCAGGTGGCGGCCAAGTCCTGGATGCTGTTTGACGTCACCAGCGGCCAGGCCCTGGCTTCGCAGAACGCCGATGTGCGCATCGAGCCGGCTTCGCTGACCAAGCTGATGACCGCCTACCTGGCTTTCTCGGCACTCAAGGAAAAGCGCCTCACGCTGGACCAGACCGTGGTGCCGACCACGATCGTGCAGAAGGTCAAGAGCGACGAATCCCGCATGTTCCTGGAAGCCAACAAGCCGGTCAGCGTGCAGGACCTGCTGCTGGGCCTGATCGTGCAATCGGGCAATGACGCGGCGCTGGCGCTGGCCGAAGCCGTGGGCGGCTCGGAAGAGGGCTTCGTGGCGATGATGAATCGCGAGGCCCAGCGCATGGGCATGAAGAACACCCACTTCAGCAACACCGACGGCATCCCCGACCCGAACCACTACACCACGGCCATGGACCTGGCCACGCTGACCACGCGGATCATCAAGGACTTCCCCGAGTACTACAGCATGTACTCGCAGAAGGAATTCACCTACAACAAGATCCGCCAGCCCAACCGCAACCGCCTGCTCTACATCGACCCCACCGTGGACGGCCTCAAGACCGGCCACACCAAGTCGGCCGGCTATTGCCTGATCTCCTCGGCCAAGCGTCCGCTGGCCAATGTGCCTAACGGCTCGCGCCGGCTGGTCTCGATCGTGATCGGCACCACCACCGAAGCGGTCCGCACGCAGGAAAGCCTGAAGATCCTGAACTACGGCTTCCAGTTCTTCGACACGCTGCGCCTGTACGACCGCGGCCAGGTGCTGGCCACGCCGGACATCTACAAGGGCAAGGCACCCACCGTCAAGATCGGCGTCAAGGACGAGACCTACATCACCGTGCCCAAGGGCACGGGCGGGCGCATCAAGCCGGTGCTGGAGCGCCAGGAACTGCTGGTGGCGCCGCTCACCGCCGGCCAGCAGGTCGGCACGGTCAAGCTGATGGACGGCGCCACCAAGGTAGCCGAGTTCCCGGTGGTAGCGCTGGAAGACGTGCCCGAGGCCGGCTTCTTCGGCCGCCTGTGGGATACCATCCGCTTGTGGTTCAAGCGCAAGTAAGGAGGGCATTGAAATGAGCGCCGACAATTCCGACCAGGGCAAGCCGGGCGACATCCCGCCGGCCGAGTCGCTGATCGAGTACCCCAGCCATTTCCCCATCAAGGTGATGGGCAGCATGCAGGATGGCTTTGCCGAAGCCATCGTGACGCTGGTGCAAGGCTTCGATCCCGACTTCCACGCCGGCAAGATGGAGATGCGCCCTTCAGCCAAGGGCAACTACCTCGGCCTGACCGTCACGGTCTGGGTCACCAGCCGCGAACAGCTCGACGAGCTGTACCGCGCGCTGACGTCGCACCCGATGGTGAAGGTGGTGCTGTAGCCGGTTAAGCGGTGTAGGGGGCCGGCGAGCTTGCCGTCATCCTCCCGCCATGCACTGCGTGGCTCCCCTCTCCCGCGTGGCGGAAGAGGGCGAGCGTATCCATGGCTACCGTGCTGGACAAAAACACTGGCTCCGCTTGTTGTGGCTCCTAGCTAAGCCACCCCTCTCCCCGCCCCTCTCCCCCCGAGGGGAGAGGGAGTAACAACAATCAGGCACTTCGGACCGGGCTGGCCTGTTCGCTCGGCTTCGTCTGGCGCCTAATACAACAAATCATGAACACCATCACCCTCAAGCCCGGCAAGGAAAAATCCTTGCTGCGCCGCCACCCCTGGGTCTACGCCACCGGCGTGGATACCGTCGAAGGCCGCTGCGAGCCCGGCAGTACCGTGATCGTGCGCGCCGCCGACGGCCGCTTCCTGGCGCGCGGGGCGTACAGCCCCTCTTCCCAGATTCGCGTGCGGGTGTGGAGCTTCGACGAGAACGAGCCGGTCGATCACGCCATGTTCAAGCGGCGCGTGTCCGCCGCCCTTGCGCATCGCAAGCAGTGGGTGAAAGACAGCGACGCCGTGCGCCTGATCTTCGGTGAATCCGACCGCCTGCCGGGCCTGATCGTCGACTACTACGGTAGCGGCGCCAACGGCCAGCTGGTGTGCCAGTTCAACGCGGCCGGGGTCGAAGCCTGGAAGGACGCGCTGGTGCAGGCGCTGGTCAAGGAAACCGGCTGCCCGAACGTGTACGAGCGCTCCGACGCCGCCGTGCGCGAGCGCGAAGGCTTGCCGCTGGTGACCGGCGTGCTGGCCGGCGCCGAGCCTGACCCCGAACTCAGCGTGACCGAGCACGGCGTGCGCTATTACGTGGACGTGAAGAGCGGCCACAAGACCGGCTTCTATGTCGACCAGCGCGACAACCGCAAGCTGGTAGGCGATCTGGCCAATGGCCGCGAAGTGCTCAACTGCTTCTGCTACACCGGCGGCTTCTCGCTGGCGGCGCTGCGCGGCGGCGCCACGTCGGTGACCTCGATCGACTCCTCCGGCGAGGCGCTCAAGACCGCCGCGGGCAACGTCGCCCTCAACGGCTTCGACCCCGAGCGTGCGGCCTGGCTCGACGCCGATGTGTTCAAGTCGCTGCGCCAGTTCCGCGCCGACGGCCGCCAGTTCGACCTGATCGTGCTGGACCCGCCCAAGTTCGCGCCGTCGGCCCAGCACATCGACCGCGCCGCGCGCGCCTACAAGGAGATCAACCTGGTCGGCCTGCAGTTGCTGCGCCCGGGTGGCCTGCTGTTCACCTACTCATGTTCCGGCGCGATCAGCATGGAGCTGTTCCAGAAGATCGTGGCGGGCGCGGCGACCGATGCCCGCGCCGATGCGCGCATCCTGCGACGCCTCTCGGCCGGCACCGATCACCCGATGCTGGCAGCCTTCCCCGAAGGCGAGTACCTCAAGGGCCTGTTGCTGGAAAAGATCTGAAACGGGTCTGAACCCGAAGCGACAGGCCAGGAAGAGACGGCGCCCCGGGGCGCCGTTTTTTCATGGGCACGCCGCGCTTGCGGCCGTCATCCCGTCTTCACGCGAGCGCCTTCAGTCCGTCATAAACGCCGCCTATAGTCCGCTGTGCGGATGCGGCATTGGCAGGTGCCCTCCCGCCTCTTCCTATCAGTCTTCGTGGTAGTTGCCCCGCGGCGTAGCGGGGTTTTTTTTGTTCGTCGTTCCGCCCGGGGAGGGCTACAGCGTACGCGGTGAAGGCAAGGACGACACGCGCGAGCTGCGGGCTGGCGCTATGCCTTTTTGCGCGTCATGCCTTTTCCGGGATCGGGTTGCGAAAGCTCACATTGAGCAGATTCCACGCGTTGATCGTGACAATGGCAAAGCCAAGCTCGGCGATCTCTTCATCGGAAAAGTGCGCGCGCAAAGCGGCAAACTCCTCGTCGCTCGCGTCGCTGTGCGGCGTGGCGGTGACGATCTCCGCCCAGCGCAATGCCGCGCGCTCGCGCTCGCTGAAGAACGGCGCTTCGCGCCAGCCGGCAACGGCGTTGAGATGGCGCGGATCCACCTCCTGGCGGATCAGGTCGCGCCAGTGCATGTCGATGCAGAAGCCGCAGCCGTTGATTTGCGACACGCGCAGGAATACCAGGTCGACAAGGCGCTTGCCGAGCAAGCCATTCTGGATGATGGCGGACAGGTCAAGCAGTGCCTTGAAGGATTTGGGAGCGCGCTGGAAGTACGGGAGACGGATGGTGTGGGTCATGGCTTGGCCTTTTGGCGCGGGCTCGTGAGATCCGGTGAAATCCGGCGAGATCTCGTGGGACCGCTTGCGTTGCGAAGGCCGCCCCTTGCGGCCCCCATGCAGTCAAGACGCGGGGGCCCAGGCATTTGTGACAGCGCACCTCAAGAAAGTGGAGGAACGCCCGCCAGCTTGTCCGGATTGCGCACCGAGTAGATCGCGGCAATGCGCTCGCCGTCGATCAGGAAAGCCTGCGCGGACTCAAGCTGCCCGTCCACATAGCGCAGCAATCCCGGCTCGCCGTTGATCCAGGCGAAGCGGTAGACCTGCGCGTCGCCATGACGCTGAGCCATATGCCGGTACAGCCGGGCAATGTTGTCCGCGCCATGCACCACCTTGACGAACGAAGTCACCTTGCCGCCGCCATCGCCGATGATCTGCACGTCATCGGCCAGCACCGCCTTGATGGCGTCCATCTCGCCGCTGCGCGCGGCCTGCATGAAGGTTTCCAGCAAGCGCCGATGGGTGTCTTTGGGCACGTCGAAGCGCGGGCGCTGTTGCTGCACGCGCTCTGAGGCCCGGTGCACCATCTGCCGGCAGGCAGCCTCGCTCTTGCCGAGCAGCGCCGCGATCTCGGCATAGTCGTGATCGAACACCTGCCGCAGCAGGAAGGCCGCGCGTTCGTCGGCGGACAAGCGCTCCAGCACCCACAGGAAGGCCACCGACAGCTCACTCGCCATCTCGGCCGCGGCCTCCGGTGTGCGCTCGTCCAGTTCCACCAGCGGCTCGGGCAGCCACCACCCTACATAGGCCTCGCGCTCGGCCTTGGCCGCGCGCAGGCGGTCGATGGCCAGCCGCGTGACCACCGTGACCAGCCAGGCCTCGGCCGACGCCAGCGCGGCGTGGTCCGCTCGGTCCCAGCGCAGCCAGGCATCCTGGAGCACGTCCTCGGCGTCCGCCCGGGTGCCGAGCATGCGGTAAGCGATGGAAAACAGGCGCGGACGCAATGTGGCGAACACCTCAGGGTCGGCGGGCAAGGCGCTGGAACGCATGATCGGGGCAATAATGGTCCGGTGGTTGATAGGGATACAAGACGCGGCGGCCAGCCGTTTTGTGACAGCGCCGGCCACGAAATGCATGCCGCCATGTTACTTGCTGCCGGTGCGGGTTCCGGCGCAGACTCGGCCCAAGGACTGTCCCCGCAGCTTGCCTCGGTGGATGGCCCCCGGTAGACAGCCCCTTCTAACGCCCGTCTAACGCCCGCCAGCCGAAACTCCCTATAATCGAACGATCGTTCATATCCAGGGCGCCACCGGCGCCCGTTCGTGGTCCAGGAGACGCCATGCCCGCCGCCAAACAATTGCCCCAGGTCCTGCAAAACCTGGCGCTGCCCGTGATTTCCTCGCCGATGTTCATCGTCAGCTACCCCGAGCTGGTGCTGGCGCAGTGCAAGGCCGGCATCGTCGGCTCCTTCCCCGCGCTGAACGCGCGCCCTGCCGAGATGCTGGGCGACTGGCTCACCCAGATGGAAGACGATCTCGCCGCCTTCCGCGCCGCCAACCCGGGCAAGCCGGTCGGGCCGATCGCCGTCAACCAGATCGTGCACACCTCCAATGTGCGCCTGGAGCACGACATCAAGGTGTGCGTGGACCACAAGGTGCCCATCTTCATCACCTCGCTGCGCGCGCCGCCCAAGGAGATGATCGACGCCGTGCACAGCTATGGCGGCATCGTGCTGCACGATGTGATCAGCATCCGCCACGCCGAGAAGGCGATCGAGGCCGGCGTGGACGGGCTGATCCTGGTGGCGGCTGGCGCCGGCGGCCATGCCGGCACGCTGTCGCCGTTCGCGCTGGTGGGCGAAGTGCGCAAGATCTTCGACGGCGTGATCGCACTGTCGGGCTCGATTGCTACCGGCGAATCCGTGCTGGCCGCGCAGGCCATGGGCGCGGACTTCGCTTACGTCGGCACCCGCTTCATTGCCTCGCAGGAAGCCCATGCCAGCGAGTCCTACAAGCAGTCGATCACCACTTCCGCCGCGGCCGACATCATCTACACCAACCTGTTTACCGGCGTGCACGGCAACTACATCCGCGAGAGCATCGAGGCCTCGGGGCTGGATCCCGCCAACCTGCCGCAGGCGGACAAGACCAAGATGGATTTTTCCAGCGGCGCCTCCAAGGCCAAGGCATGGAAGGACGTCTGGGGCGCCGGCCAGGGCGTGGGCCAGATCCACGACATCCCCACCGCTGGCGAAATCGTGGCGCGCATGAAGGCCGAGTACAACGACGCGCGCGCCCGCCTGGGGCTCGCGGTCTGAGCGCGTTGCCAGCCGCCCCACCCGCCGTGCGCAGCCGCAGGCAACGCGCGCTGCGCGGGCTGTGGGTGGCGCTTGGCGTGCTCAGCCTGCTGCTGGGCATCGTCGGCATCTTCCTGCCAGTGCTGCCGACCACGCCCTTCGTCTTGCTGGCCGCCGCGTGTTTCGCGCGTGGCTCGGAGCGTTTCCATGCGCGGCTGCTTGCGCATCCGCGCTTCGGCCCGCTGGTGCGTGACTGGCAGGCCCACCGCAGCATTCCCTTGCGCGCCAAGCAGTTGGCCATCAGCATGATGTGGCTGTCGATGGGCACCACCGCATGGCTGATGCGCGAGCGAGCGCTGGCTTCGCTGACGCTGGTCACCATCGCCGCGGCCGTCAGCGCGTGGCTGCTGTGGCTGCCGACGCGCCCCACCGGCGGCCATGCGGCACCGTCCCCGGGCCGCAACCGCGCTCAGTCGTAACGCCGCGCGTCCTCGATCACCTTGCCATCCTGCGGCAGCGAGCCCGCTGCCACGAAGCGCACCTCGCCGCGCAGGCGCATCACCTCGCGCAGCGATTCGCCAATGGCCTGCGCCAGTGCCGCATCGTCGCGCGCGGCGTCGCAATGCAGCGTCATCACGTCGGCACCCACGCTGCCCGTCACCACCAGGCGCGCGGCACGCACCTCGGGATGGCGCCGCACCACCTCGCCCACCTGTCCGGGATGCACGAACATGCCCTTGACCTTGGTGGTCTGGTCGGCGCGTCCCAGCCAACCCTTGAGCCGCTGGTTGGTGCGCCCGCACGGGCTGGCGCGCTCGTTCGAACCGGCCACGAACGCCGACAGGTCCCCCGTGCCGAAGCGAATCAGCGGATAGTCGCCATTGCCCAGCACCGTGACCACCACCTCGCCGGTCTCGCCGTCAGGCATGGGCTGCGTGCCGCCCGGCTCGACGATCTCCACCAGCACGTTCTCGTCCACCACCCAGCCGTCGCCGCCCTGGGTCTCGTAGGCGATCAGGCCCACGTCGGCGCTGCCGTACATCTGCTGCACGCGGATGCCGCGCTCGGTGAACCAGGCGCGCAGCGATGGCGGCAATGCCTCGCCAGACACCAGCGCCTTCGTCAGGCCCTGGCAGGGCAAGCCGAGCTCGTCGCCCTTCTCCAGCAGCAGCTTGAGAAAGGATGGCGTGCCCGCGTAGGCCGCCGGCTGCAGGCTCGCCATCGCCTGCACCTGCGATTCGGTCTGTCCCACGCCCGCCGGGAACACACAGCAACCCAGCCGATGGGCGCCGGTTTCCATCATCATGCCGGCCGGCGTGAAGTGGTAGGAGAAGGTGTTGTAGACGAGATCGCCCGAGCGGAAGCCCGCCGCGAACATGGCACGCGCGATCCGCCACCAGTCGGGGCCATGCCCGTCGGGTTCGTGGATCGGGCCGGGCGACTGGAAGATGTGGCGCAGGCCGCCGAGCGGCGTCGCATTCAGCCCGCCCAGCGGCGGCATGATCCTCTGCCGAGCCGTCAGCTCGGACTTGCGCGTCACTGGCAGCGCCGCCAGCGCGGCGCGCGAGTCCAGCGCGCGCGGATCCACGTCGCGCAGCACCTCCGCAAAATAAGGCGCATGCGCCTTGGCATGTGCAACCTGGCGCGACAATGCGTCCAGCAAGGCCAGCGTGCGGACGGCCGGGGCGCGCGTTTCAAGCGAATCGAAGTATTCAGGCATGGTGCGTAGTTCGCGTAGGTAGTCGCGTGATGAACCGTACTGTTTAAAGCCGGATGCGCATCGAGAAGGGCGAACAAGCCGTGGCGAGCGGCCCGTGGCGGATTGGCGGAGCGCTGGCGCGCACGGGTCGCGCAGCAGGCTTGTTCGCGCTGCTCAGGCGAGCCAGCGCTTGCGCCGGCGATAGCTCTTTACGTCACGGAAGGAGCTTCTCCCGCCGCCCTCTCCATCATTCGCGGCGACGCCCAGGTAGAACTCCTTCACATCCTCATTCGTGCGCAGCGCCTCGGCCGCGCCATCCATCACCACGCGGCCGTTCTCCAGGATGTAGCCGTAGTCCGCATAGCGCAGCGCCACCATGGTGTTCTGCTCGGCCAGCAGGAAGCTGACCTTCTCGCGCTGGTTCAGGTCGCGCACGATCTCGAAGATCTCCTCCACGATCTGTGGCGCCAGCCCCATCGATGGCTCATCGAGCAGGATCATGCTGGGCTTGGCCATCATGGCCCGGCCGATCGCGCACATCTGCTGCTCGCCGCCCGAGGTGTAGCCCGCCTGCGACTTGCGGCGCGTCTTCAGGCGTGGGAAGTAATCGTAGATGCGCTCCAGCGCATCGCGTGTTTCGCTGCGCGACAAGCCGCGCGTATAGGCGCCGGTCAGCAGGTTTTCCTCCAGCGTCAGGTGCGCGAAGCAATGCCGCCCCTCCATCACCTGGATCACCCCGCGCTTGACCAGCTCGTTGGGCGTGAGCCGGTCGACCCGGTTGCCGCGGTACTCGATCGAGCCCTTGGTGACATCGCCGCGCTCGGCATGCAGCAGGTTGGAGATGGCCTTGAGCGTGGTGGTCTTGCCCGCGCCGTTTGCGCCCAGCAGCGCCACGATCCGCCCCTCGGGCACGTCGAGGGAAACGCCCTTGAGCACCAGGATGACGTGGTCGTAGATGACTTCGATATTGTTGACGGACAACAGGCTCATGGTGCGGCTCGGTTGGTGGTTCCTGGCTGGCTTCATCTCCGCTCGCCCGCATGCGGGCGAGCGGAGTCGACAACAATCAACAAACGCCTTGCAGCGCCCGGATCAAGACTTCATGCACGCAGGCGAGATGCCCTTCTCTTTCGCGAACTGCGCGGCACTCGCCTTGAACAGCGGATGGATCAGGTTCTTGTTGCCTTCGATCCAGTCCGACACCACCACCCACTTGGTGCCATCCCACTGCTGGATCTTCACCTTGCCCGAGCCTTCGTGGTTGTCGCAGCTGGTCTTGATCTCCGGCAGCAAGCCCGTGGCGCCCAGCTGCTGCAGGCGCGCATTGTTCACGTTCAGGTTCTCGAATGCCCAGCGCATGTCTTCGCCGCTCATGACCTTGCCCTTGCCGTACTTGGCCTGCGCCACGCGGATCGCTTCCACCGTCACCACGGCCGCGGACACCCCACGGTTGTAGAGCACCGAGCCAACCTTGTTGCGGTCCTGCATATTGCCCTTGCCGGCGCCGTAGACCACCTTGTCGATATCGGCGATCAGCGGCACGCCCTTGCCCGCCACGTTCCAGGTTGCGCTCATATAGCCCTTGGCGGCATCGCCGGCAGGCACGGTGTCTTCTTCCGAACCTGCCCACCACGAGCCAATCATCTTGTCGCGTGCGAAGCCCACCTTTTGCGCCGCCTTGAGCGCGGTCTGGTTCATCACGCCCCAGCCCCAGAAGATCACGTAGTCAGGATTCTCCTGGCGGATCTTCAGCCACTGCGCGCCCTGCTCGTTGCCGGGGTGCGCCACCGGGATCTCGACCAGGTTGAACTTGCCGAGCTTGGCTTCGGCTTCCAGCGCCACGATCGGCTCCTTGCCATAGGCGGAGTCGTGATACAGGTAGACGATCTTCTTGCCGGCTAGCGAGCCGCCGTTCTTGCCCGCCAGGAACTTGACGATGGCCGAGACTTGCATCTGGTAGGTGGTGACCAGCGGGAAGGCGTAGGGGAAGACCGAACCGTCGACCGCATCGGTGCGGCCATAGCCCATCATCACCAGCGGCACCTTGTCGGCCGCGGTCTTGTCCACCAGCGCGTAGGAGATGCCGGTCGACATGGTGTGGTACGCGGTGCCCTTGCTGAGGGGGCTCTTGCCCTTGAGCCGCTCATAGCACTCCACGCCCTTGGCGTTGTTGTACTCCGTCTCGCACTCTTCCCACGACAGCTTGACGCCGTTCACGCCCCCGTCCTTGAGGTTGACGTAGTTCAGGTAGTCGACGAAGCCGCCATAAAAGGACTGTCCGTTGGCGCCATAGGGGCCGACGCGATAGCTGGGCAGCGCGACGAACTGCTCGCCGCTTTGTGCCTGCACCGCCAGCGGCGCCAGCAGCGCGGCCGATGCTCCCATCGCCAGGGCTATGCGCTGCAGATTGCGAATCAGGATGGTCATGACAGTCTCCTTCACCTTGGCAGGTGTGTTTGTTATGGAATACCCGTTTGTCTTGTTCCGAACCAAAAAACGTCAATGCGATGAGACTTAATGGGGGAATGGCCAGAGCCGCAGCTTCTCCTTCGCGATCTGCCACAGCCGTGCCAGGCCATGCGGCTCCACCACCAGGAAGAAGATGATCAGCCCGCCGAACACCATCAACTGGATATGCGACACGGCGGCGTTGGTAAAGGGCAGGTGCAGCAGCGCGGCCAGCGGCGGCAGCGCGATGTCCAGGAAGATCGGCAGCAGCAGGATGAAGGCCGCGCCCAGGAACGAGCCAAGGATGCTGCCCACGCCGCCGATGATGATCATGAACAGCACGCGGAAGGAAAGGTCGAGCGAGAAACCGTCCGGCTCGACCGAGCCCAGGTAGCAGAACGCATAGAGCGCGCCCGCCACGCCGCAGTAGAACGAGCTGACGGCAAAGGCCAGCAGCTTGGTGCGCATCAGCGGAATGCCGATCACCTCCGCCGCCACGTCCATGTCGCGCACCGACATCCAGGCACGCCCGGTGGAGGAGCGCACCAGGTTCTTGGCCACGATGGCCAGCACCGTCACCAGCATCAGCACGAAGAGGTACTTCTTCACCGGTGTATCGATGGCGATGCCGAACAGGCTCAACTGCTGCGCGGTGATCACGCCCGATGAGCTGTTGTTGGAGAACCAGGGAAACTTGGTCAGCGCCCACACCACGAAGAACTGCGCCGCCAGCGTCGCCACCGCAAGGTAGAAGCCCTTGATGCGCAGCGACGGCAAGCCGAACGCCACGCCTACCATCGCCGCCGATAAGCCGGCGAGGATAAAGGTCAGCAGCACCGGCAGGCCCTCGATGCGCAGCTGGAAGTTGTAGGCCGCGTAAGCGCCCACCGCCATGAAGGCCGCGGTGCCAAGCGAGAGCTGCCCCGCGTAGCCCGTGAGGATATTGAGCCCGAGCGCGGCCAGCGCGAAGATCAGGAACGGGATCAGGATGGCCGAGAACCAGTACTCCGAACCCAGCAGCGGGATCGCCACGAAGGCCACCGCCATCAGCACCGCAAAGCCGATGCGGTCCTGGCGGATGGGGAAGATCTGGCTATCGGCAACGTAGGTGGTCTTGAACTGGCCGGATTCACGGTAGAACATGTTTTCTCTCCTGAGGCGCGGGCCGGTCAGACACGATCGATGTGTTTCTCACCGAACAGCCCCTCGGGCCGCACCAGCAGGAACAACAGCGCAAACACATAGGGGAACCAGCCTTCGATGCCACCGAAGTTGCCGCCGAACGCGGACTGGAACACGGGCGGGATATAGATCTCGGCCAGCTTCTCCGAAGCCCCGATGATCAGCCCGCCAACGATGGCGCCGGGCACCGAGGTAAAACCGCCCAGGATCAGCACCGGCAACGCCTTCAACGCGGTCAGCGTCAGCGCAAACTGCACGCCATTGCGCGAGCCCCACAGCATGCCCGCCACCAGCGCCACGAAGCCCGCCACGCCCCAGACAATGGCCCAGATATGCTGCAGCGGAATCCCCAGCGACAGCGCGGCCTGGTGATCGTCCGCCACCGCGCGCAATGCACGGCCCACCTTGGTGTACTGGAAGAACAGCGCCAGCGTGCCCACCAGGATGGCGGCGATGCCCGCCGCCGCCAGGTCGAACTTGGATACCACGATATTGAAGCGCGTCAGGATGGCTTCGATGGGCTCGTCGACGATGCCAAGGTTGATCGGGCGCACTTCATTGCCGAACAACAACGGCCCCAGCCCCTCAAGGAAGAAGGACAGCCCGATGGTGGCCATGAACAGCGTGATGGGTGGCTGGTTCACCAGCTTGCGCAGCACCAGCCGTTCGGTGCTGATGCCGACCACCACCATCACGCCAAACGCGCCGATCACGGCCGCCCACATTGGCAGGCCCTTGTCCATCAGCCCCACCACCGCCAGCGCGGCAAAGTACACCATCGCGCCCTGCGCGAAGTTGAACACGCCCGATGCCTTGTAGATCAGCACGAACCCGAGCGCCACCAGCGAGTACATCAACCCCGACAATAAGCCGCCGATCAGGATTTCAAAGAAGAACGTCATGGTTGTCCTTGTCTTGCAGCTGCATCAGTGACCAGCGCCCAGATAGGCGCGAATCACATCCGGGTTGGCCTTCACCGCTTCCGGCGTGCCGTCGCCGATCTTCTTGCCGTAGTCCAGCACCACCACACGGTCGGAGATGTCCATCACCACGCCCATGTCGTGCTCGATCAGCACGATGGTGGTACCGAACTGATGGTTCACGTCCAGGATGAAGCGGCACATGTCCTGCTTCTCTTCCACGTTCATGCCGGCCATCGGCTCGTCGAGCAGCAGCATCGAAGGCTCAGCCGCCAGCGCACGTGCCAGCTCCACGCGCTTTTGCAAGCCGTAGGGCAGGCGCCCCACCGGCGTCTTGCGGATCGCCTGGATCTCGAGGAAATCGATCACCTCCTCGACCTTGCGCCGGTGCTGCATTTCCTCGTTGCGCGCCGGGCCCCACCACAGCGCATTGGCCAGCAGGCCGCTGCGGAACCTGGTGTTGCGCCCGGTCATGATGTTGTCGAGCACGGTCATGCCCTTGAACAGCGCGATATTCTGGAAAGTGCGCGCGATGCCCTGGCGCGCCGCGGCGGTGGGATGCATCTTGCGCCGTTCCTCGCCACGAAACACGATGCGCCCTTGCTGCGGGTGGTAGACCCCGTTGATCACGTTGAGCATCGAGCTCTTGCCCGCGCCGTTGGGGCCGATGATGGCGCGGATCTCATGCTCGCGCACGTCAAACGAGATATCGGTCAACGCCTTCACACCGCCGAAGGCCAACGAAATATTCTGCAGGTCGAGTATCACGTCGCCGGCCTTGCGCACCTGCGCATGCTCCATCTGAACCCCGCCGAGCGCTTGTGCCGTTGCTGTTGCCCCAGCCCCCGCGGACGCGCCGCTCCACGCCGGCTGGCCATCGCCGCCGCGCCCCACGCCTTGCCATGCCATTTGCGTCATCCTCTCGCCCCTGCTCATGCTGCGCGCTTCGCACCGGCGGTGGCCGGGGGGAAGCGCTTTACATCGACCAGCTTCAACGTGGCCGAGACGCTGCCTTCACGCCCGTCCTCGAACTTCACGCGCGTCTCGATGAACTGCTCCGGCTTGCCGGCGTACAGCGCTTCGATCAGCGACGCGTATTTCTCGGCGATATAGCCACGACGCACCTTGCGCGTGCGGGTGAGCTCATCGTCGTCCGGATCGAGTTCCTTGTGCAGGATCAGGAAGCGCGAAACCTGCGAGCCAGCCAGCATGGCATCGGCGGCAAGGTCGGCATTCACCTGCTCGACGCACTCGCCGATCATGGCGATCACCTCTGGCTGCGCCGCCAGGTCGATGTAGCCCGCATAGGCCAGGTGGCGCCGCTCGGCCCAGTTGCCCACGGCATCGAAATCGATGTTGATGAACGCGCAGACGCTGTCGCGGCCGGTGCCGAACGCCACCGCTTCCTTGATATAGGGAAAGAACTTGAGCTTGTTCTCGATGTACTTGGGCGCGAACATGGCGCCGTCGGACAGCTTGCCCACGTCCTTCGCGCGATCGATGATCTTGAGGTGGCCATCGGCGTCGATCACGCCAGCATCGCCGGTCATGAAATAGCCTTGGTCGTTGATCGCCTCGCGGGTGGCATCCTCGCGCTTGTAGTAGGCCTTCAACAAGCCCACGCCACGCACCAGCACTTCGCCGTTCTCGGCAATGCGGATCTCCATGCCCGGCGCGGCGGGCCCGACCGAATCGAACTTGACCTTGCCGTCCGGCTGCAGGCAGACATAGGCGCAGGTTTCGGTCTGGCCGTAGAACTGCTTGAGGTTGACGCCGATGGAGCGATAGAAGCGGAACAGGTCCGGGCCAATCGCCTCGCCCGCCGTGTAGCCCACGCGGATGCGGCTCATGCCGAGCACATTGCGCAGCGGCCCGAAGATCAGCGCCTCGCCGGCCGCGTAGCGCAGGCGGTCGGCCAACGGCACCGGATTGCCATCGAGGATGTCGGTGCCGCAGCGGCGCGCCACGCCCATGGCCCAGTGAAAGAGCTTGCGCTTGATCCAGCCCGCATCTTCCATGCGGATCATCACCTGCGTGAGCAGGTTTTCATAGATGCGCGGTGGCGCGAAGTAATAGGTGGGACCGATCTCGCGCAGGTCGGTCATCACCGTCTCGCGCGACTCCGGGCAGTTCACGGTAAAGCCCGCCACCATGGCCTGCGCGTACGAGAACAGGTTGTCGCCCACCCATGCCATCGGCAGGTAGGACAGCACATCGCCCTTCGCGGTCAGGCCATCGAACGCGCAGCCGTTGCGCGCCGCGCCGATCAGGCCGCGATGCGAGTGGCACACACCCTTGGGCTTGCCGGTGGTGCCGGAGGTGTAGAGGATGATGGCGGTATCGTCAGGCTCGCCCGCGGCAACGGCCGCATCGAAGTAGCCGGGATTGGCGCGATCGAACTCGCGGCCGATCTCCTGCAGGCGCTGGTAAGACATCAACGCCGGATGATCGTAGTCGCGCAGCCCGCGTGGGTCTTCATAGATGATGTGGCGCACCTTGCGGCCCTGCGCGGCAAGCTGCTCCTCCACCTCCAGCAGCTTGTCCACCTGCTCCTGGTCCTCCACGATGGCGAAGTCGATCTCGGCATCGTTCAGCACATAGATCATCTCGCCGGCAATGGCATCCTGGTAAAGCGGCACCGGCACGCCGCCCATGGACTGCGCCGCGCTCATGGCCCAGTACAGGCGCGGCCGGTTGTCGCCGACCACCGCCAGGTTCATGCCGCGGGCAAAGCCCAGCGCAGCCAGGCCGCACGCTAGCGCGCGCACCTCCTGCGCGGTCTGCGCCCAGCTATAGGTTTGCCAGATCCCGAGATCCTTCTCACGGTAAGCCGGGCTTTCCGGCCGCTGCTGCGCATGCGCAAGCAACAAGCGCGGGAAGGTCGTCGCCGACGGTTCCTGCATGGATATCTCCTGTCCCTCCGGCGCGGGGGTCCGCCACCGGTGCCAAGCCTGCTGCCGCTGGTTATACTTGGCCTGTTTTGCCCGGCGGTGTTTGTGCCGCGACGCAACAAGCCCGCCGCGCCTGTCCTGGCGCGCATTCGCGGTTCGTGGTGATCGTAAGATAGTCCATGCCATTTCCCCCGGTTGTCACGCCGATGACAATTCCGGGTTAATCCCTACGGGAAGGTTCCCAGGCCATGCTCAACGATTTCGTCGACCGCTGCGTGTGGGCAGCCGACCTCAGCGAAGAACAACGCGACATCGTCCGCCGCGCCATGTGCGTGCGCGAATATAGCCAGGGCGACTATGTCTGCCATAAAGGCGATATGGCGGAACACTGGCTGGGTGTGCTGGAAGGGATCGTCAAGATCACTACCGTATCGCCTTCCGGCAAGTCGGTCACATTCACCGGCGTGCCTACGGGAGGCTGGTTTGGCGAAGGTGCCGTGCTCAAGGGCGAAATCCGCAAGTATGACGTGATGGCGCTGCGGCGCTCGCGCATTGCGTTCCTGCCGCGCGAGACTTTTCAGTGGTTGCTGGATACCAGCTTGCCGTTCACGCGGTTCCTGCTGACGCAGTTCAATGAGCGGCTGGGACAGTTCATTGCCGCCGTGGAATACGAGCGGCTGCTCGATATCGATTCGCGTGTGGCGCGCGCCGTGTCGTCGCTGTTCAATGAGCACCTGTACCCTGGCCTGGGAACCACGCTGGAGATTTCGCAGGAAGAAATCGGACTGCTGGCGGGCATATCGCGGCAGCGGGCCAACCAGGCGCTGAAGGTGCTGGAGCAGCAGGGACTGGTGAAGGTCGACTATGGCGTGATCGAGGTATTGGACCTGGAAGGGCTGCGGCAGTACGGCGAGTAGGGCCGCCACGCCCCTCGCAGCCATCTTGCGGCATAGCCCGATGCGGCGTGGCGCGCAGTCAACGGAATACGCTGACCGCTTCCACCAGCCGGTTGGCCTGTTGTTTCAGGCTCTGTGCGGCGGCCGCGCTCTGCTCCACCAGCGCCGCGTTTTGCTGGGTGATGCGGTCGAGGTCGCCGATGGCATCGCCAACCTGGCTGATGCCCGCGCTCTGCTCGGACGTAGCCAGGCTGATCTCGGCGATCAGGTCGGAGACGCGCCGGACCTGGGCCACGATGTTATCCATGGTCTGGCCGGCGTCGTTGACCAGTTGCGCCCCCGAGTCGACCTTTTCCACGCTGGCGCCGATCAGCGCCTTGATCTCCTTGGCCGCGCTGGCGCTGCGCTGCGCGAGCCCGCGCACCTCGCCGGCCACCACCGCGAAGCCCCTGCCCTGTTCCCCGGCCCGCGCGGCTTCCACCGCGGCATTCAGCGCAAGGATATTGGTCTGGAAGGCGATGCCGTCGATCACGCTGATGATGTCGCCGATCCGCTTCGAGCTGCTGCTGATTTCCTCCATGGTCGCCACCACCTGCGACATCGCCTTGCCGCCCTTGGCCGCCTCGGTACTGGCGGAGCCGGACAACTCGTTTGCCTGCGCCGCGGTCTCGGCATTGCTCTTGACCGTGGCCGTCATCTGCGTCATCGACGACGCCGTATCCTGTACGTTGGATGCCGCCTGCTCGGTACGCACGCTCAGGTCGCCATTGCCCTGCGCGATCTCGCTGCTTGCGCCTTGCACGTTCAGCACCTGCTCGCTCACATCGTCGATCAGCCAGCGAAACATCAGGCCAAGCTGGCTGATCGTGCGCAGCGTCATGCCGATCTCGTCCACGCGGTCCAGATGCTCGACCTGCTGGCTTTCGCCGGACGCCACGCGCAGGGCCTGTGCCATGACCCGCTCCAATGGCCGCGAGATCTGCGCCTCCAGCCAGCCGGAGACCAGCAGCAACATGGCGGCGACGATGCCGCCCAGGCCGGCCAGCGGCATCCCGCTCATGCCAAGCGCCGCGGCACCAATGACCGAGGCCGGCAGCAAGGTTGCCAGGGCGCCGCGGATGCGCCAGCGCACCGGCATGGTCTTGAAGGCCGACGCCCACCGCTTCCAGCCGCCCTGAATGATCAGACCCTTGTGAAAACGCCGTTGGCCCGCACTACCCTCGCGAAAGTCCTGGTAGAGCCGCCCGGCGGCGTCAATCTCCTCGCGCGAGGGCTTGGTGCGCACCGACATGTACCCCACCGGCTTGCCATTGCGCACTAGCGGCATGGCATTGGCACGTACCCAGTAATGGTCGCCGTCCTTGCGCCGGTTCTTCACCAGCGCCGTCCAGGGCTCGCCGCTCTTGAGCGTGGCCCACATATCGGCGAAGGCCTCGGCCGGCATATCCGGGTGCCGCACGATATTGTGGGGCTGGCCCTGGATTTCCTCGCGTGTGAATCCACTGACATCGACGAAGGCCGCGTTGGCATAGGCAATGCGGCTCTCGGTGTCGGTGGTCGACATCAGCGTCGCATTCTCAGGCAGTTCGTATTCGCGCTGCGAGACGGGTTGGTTGTTGCGCATAAAGATTCCCCATCGGTTTTCCAAAGCACGCGCGGCGCACAGGCTGTGCCACGACTGCGGCGGCGCGTAGTGCATCTCAGCGTTTACGGATATGTCTATACAAATCTTTAGCGATCAGGGATGAATAAGCCATTCATCTGGCTTTACCTTGATCGAGATTGATTTCACCTAGCATTTGTCGGATTTTTCGTCACCACAAGCTTGACAATATTTTTTAATACGATCGTGCTATTAAGAATAAATTGATATCGATTCTTATTTAAAAACCCAGGCAGACAGCAAATAGCCAGGAGCTGCAAGAGGCAGTTTTCATTGATCGCGACAGGCTGGAGAACCCCGCAGGCCGGGGCGTTGCGCGAACGAAAAAAAGCTGGCGACGGATCGCTCCGTTGCCAGCTTTCTTGGCTCCCCCCGCCTGTGAGGAAGGGGGACTTTCAGCCTTTTACTGCTTCAATGTCACTTGCTGTAGACGTACACACCGCGGCCCGTCTTGCGGCCGAGATAGCCCGCCGCCACCATTTCGCGCATCAGCATGGCCGGACGGTATTTCGGGTCGGCAAATTCGGTGTACAGCACCTCCATCACCGCCAGCATCGTATCCAGGCCGATCATGTCAGCCAGCGCCAGCGGGCCGATTGGGTGGTTGCAACCCAGCTTCATGCCTTCGTCGATTTCTTCCGGCGACGCCAGGCCTTCGCCCAGTACGCAGAACGCCTCATTGATCATCGGGCAGAGAATCCGGTTGACCACGAAACCCGGATTGTTCTTCACGGTGATCGGGTACTTGCCGAGGTTCTTCGACAGTTCTTCCACCAGCGCGTGCGTGGCATCGCTGGTCTGCAGGCCGCGGATCAACTCCACCAGGGCCATCATCGGCACGGGGTTGAAGAAGTGCATGCCGATGAAATTGCCCGGGCGGCTGGTGACGGCGGCCAGCTTGGTGATCGAGATCGATGAGGTGTTGGACGCGATGATCACGTTGTCGCCGACGATGCTGTCGATCTGCTTGAGGATCTTGACCTTGAGGTCGAAGTTCTCGGTAGCGGCTTCGATCACGATATCGGCGGCCTTGAGCGCGTCATAGGACGTGGAGCCCTTGATGCGCGCGAGTGCGGCGTCCTTGTCGGCTTCGCTGATCTTGTCTTTCTTGATCAGGCGATCCAGGCTGCTGCCCACGGTGGCGATGCCCTTGTTCACCGCTGCGTCGCTGATGTCCACCATCACTACGTCCAGGCCCACCACGGCGCACGCTTGCGCGATGCCGTTGCCCATGGTGCCGGCGCCTACGATGCCCACTGTCCTGATTCCCATCTTGTCTTCCTTGTTGCTGGTTGCTTGATTCTGGCGTGGCGCGCTGCGGTCACGGCGCACCGATGTATCTGGTCAGGCTTCGCGCAGCGCGGCAATGATGCGCTCGGCGTGCTGGCTGAGGATTTCCGGATCCTGCATGTCGCTGCCGTGGCCGCGCAGGGTGCGCTCGGCGTAGCGCGGCACGATGTGGAAATGCACGTGCGGCACGGTCTGGCCCGCGGCGGCGCCGTTGAACTGGCCGATCGAGATGCCGTCCGGCGAGAAGGCGGCGCGCACCGCGCGGGCGACGCGCTTGGTGGTGCGGATGGCGGCTTCGGCGCCAGCATCGGAAAGGTCGAACAACTCGGCGGCGGGTTCCTTGGTCACCACCAGTACGTGGCCATCCGACTGCGGCATGATGTCCATGAAGGCCATGGTGTCGGCGTCTTCATACACCTTGTTGCAAGGCAATTCGCCACGCAGGATGCGGGCGAAGATATTGTTGGGATCGTACACGGTACTCCTGATTGGTCTTGGTCTTGATCTTCGCTGGCGCTCGCTGCCCGCAAGGCGACGCGGCTGGCGCAAACGCCAAGTTTAACGCAGGGGCCTCGCACGAGACAGCCCCTGGCGGACGGATCACATATTGCGGCGGTACTGGCCTCCTACCTCAAACAATGCATGCGTGACCTGCCCGAGCGAGCACACGCGCACCGCATCCATCAGCACCGCAAACACATTGTCGTTGTCGATCACAGCCTGGCGCAGCCGCTGCAGCATGGCCGGCGCCGCATCCGCATGACGGGCGTGGAAGTCCGCCAGCCGCGCAAGTTGTCCCTGCTTCTCCTCTTCGCTGGAACGCGCCAGTTCGAGCGATTGCGGCGTAGCGTCGCCATTGGGATTGCGAAACGTATTGACGCCGATGATGGGCAGCGTGCCGTCGTGCTTGCGCTGCTCGTAGTACAGCGACTCGTCCTGGATCTTGCCTCGCTGGTAGCCCGTCTCCATCGCGCCGAGCACACCGCCGCGCTCGGCGATGCGCTCGAACTCCTGCATCACCGCGTCTTCCACCAGGTCGGTCAGCTCATCGATCAGGAAGCTGCCCTGGTTGGGGTTCTCGCATTTGGCCACGCCCCACTCGCGGTTGATGATGAGCTGGATCGCCAGCGCGCGGCGCACCGACTCGCCGGTGGGCGTGGTGATGGCTTCGTCGTACGCGTTGGTGTGCAGCGAATTGCAGTTGTCGTAGATGGCGATCAGCGCCTGCAGCGTGGTGCGGATGTCGTTGAAGTCGATCTCCTGCGCGTGCAGCGAGCGCCCGGAAGTCTGGATGTGGTACTTGAGCTTCTGGCTGCGTTCATTGGCGCCGTACTTGTCGCGCAGCGTCACCGCCCAGATGCGGCGCGCCACGCGGCCCAGCACGCTGTATTCCGGGTCCATGCCGTTGGAGAAGAAGAACGACAGGTTGGGCGCGAAGTCATCGATATGCATGCCGCGCGCCAGGTACGCCTCCACATAGGTGAAGCCGTTGGACAGCGTGAACGCCAGTTGCGAGATCGGGTTCGCTCCCGCCTCCGCGATGTGATAGCCGGAAATCGACACCGAGTAGAAATTGCGCACCTGGTGATGGACGAAGTACGCCTGGATATCGCCCATCACCTTGAGCGAGAACTCGGTCGAGAAAATGCAGGTGTTCTGGCCCTGGTCTTCCTTGAGGATGTCGGCCTGCACCGTGCCGCGCACGTTCTGCAGCACCCACGCGCGGATCTTGGCTTCCTCGTCGGCGGTGGGCTCGCGGCTGTTGTCGGCGCGGAATTTGTCGAGCTGCTGGTCGATGGCGGTGTTCATGAACATCGCCAGGATGGTGGGCGCGGGCCCGTTGATGGTCATCGACACCGAGGTCGACGGGCTGGTGAGGTCGAAGCCGTCGTACAGCACCTTCATGTCGTCGAGCGTGGCGATCGACACGCCCGAGTTGCCGACCTTGCCGTAGATGTCCGGGCGGGTATGCGGATCCTCGCCGTACAGCGTGACAGAATCGAAGGCGGTGGACAGGCGCTTGGCATCCAGGCCCTCGGAGACCAGCCTGAAGCGCCGGTTGGTGCGAAAGGCATCGCCCTCGCCGGCAAACATGCGGGTGGGGTCTTCGTTCTCGCGCTTGAAGGCGAACACACCGGCGGTGTAGGGGAAGCTGCCAGGCACGTTCTCGCGCAGCAGCCACTTGAGCACTTCGCCATCGTCCTCGAAGCGCGGCAGCACCACCTTGCGCACCGTGGTGCCGGACAAGGTCGTGGTGGTGAGCGCGGTACGGATTTCCTTGTCGCGGATCTTCACCACGTATTCGTCGCCGCTGTAGGCCTTGCGCATCTCCGGCCACATCGCCAGCAGCTTGCGCTCCTGCGCGCCGAGCGCGGCGTCGCGCTCGGTGGCGAGAGCCTGCAGCGCTTCGCCCTGGCCCTCTTGACCGGAGGCCGCCAGCAGCATGCGGCGCGCCTCGCGCAGTTGCTGGCGCTCGCGCGCCAGCCGGCTCTGCGCGTCCACGCGGCGATGATAAGCGCGCACCGTGTCGGCGATCTCGGCCAGATAGCGGTTGCGCGCCGGCGGGACGATCACGTTCTGGCCGGTGGAGACACGTCCGCTCAACTGCGGCAGCACACCGGCCGGCGCACGCATGCCGCGCGCGCACAGCGCTTCGCGCAGGCCCTGGTAGAGCATGGTCACGCCGTCGTCGTTAAAGCGCGACGCCTGGGTGCCGTACACCGGCATCTCCTCGGGCTTGGCATGCCACTGCTCGCGGTTGCGCTGCACCTGCTTGGCCACGTCGCGCCACGCGTCCTGCGCGCCCTTGCGGTCGAACTTGTTGATGGCGACAAAATCCGCGAAGTCCAGCATGTCGATCTTCTCGAGCTGGCTGGCCGCGCCAAACTCCGGGGTCATCACGTAGAGCGACAGGTCCACGTGCGCAACGATGGCCGCGTCTCCCTGCCCGATGCCCGAGGTCTCGACGATGATCAGGTCGAAGCCGGCCACCTTGCAGGCCGCCAGCACATCGGGCAGCGCCCGCGAGATCTCCGAGCCGGCCTCGCGCGTGGCCATCGAGCGCATGAAGATGTGCGGATGGTTGATCGCGTTCATGCGGATGCGGTCGCCCAGCAGCGCGCCGCCGGACTTGCGGCGCGACGGGTCGATCGAGATCACCGCGATGGACAGCGCATCGCGCTGGTCCAGCCGGATGCGGCGGATCAGCTCATCGGTCAGCGAGGATTTGCCCGCGCCGCCGGTGCCGGTGATGCCGAGCACGGGCGTCTTCACCTTGGCCGCCTCGGCGCGCAGGGTGTCGGCCAGCGCGGGATCCGCCTTGCCGTTTTCCAGTGCCGTGATCAGCTGCGCGAGCGCGCGGCGGTCGCCGCCTCTCATCGCATCGAGCGTGGTGGGGGCATAGCGCGCCAGGTCGATATCGCAGCGCTGCACCATGTCGGCGATCATGCCCGCCAGGCCCAGGCGCTGGCCGTCCTCCGGGCTGAAGATCCGTGCCACGCCGTAGGCTTGCAACTCGCGGATCTCGTCCGCCACGATCACGCCGCCGCCGCCGCCGAACAACTGGATGTGCTCGCCGCCGCGCTGGCGCAGCAGGTCCACCATGTACTTGAAATACTCGACGTGGCCGCCCTGGTAACTGGAGATGGCGATGCCCTGCACGTCTTCCTGCAAGGCCGCGCTGACCACCTCTTGCACCGAGCGGTTATGCCCCAGATGGATCACCTCGCAGCCCGAGGACTGCAGGATGCGCCGCATGATGTTGATGGAAGCGTCGTGGCCGTCGAACAGCGAGGCCGCGGTGACGAAGCGCACCTTGTTGACGGGCCCTTTCGGTCCCTGCGCGTGATGGGGAGCACCCGGTTGAGCGCCGGGTTGAGCGCCGGGTTGAGCGCCCTTCTGCACATCGGAAAGATCGGTCATTGTCTCCACCATGTTCGGTGTTCTGGCTGGTCGCATGACGTCCATGGCTGCCGCTCTGGAGGCGGCTCGGATCTGACACGCGAGCGGTCTGGCTGGTGCCGGCGCAACGGCTTGATTATATGACGTTTACGTTAACGGCAATCAATCCACGGCAGCGCCGGATACCGCGCGGCGCGGCCAACCATATGAACATCCTCGCATAGTTGGCGCGACGATGTGGAGGGAGGGAGCGAGGCATCGGGGGAGTTCGACGCCGGCAAACGGCATTTTGGAGAGCGCACGACCAGACACTTGGCCAGGCTTCCACCAATACGGATGGGAGCGGGATGACCGGACACGCGCTGCGCGCGGTCCGGCCGAGATCCTCTCAGAGGCCCGGTTCCGGGCACTGGCCGGCACCGGAGCCACGGCGCTCGCCAAAGCGGCGCTTCAGCGCACTCGCCAGCCCGCCCAGCCAGCGCCACGACGACGGGGCCGGCGTCTCGGCCAGCGTGAAGCGCGCGCCCTCGCTTTCGCCGGACAACCAGACCCGGGCGCCGGCAGGCAGCGCAAAGACGGCTCCCGGCAGCAGCCAGATGTCCGCGTGGTGGCCTTCCACCGTGAGCCAAAGGCGGCCTTCGACCGCCTTCACGCGCTGGCCTTCGCGGGCGCGCCAGCTCACCGGCCGGCCCAGTTCATCGAATTCGAAGATCCTTAGTTCGCGCATTTCATCACTCCTGTTCTGCTGTTCTGCATGGCGGCCATGTCTCTCGTGCCCACCGGCCCGGCCAGTGCCGGCACTTCCGCCGCATGCCTTCCATTATTCACAGCGCAAACTACAATCCCATGAACAGTTGCGAACAGTTTGACATGAACTGTTCAGTAGTTTTTCCTGACACTTTCCCCTGCACCCTGCCGATGAAGCTGACCCTCGTTCCCGCCACCGGCGTGCCCCTGACCGACCAGATCGTCAACGAGGTCAAGACCTGGATCAGCGCGCGCGAGGTGCGCCCGGGCGCGCGCCTGCCGTCGATCCGGCAGCTCGCGGCGGAGCATGGCATCAGCCGTTTCCCGGTGATCGAGGCTTATGACCGGCTGGTATCGCAGGGCCTGCTCGATTCCCGCCACGGGTCGGGCTTCTTCGTCGCCGACAGCCCGCTGCTGGCGCGCGGCGCCAATGGCTGGTCGGACCCGCGTCTGGCAGAGGATTTGTCAGGCCATATCCTGGAGCAGTTCAACCATCCCAGCGCCACGCTCAAGCTGGCGGGCGGCTTCGTGCCCGAGAGCTGGCGCGACGTGGAAGGGCTGACCCAGGCCATCCGCCAGGTCTCGCGCAACGACATCAACAGCGTGATCCACTACGCCACGCCGATGGGCAGCCCGGAGCTGCGCCAGCACGTGCTGACCCGCGTGCGGCAGCTCGGCATCGCGGCGGAGTTGCCGCAGGTGCTGATCACCACGGGCGCCAGCCAGGCGCTGGACCTGGTGGTGCGCCGCCTGCTCAAGCCAGGCGATACGGTGTTCGTGGAGGATCCTGGCTACTACAACCTGTTCGGCCTGCTGCGCCTGCACGGGGTGCGGCTGGTGGGGGTGCCGCAAACCCGCAACGGCCCGGACCCGGACGCCGCCGAAGCGCTGCTGCGCGAGCACAAGCCCAAGCTGTTCTTCACCAACAGCGTGCTGCAGAACCCGACCGGCTCGACCCTCTCGCCGCCGGTGGCGTTCCGCCTGCTGGAGCTGGCGCGCCGGCACGGCTTCCGTTTTGTCGAGGACGATATCTTCTCGGACTTCCAGACCAACTACACCGACCGGCTGGCCACGCTGGACCAGCTTGAGCACGTGATCTACATCGGCGGCTTTTCCAAGACGGTGTCGGCCTCGCTGCGCGTCGGCTACCTGGTGGCCGACAAGGCGCTGGTGAAGGACCTGGTGGATGTGAAGGTGCTAACCAGCGTAGCGGGCTCGCATTTCGCGGAGAGCGTGACGGCGGCACTGCTGGAGCGCGGCGCCTACCGCAAATACATGGAGCGGCTGCGGCTGCGGGTGCGCCAGGCCACCGCGCGCGCGGTGCAGCACCTGGGCGACGCCGGCTGGGAAGTGTATTGCGAACCGGCGGGCGGCAACTTCCTGTGGGCTCGTACGCGCGGGATCGAGGATTCGCGCGAGCTGGTGACCTTGGCCGAGCAGCATGGGGTGACACTGGCGCCCGGCAATTACTTCCGGCCGGGCGGCGAGGGCTCGGCCTGGATCCGCATCAACTCCGCCTTTGTCGAGGAGCCGCGCGCGCTGGCCTTCCTGCAGGAAGCCGGAGCGCGCGAACGGTAAGCGAAGGCGGCGTCAAGCGCCGCCGTGCAGCACCGCGTTGCGGCGCGCGTAGAGGAAGTAGATCGCTAGGCCAAGCGCCAGCCACGCCAGGAATGCCACCCAAGTCAGCGCCTGCAGGTGGGCCATCAGGAACAGGCAAAAGCCCACCGACAGCAGCGGCACCACTGGCACACCAGGGCAGCGGAAAGCGCGCGGCAGATCCGGCCGCGTCTTGCGCAGCACCAGCACCGCCACCGAGATCAGCGTGAAGGCGGACAGCGTGCCGATATTGATCAGCTCCGCCAGCACATTGAGCGGCACGAAAGCCGCAATGAAGGCAAACACGATGCCCACCGTCCACGTGGCGAAGAACGGCGTGGCATGCACCGGGTGCACCTTCGACAGCCGCTCCGGCAGCAGCCCGTCGCGCGACATGGCAAAGATGATGCGGGTCTGGCCGAAGGTCATCACCAGGATCACCGTGGTCATGCCCAGGATGGCGCCGAGATCGACGAATCCCGCCACCCAGTTCTCGCCCGCGTACTGCAGCGCCAGCGATACCGGATGATCGATGCCCGCGAACTTGGCGAAGGGCACGATGCCGGTCATGATGGCCGCCACCGTCACGTACAGCACGGTGCAGACCGCCAGCGAGCCGATGATGCCGATCGGCAGGTCGCGGCGCGGGTTGCGCACTTCCTCGGCGGCCGATGTCACCGCGTCGAAGCCGATAAAAGCGAAGAACACCAGCGCGGCCGCATTGAAGACGCCTTCCAGCCCAAACGGCGCGAACGGATGCCAGTTGGCCGGCTTGACGTGCCACACACCCACCCCGATAAAGAGCAGCACCACCGCAATCTTGATGGCCACCATCACGTTGTTCAAGCGCGCCGACTCGCGCACGCCGTAGGACACGACCCAGGTGATCAGCAGCATGATCACGGCAGCCGGCAGGTTGAACAGTGTCGGCACGCCCGGCACGGCACCGGGTGCGGCGGTGAGCATGACCGGCAGGTGAATACCGAAGCCCGCCATCAGCGACTGGAAATAGCCCGACCAGCCCACCGACACCGCCGAGGTCGCAAGACCATACTCAAGCAGCAGATCCCAGCCGATCATCCACGCCACGATCTCGCCGAGCGTGGCGTAGCTATAGGTGTAGATAGAGCCGGAGACGGGGATAGCGGACGCGAACTCGGCGTAGCAGAGCGCGGCAAACCCGCAGGCGAGCGCGGCGATCACGAAGGAGACGGTCAGCGCCGGGCCGGCCGTGAGCGCGCCGGTGCCCGTCAGCACGAAGATGCCGGTGCCGATGATGGCGCCGATGCCCATCAGGATCAGGTCGACGGGACCGAGCACCTTTTTCAGTCCATCATCGCGGGCGGCGGCCAGCATGGCCTCGATGTTCTTGGTGCGGAACAGACTCATCGGTGGGTACTCCTGGCGCGCTGGGCGGCTTTGAAAAGCGGCGTATTTTAGCGTGATGGGGTGGGCGGATTCGTCACTTTTGGGTTGATTGGTGTTTCTTTTAGCGGCGATGGCTCTTGCACCCAAGGGCCGTACGACATCCCCCTGCGGGGGCTGCCGGTCACTCTTCTTTGCGTCGGCAAAGAAGACTAACGAGAAGAAAGCCGACCCTGCCGGGCGCAGAGCAATCAGGCTTATGTGGGGCTGTGGTTTCGTCGTGCGGCCACAGTTCTGCTGGCATCTGCCGGCACCGGTTTGTAGGGCATCGCAATGGCATGGCACATGGGTTTCGTTGTGGGGCCCCTGACCTCGTGTGCGGTGACCATTCCCACATCTGCCGTTACCGGCGCGAAGCACCACGACACATCGCCCGTCAGTGGTTTCGTGGTGGGGCGGGCGCGGTGGTCAAGGTCTCGGGCATATCAACCCGGTGCCACCGCGCCCACGACGGAACCGGTGCGCCTGCAACTTCGTGGCCGGGCACGCCGCGAGCGACAGACGGCTTGAAGCAAGTGATGTCTGCTACCGGGGGCCTCACCACGAATCCCGGAGGCTGGCAGGTTCGTGGCCGGTCAAGCCGGTACCGGCAGAAGCCCGCCGGCACTCCGGGCCGTACGACGCAACCACCGAGGCCGGACAGCCTTATTGCTCTGCGCCCGGCAGGGTCGGCTTTCTTCTCGTTAGTCTTCTTTGCCGACGCAAAGAAGAGTGACCGGCAGCCCCCGCAGGGGGATGTCGTATGGCTGTTGGGTGCAAAGGCCAACGCCGCTCAAAGAAACACCGCCCCCCTCACTTAGCCACCGGCATCGTAAACTCCGCCCCCTTCCCAATACTGTCCGGCCAACGCTGCATGATGCTCTTGTAGCGCGTATAGAAGCGGATACCTTCCTCGCCGTAGGCATGATGATCACCAAACAGCGAGCGCTTCCACCCCCCAAAGGAATGCCACGCCATCGGCACCGGAATCGGCACGTTGATGCCCACCATGCCCACCTGGATCTGGCGCGAGAACGCGCGTGCCACGCCGCCGTCGCTGGTGTAGCAGGACACGCCGTTGCCGTACTCGTGGCCGTTGATCAGGTCCACCGCTTCGGCCAGGTCATGCACGCGCACCACCGACAGCACCGGGCCGAAGATCTCTTCCTTGTAGATGGTCATGTCCGGCGTGACGTTGTCAAACAGCGTGCCGCCCACGTAGAAGCCGTTCTCGTGCCCGTCGACCTTGTGGCCGCGGCCGTCGGTCACCAGCTTGGCGCCCTCTTCCACACCCTTGGCGATATAGCCTTCTACCTTGGCCTTGTGCGCGGCGGTCACCAGCGGGCCCATCTCGGCATCATCTTCCATGCCGTTGCGGATCTTCAGCGACCGCGCGCGTTCGGCCAGGCGCGGTACCAGCTTGTCGGCGACATCGCCCACCGCCACAGCCACCGAGATGGCCATGCAGCGCTCGCCGGCCGAGCCATAGGCAGCGCCGATCAGCGCGTCCACGGCCTGGTCGAGGTCGGCGTCGGGCATCACCACCAGGTGGTTCTTGGCGCCGCCCAGGGCCTGCACGCGCTTGCCGCGCTTGGTGCCTTCGGTGTAGATGTACTCGGCGATCGGCGTGGAGCCGACGAAGGACAGGGCCTGCACGTCCTTGTGCGCCAGCAGCGCATCGACGGCTTCCTTGCCGCCTTGCACCACATTGAACACGCCATCCGGCAGGCCGGCCTGCTTGAGCAGGTCGGCAATCAGCAGCGAGGGCGAGGGATCGCGCTCGGACGGCTTGAGCACGAAGGTGTTGCCGCAGGCCAGCGCCACCGGGAACATCCACATCGGCACCATCACCGGGAAGTTGAACGGCGTGATGCCGGCCACCACGCCCAGCGGCTGGCGCAGGTTCCAGTTGTCGATGCCGCCGCCGATGTTGTCGGTGAAGTCGGTCTTGAGCAGGTTGGGAATGCCGCAGGCAAACTCAACGATCTCCACACCGCGGGTGACTTCGCCCTTGGCATCGGAGAACACCTTGCCGTGCTCGCGCGTGATCAGCGCGGCGAGGTCGTCATGGTGGCGGTCGAGCAGCTCCTTGAACTTGAACAGGATGCGCGCGCGCTTGAGCGGCGCGGTCTCGGACCAGGCCGGGAACGCGGCGTGGGCCGCAGCCACAGCGGCGTCCACGTCCTGCGCCGAGCCGAGCGCCACGCGCCCGGCCACGGCGCCCGTGGCCGGGTTGAAGACGTCGGCAAACCGCTCCGACGAGGCGGCGCGCACAGTCCCGCCAATGTAGTGCGCAATGTCGGCGATCTGCCGGTTCTCTGCGATGTTCACGTCAGTGTTCCTTGTCTTGTCTCTGCGGCCACGGCATTCGCTGCAATCACTGCAATCACTTCAGTTCTTGCAGCACCTTCTTCACGGTGTCGAACATCTCTTCGATCTGCGCCTCGGTGATGATCAGCGGCGGCGAGAAAGCGAGGATGTCGCCGGTGAAGCGCACCAGCACGCCTCGCTCCAGGCATTTCAGGAAGGCCTCATAGCCACGCGCGCCGGGCTGGCCGGGACGCGGCTCCAGCTCGATGCCGGCGACCATGCCGAGGTTGCGGATGTCCTTCACGTGGGGCGCGCCGCGCACGGCATGCACCGCGGCTTCGAACTTCGGCGCCAGCTCGGCGGCACGGCCGAACAGGTTCTCGTTCTTGTAGATATCCAGCGTGGCGATGGCCGCGGCCATCGCCAGCGGGTGGCCGGAATAGGTATAGCCGTGCAGGAACTCGATGGCACCCGGCGCCGCGGCGTTGACCACGGTGTCGTGCACTTCGCGCCGCACCGCCACCGCGCCCATCGGCACGGCTGCGTTGTTGATGGCCTTGGCCATGGTGATCAGGTCCGGCGTGACCTTGAAGCGCTCGGCGGCGGTGGCCGCGCCCAGGCGACCGAAGGCGGTGATGACCTCATCGAAGATCAGCAGGATGCCGTGCTTGCTGGTGATCTCGCGCAGCTTTTCCAGGTAGCCCACGGGCGGCACCAGCACGCCGGCCGAGCCGGCCAGCGGCTCGACGATGACGGCGGCGACGTTGGACGGATCGTGCAGCGCCAGGATGCGTTCCAGGTCGTCGGCCAGGTGCGCGCCCCAGGTCGGCTGGCCTTTGGAGTAAGCTGCTTCGGCAATATTCAGCGTGGCCGGCAGGTGGTCCGTGCCGGGCATCAGGTTGGCCGAGAAGGCCTTGCGGTTGGGGCCGATGCCGCCCACCGCCATGCCGCCGAAGCCAACGCCGTGGTAGCCGCGCTCACGCCCGATCACGCGGGTGCGCTGGCCTTCGCCACGGGCGCGGTGATACGCCAGCGCGATCTTCAGCGCGGTGTCGACCGATTCCGAGCCCGAGTTGGTGAAGAAGATGCGGTCCAGCCCGGCCGGCATGATGGCTGCCACCTTGGTGGCAGCCTCGAAGGTGAGCGGGTGGCTCATCTGGAACGGCGGCGCGTAGTCCAGGGTCTGCACCTGGCGGGCGACCGCGTCCGCGATCTCCTGGCGGCAATGGCCGGCAGCGACGCACCACAGGCCGGCGCAACCGTCGAGGATCTGGCGGCCGTCATGCGAGGTGTAGTACATGCCGCTGGCGGAGTCGAGCAGGCGCGGGGCCGCCTTGTACTGGCGGTTGGCGGTAAACGGCATCCACAGGGCATCGAGATCAGGGATCACAGTCTTGGCGGCATCCATACATCCTCCTCAGGAGCAATTGGCATTGGCTTGGGCGGCGGCTGGCGCCGCCCGGGTTGTCAGGTGATTCTGGTGAATGCGGCCACTGTAGCGGCCCGGCCCGGCTTAAAGAATATACGGTCGACAGAACATCGCCTTACCGTACAGTTAAGAGTGAGACAACTGTACAGATCAAGAATTGCTCGAACCGGGCGACCGCAGCCGCGGATCCAGCCACCCCGCTCGCCACAGCGGCCAAAGTCCCACCAGCAGCCGGATGCCCGTTGCAGCGCCGCAAAGCCCCGCGCCGCCGTGAGGCTTCCCACCGAACCGGTACGGCCATTAAACTGTACAGGTCCATCCTTACATGTCACGCATGCTTAACCTCGATCTTGTCCGCAGCCGGCGCAGCGGCGACACCCTCACCGAGCAGATCGTGGCGGGCATCGCCAGCCTGGTGGACCGGCGCGTGCTGCGCGCCGGCGCGGCGCTGCCGTCGGTGCGGCGCTTTGCCCAGCAGCATGGGGTCAGCACCTTCACCGTGGCCGAGGCCTACGGCCGCCTGACCGCGCTGGGGTACCTGAGCGCGCGGGTGGGCTCGGGCTACACCGTGGCACACCGCCATGCCCCCGCCGGCCAGGCGCCGGCGGCACGCTGGGAGGCACCGGGGCTCAACGCCGCGTGGCTGCTGTCGGATGTGTTCGCCGATCATTCCGTGCCGATCAAGGCGGGTGCGGGCTGGTTGCCCGGCGACTGGCTCAACGAGGAAGGGCTGCACCAGGCCATGCGCGCCGCGGCGCGGGTGCCCGCGGCGCAGGTCTCGGGCTACGGCCACCCATACGGCTTCGCCGCGCTGCGCGAGCATATCGCCGCCGGGCTCAGCCAGTACGGCATGCCGGTGCAGGCCCAGCAAGTGGTGCTGACCCAGGGCGCCACGCAAGCGCTGGACCTGGTGGTCCGCACGCTGTTGCGCCCGGGCGACACCGTGCTGGTGGAAGACCCCTGCTACTGCAATCTGCTGCAGATCCTGCGCCTTGCCGGCTTGCAGGTGGTTGGCGTGCGCCGCACCGCCAGCGGGCTCGACACCGACGCGCTCGACCATGCCATCCGCACCCGCGCGCCACGCGCGCTGTTCGTCAACACGGTGCTGCAGAACCCCACCGGCGGCACGCTCACCAGCATGAACGCGCACCGCGTGCTGCAACTGGCCGAGCAGTACCGGCTGCTGGTGGTGGAGGACGATATCTACCGCGAGCTGGCGCCGCCTGGCTCACCCATGCTGGCGGCCATGGACGGGCTCTCGCACGTGATCTACGTCAACGGGTTCTCCAAGACCATCACGCCATCGCTGCGGGTTGGCTACCTCGCGGCCAGCCCGGAGCTGGCCAAGGCACTCGCACGCACCAAGATGGCCGTGGGGCTGACGTCATCGGAAGTGACCGAGCGGCTGGTGTACTCGGTGCTGACCAGCGGCCACTATGGCCGACATGTGGCGGCGCTGGCCGAACGGCTGCGCGCCCAGCAGGACCGGATCACGGAGAAAATGGAAGCCCACGGGCTGGAGGTGATGCTGCGCCCGGAAGGCGGGATGTTCGCCTGGGCAAGGATGCGGCCGGAAGACGGCGGCGACCAGGCCGCGCTGTCGGGCAACCGCCTGGCGACGCTGGCGCTGGAGCATGGCATCTGGCTGGCGCCAGGGTCTTACTTTGAACCGGAAGAAGGCGACTCGCCGTGGATACGGTTCAACGTGGCAACCAGCGATGAACCCGCGCTGTGGCGATTTTTTGACGCGCTGCGCAGCAGGCAGGCGCAAGGCGCGGAAACGGAATCCATCTCCCGCGGCCTGCGCGCCCCGCGCGCAGGCATGGTCAGGCTGGCCTGAGCGTCATGGCTTCAGGCCAAGCCAGCCACGTTTGCAGGATCAGAAGCGATAACGCACGTAACCCGTGTAAAAACCGCTGCCCGGATTGGGCTGCTTGATACCGGCGTTGGAGACGTGCTGGTAGCGGAAACCGGCTTCGTACGCGGTCTTGGGGCCAAAGGCCATGCCCACGCCGATCATGTCGGAGAACTGGAACAGGCTGCCGGAGCGGTGCTCGTCGGAGGTGGCCTTATGGCTCATCATGCGCACGCCGACGGAGGCTTCCAGGAACGGCACCAGCGAGCCGCCGCGCTTTTCCACGCGCAGGATCGGCGAGAAGCCGAATTCGGTCACATTCTGGTGATTGGTACCGCTGCGGGCGTTCCATTCGGCCAGTTCGGCCTCCCACTGCAGCTTGGCCAGCCAGCCCTGCGGGTTGCCCCAGGCAAAGCCGGAGTCCCAGTTCACGCCAACTTCGTACTTGTCGATGTTGTGGCCGGGATCGCGGCCAAAGGCCACGTGCACCCCTGGATCGGCGTGCGCGGCAGCGCATGCGCCGAGGGCAGCCATGGCGCCAAGCGCCTTGATACGTGTTGCAAGCCGACGGGCAAGGCCGGCGTTCTTCTTATCGATGGTCATGTGCATGGTGGGTGGTAATTACCGCGAAGAATGGCAAGTCCTAGCGAAAACCTTGCCACCTCCCAGCGGCAAAGCCGACCACCCGTACTCAGGACCAGAGGCGTTCCACCACCCAGCCCGCGGTCACGCAGATCGCGAGCCAGGCGCTTAGGCACCCGGCAATAAATCGGTAAGTCATGGTCAATTTCCGCAACAATCGCTTAGGGACAAGCGAATCATTACGGAATTATACATCCGTTCATGAATGTATGTTGAGGCAGGAGAAATCGGGCTAGGGCTCAACGTATCGGTGAGCGATTATGCACCTCCGGGACGGCACATGCTTGCGGCACCGCGGGGCTGTTGCCACGCCGCGTCAATCCCCCCGCGCCACGGCGCTTTGGCCCATGACCGCGGCGAAATCCGTTGCCGGCATCGGCCGGCCGAGCAGGTAGCCTTGCGCCGCGTCGCAGCCCTCCTCGGCCAGCAAGCGCTGCTGGGCTTGGGTCTCCACACCTTCCGCCAGGGTTCTCATGCCCAGCGAGCGCGCCAGCGCGATGACCCCGCGAATGACCGCCAGGGCCTCGGGTGCGCTGCCGAGGACTGCAACGAACGATTTGTCGATCTTGAGCGTCGCAACCGGTAGGCGCGTCAGGTAGGCCAGGCTCGAGTAACCGGAGCCGAAATCGTCCAGCGAGGCGCTGATGCCGCAGTGCCTGAGCTCGTCGAGCGCCGCCGCGGCACTGTCGAGGTCGGTCATCAGGGTGTCCTCGGTGACTTCCACGTCAAGCAGCCCGCATGGCACCTCGTGCTCGCGCGCGAGGTCCGCCAGCAAGCCAGCGAGCCCCGGCATGACCAGCTGCCGCGCCGACAGGTTGAGAGAGATCCTGGGCACCGTCAGGCCGGCACGCCGCCAGGCCGCTATCTGGCGGCACACGGCGCGCATGACCCACAGCCCCACCGCCGGCTCCAGCGGGGACTCCAGCAGCACATCGAGAAAGGCGGCGGGAGGCAGCAGGCCGCGCGTTGGGTGCTGCCAGCGCAACAACGCCTCCGCGCCCGCCAGCCTGCCATCCGGCAGCGACCACTGCGGCTGGAAGTGAAGCACCAGCTGGTCGTCGGCCATCGCGGCATGCAGGTCGGCGCGCAGCTGCAGGCGCTGCCGCAAGCCTTGGGCAAGGTCCAGGTGGAAGACGCGGAACTGGAAACGCCCCGCAGCCTTGGCCGCATACATGGCGGCATCGGCGTGGTTCAACAGGGTGTCAGCGGTGTCGCCAGCCTCGGGCCATTGCGCGATCCCTACGCTGGCACCCAGCAGCAGCGTGTGGCCGTCCACCTGGAATGGCTGCGACACGCCGGCCAGGATGGTGCCGGCAAAGCGCTCGGCCTGTCCCGGCCGCGCGTCGCGCAAGATGAACACGAACTCATCGCCGCCGACGCGCGCGACAAAAGCCGAAGACGCCAGCAGCGCGCGAAAGCGCTCGGCGACCTTGCATAGCAACGTGTCGCCCACGGCATGGCCAAAGGCGTCGTTGACTTCCTTGAAGCGGTCGAGATCGACGAACAGCACCACCACCCCGGCCGCTTGCGGCGCTTGCGCCTGCATGCCGGCCGGCAGCACGGCTACCTGGGCTTCTGCAGCCTGCGCCACCGCGCGCGCCAGCACCTGCGTGCAGCGCCGGCGGTTCGGCAGGCCGGTCAGGTAGTCGTGGTCGGCATGGTATTCCAGCTGGGCCGACTGCTGCCGTTCGCGGCTGACGTCGCGAAAGAGCACGGTAAGGCCGTTGGCATCGGGAAAGGCGCGCGCTTCAAACCAGCATGCCAGCGGGGCATAGTAGGCGGTACAGGTGCGTGATGCGCCGCTGGCAGCAGCCTCATGAAACGTCCGGTAATACGCCGAGCCAATCAGGTCTGGATAGCATTCCCAGATGCCGCGCCCGTCGAGATCCTTACGGGTGCGCTTGAGCCAGCGCTCCATGGTCTGGTTGGCGTAGGCGAATCGCCACTCGCGGTCGAGCGACATGACGCCATCCGCGACGCTATCGAGCATCGCGGCAAGATGCGTGGGCAACGCCCCGGCGGGCGGCGTGCTCGTGGGATTGGCATGACAGGGCAAAAGTGGCGCGCGCTGGGGAGAGTCGTCCATGTCGAGGGGGGTCGTCCGAGCACCGCATGAATCACGGTTGACAAGGCGGCAGGTGGCAGGCGTCGGCCGCATTTTATCCTCGAACACCCCGCACCGGTATGCCGGCGCGGGCCTTTGGCCCAAGGATTGCGCACCAGTGCCCGCCACGATGCCCCCCGGTCACATACGGTTTCCCCCCACTATCCCCCCACTATCCCCCCACTATCCCCCCACTATCCCCCCACTATCCCCCGCTATCCCCGCTTGTCGCTGGCGTCACGCCACGGTTGCGTACTCCAGTGTCTTTGGCGTCTTCACGATGACCTCCGGGCGCTCGCCCACCACGACCGTATCGTCGAGCCGGAAGCCGCCCAGCCCATAGACATAGATGCCCGGCTCGGCCGAGTAGACCTCGCCGTCCAGCAGTGCGCGCGTGTTGAAGGCCATGTCCTCCGGATACTCGTGCAGCATCAGCCCGACCGCGTGGCCGGTGCGGTGGAAGATGTACTCGCCCAGCCCCGCGCGCTCGATCACGGCCTGCGCGGCGGCGTCCATGTCGCAGACGCGCCGGCCGGTCACCGCGGCCGCCACCGCCGCGTCGGTGGCCTCGGCGGCAACCTGGTAGCAGCGTGCCTGGCGCTCGTCCGGTTTGCCGCAGAACCACGTGCGCTCGTTCTCCACGTAGTAGCCATTCAGGCGCGGCAGGATCAGGTTGACGATGGTATCGCCAGCCGCGATGCGCGCGCCGCACGCGGCGCCGTCGCCGTGCGGCGAGGCCGAGGCCGGCCCCGTCAGCGTCCAGCATTTGAGGATATCGAAATCCTCGCCGGGAAAGCGGCGCGCGGCCTCCTCCACCATCAGCGCCGACATGGCATGGTCCAGCTCCTGCACCAGCCGCCCCGGCCGAATGTTCTCGCGGTAGCGGTCCTGTACCCAGTCGGTCAGGCTCCCAAGCTCGCGCATCACCTGCAGTTCTTCCGCATGCTTGACCCAGCGCATGGCGCGCATCTCCGCCATGGCCGGGCGCAGCGCGAGCTCCGGCAGGTAGCGCTGCGCCGCCGCGAGAATCGGGTGGGCCACGTCCACGGCAATGCGCGAGCCGCCCAGCCCGTGCGACGCCAGCAGCGACGCCACCACCTCGGGCAACTGCGGCGCCAGCGCCAGCCGCTGCGACACGCGCGGATGCTCGGCGTAGTAGGTCACGTCGCGCAGCCAGACCTTGTCCTTTTCCGTGCACAGGCGCATGTGGTTTGTGGACAGCTCGTTCATCACGGCGAAGGGTTCGCCGTTGCGCGGCACGAACACGAAAACGGGGCGCTCCCACGGCCAGACATCCAGCTGGAAATTGGTGGCGAACTGGAAGAAGTCCGGCGTGCTGAACACCAGCGCGTCGACGCGGATGCGGTCCATCAGAGCGTGCATCATTGCCAGGCGATAGTCGCGCACGGCGGTCGTGATCTGGGGCATGTCTAGTCTCCTTGGTTCCTTGCTTCCTTGGTAATGGGTGCGGGCGGGTGCGGACACATCCGCCCGGGATCAGAGGGCGATGCCGAGCTTGCGGATCATGGGGCCCCAGGCCTGCGCGTCGCGCTGCATATGGCGCTCCACTTCGGCCGGTGGCCCCTTGATCGGGTCGAGGAACTGGTTGGCCAGCTTGTCCTTGAATGCCGGCTCGTCCATGGCCGCGTTGATGTCGGCGTTGATCTTCTGCACCAGCGCCGCCGGCGTGCCGGTCTTTGCGACGATGGCGTACCAGCCCGGCACCGCCACGTCGTAGCCAAGCTCCTTGAAAGTCGGCACATCGGGCAGCGCGGCCAGGCGCCGCTCGCCGGTCACGGCCAGCGCCACCAGCTTCTTGCCGGCGATATAGGGCTGCACGCCCGCCACCACATTCATCATGGCCGGCGTCTCGCCCGACATCAGGCTGGTTGAGCCGCCGGCGCCGTTGAACGGCACATGCTGCAGCTTGATGCCGGCGCGCTCGGCCACCAGCTCCATGGCCAGGTGCGTGGAGTTGCCGATGCCGCCGGAGGCGTAGCTGATGCCGCCCGGCCGCGCCTTGGCGAGCCGCACGAATTCGGCAAAGCTGGTGGCGTGCATCGCCGGCGCGACCACTAGCACGAACGGCGAGTTGGCCAGCATCGCCACGCCGGTCAGGTCGCGTTGCGGCACATAGGGCAACGTGGGATACAGGAAGGGATTGAAGGCCAGGTTGGACACGCCCGCGAAGAACAGGGTGTAGCCATCGGCCGGCTGCTGCAGCACATAGTTGATGGCCAGCACGCCGTTGGCGCCGGGCTTGTTTTCCACAACAACGCTGCGTCCCCAGCGCTTGCCCAGCGTTTCGGCCAGCGCGCGCGCGAGCACGTCGTTGCCCGTGCCACCGGCCTGCGGCACGACCAGCCTGACCGGGCGCTGCGGCCAGTCCTGCGCCCAGCCGGCCGCGCCACATGCCATGCCCGCCACGGCGAGCGCGGCGCTTAGTATCAGTGTGCGTCTGTTCACTTCGATCTCCTCTCGCATCCCTTGAGCGGCACCCTCGCATCGAGGTGCATGCGGTTTACTGTACCATGTGGTACATGATGGGGGAAAAAAATTTTCGGGACTGCGGCGCCGACGCCGGCGCCGCATACGGATCAGGCTTCGGGTGCGGATTTCGCGCCCGGGGCCCCAGGCGCATTCAGCATGCGCGCGAAGTATTTCAGCGCGGCAGTGGTGCCCTTGCGATCGCCCGTGGTGACGAGATCCAGCAACAGGCCGCGCACGGTGGCGACCTCGATGCGAGCCCGCAGCTTCGCCTCGCTCGTGCTCAATCCAAGCTGCTTGTGAAAGCGCTCGGTCAGCGCGCCGGTCCAGCTGCCGATCACATCGTCGAGGAACACCTGGAAGCGTTCGCGATCGCGAATGGCGCGGCCGTAAATCTCGAACAGCAACTGGATGATGGGCAGGTAGTTGTCCGCCGAGTAGCGCGCCCAGGCTACCTCCAGCGCCCGTGCGGGATCGGACTCGCTGGCGGCCAGGCTGGCGCGCGCATCCAGCTCGGCATGGCGGATGCGGCGCAGCACCGCCTCCCAGAACTGGTCCGCCGAGCCGAAGTAATAGATCAGCATGCGGTGGCTGGTGCCGAGCGCCTCGGCGATATGGCGCAGCGACAAGTCGCCGATGCCGTGCTCCAGCACGTGGTTGACGGCGCCGTCGAGCAGCTGGATGGCCTGGTCGCTGGCAGCGCGGCCTTGCGCGAGTGTTTCGAGCCTATCGAGCGTCTCGGTGGCAGCGGCGGGATTCTTGCGGGGCGGCATGGACTGGGGAAAGCGTTCGGTTGGGCACAGGGGCGAAGACAGCGAGTGTAAGCCAGCCCGGCTCGCAGCGCATTCGCCCGTTGCATCCCTAACCTGCGCCCAGCAGGAAGGGCAGCGTCTCGTCCAGCAGCAGCGCCGGCACTTCCTCGGCCATGTAGTGCCCGCACGGCAGGCTCTTGCCGCTCACGTTGCGCGCCACCTTGCGCCACTCTTCCAGCGGCGCGAAGCAGCGGCCTACCGCGCCCTGCTCGCCCCACAGCGCCAGCATCTCGCACTCGACCTTGCGCCCGGCGGCGAGGTCGGCACGATCGTGTTCGAGATCGATCGACGCGCTGGCTCGATAGTCCTCGCACAGCCCGTGCGCCGCGCCCGGCAGGCTAAGGCAACGCAGGTACTCCGCCATGGCCGCCTCGGTAAACGGCGCCAGGCCGGCGCTGCGGCTGCCCATGGTGCTGCGCAGGTAGAGCGCCGGATCGGCCTCGATCAGCGTCTCGGGAAACGGCGCGGGCCGGATCAGGAAGAACCAGTGGTAGTAGGCCAGCGCGAACTGCAGGCTGGTCTGCTCGTACATCGCCAGCGTGGGCGCAATATCCAGCGTGACCAGCCGCTGCACGGCATCCGGATGATCCACCGCCATGCGGTGCGCCACGCGCCCGCCGCGGTCATGCGCCATCACCAGGAAGCGCTCGAAGCCCAGCGCGCGCATCGCCGTGACCTGGTCCTGCGCCATGCTGCGCTTGCTGTAGTTGGCGTGGTCCGGCAGCCCGGCCGGCTTGCCGCTATCGCCGTAGCCGCGCAGGTCGGTGGCGACCACCGTGAAATGCCTTGCCAGCGTGGCGGCCACCTTATGCCAGATCACATGCGTTTGCGGATGGCCATGCAGGAGCAGCAAGGCCGGGCCCCGGCCACCGACGACAGCGTGGATCTCGACGTCGCCACATGGAATGCGATGCTGCGTGAATCCTTCGAACACGTTCCGTCCTCCTTCAGGCGGACAGCCGCGCCATGGTCTTGGCGGCGACGTCCTGCAGCCAGGGCTGCGACTGGTGATGGCGCCGCGCGAACGCGGCGATTTGCGACGACTGTGCCAGCGTTGCGCCGATCATGTCCAGTCCCTGGCGAAACATGGTGCGGTGGCGCTCGGCCAGCGTGAAGGCAAAGCGCAGCGCGCCGGCGCTCACCGACATCGCCGCGAGGTCGATCTCGATCCGCGCAGGCGCGCCGCCCGACACCGCGGCCATCAGCGCATCCACTTCTGCCTGCGGCAACATCACCAGCAGCAGCCGGTTGTTGATCGCGTTCGAGTAGAAGATCTCGCCAAAGCTGGGCGCGATCACCGCGCGAATGCCGTATTGCTGCAGCCCCCAGACGGCGTGCTCGCGGCTCGATCCGCAGCCAAAGTTCGGGCCGGCCACCAGCACGCCCGCGCCCAGGTACCGCGCCTGGTTGAGCGCGAACTCCGGGCGCGGCACGCCTTGCGCGTCGAAGCGCATATCGTAGAACAGGCCACGGTCCAGCCCGGCCTTGTCGATGATGCGCAGGAACTGCTTGGGCATGATCTGGTCGGTGTCGAGGTTGCCGATGGGCAGCGGCGCGCCAAGCGCGGCGATCAGGTCGGAATCGTAGTCAGGCATGGCATCAGGCATTGGTTTGCTCCAGGCGGCGCACATCGGTGATGCAGCCGGTCAGCGCCGCCGCGGCGGCCATGGCGGGACTCATCAGGTGGGTGCGCCCGGCGCGCCCCTGGCGTCCCTCGAAATTGCGATTGGTGGTGGAGGCGCAGCGCTCGCCGGGCGCGAGTACGTCGTCGTTCATTGCCAGGCACATCGAGCAGCCCGGCTTGCGCCATTCGAAGCCGGCGTCCAGCAGCACCTGCGCAATGCCTTCGTCCTCGGCCTGCTGGCGCACCGCGCCGGAGCCCGGCACCACCATCGCGCGCACGCCTTCGGCCACCTTGCGCCCGCGCACGATGGCGGCCACAGCGCGCAGGTCTTCGATGCGCCCATTGGTGCAGGAACCGATGAACACGCGCTGCACCGGCAGGCCTTCGAGCGTGGCCCCCGCCTGCAGGCCGGTATAGTCGAGCGCCTTGGCGGCAGCGCTGCGCGCCGTGTCGTCGATGGCATCCTCCACCGGCGGCACGCACGCGTCGATGGGGATCGCCTGGTCGGGGCTGGTGCCCCAGCTCACATACGGCGCCACGCTGCTGGCGTCGAACACCAGTTCGCTGTCGAACCTGGCATCCGCATCGGAATGCAGCGCCCGCCAGCAGGCCAGCGCGCGCTCGCGCAGCGTGGCATCGATATCGGCGGCGCGGGCCAGCACGTATTCGATGGCCGCCGCATCCGGCGCGATCAGCGCGCCACGCGCGCCGGCTTCCACCGTCATGTTGCACAAGGTCATGCGCGCCTCGATCGACAGCGCGGCAATGGCGCTGCCGGCGAACTCCACCACATAGCCGCGCGCGCCCTGCGCGCTGATGCGGCTGATGATATGCAGGATCAGGTCCTTTGCGGTGGCGCCACGCGGCAGCACACCGTCCACGCGGATGCGCATGTCCTTCGCCACGCGGTACACCAGCGTCTGCGTGGCCAGCACGTGCTCCACCTCGGATGTGCCGATGCCAAAGCCAAGCGCGCCCAGCGCGCCGTAGGTGGTGGTGTGGCTGTCGCCGCACAGCACCACCATGCCCGGCCGGATCATGCCGTGCTCGGGCGCGATCACGTGCTCGATGCCCTGCAGCGCGTCATCGGTATCGAACAGCGCGATGCCGTGCTGGTCGCAGTTGCGCTTGAGGTTGCGCGCCTGCAGCGCCGAGGCGGGATCCTGGATGCGGCGCGGGCTTTCGGCGTGGGTGGGGATGATGTGGTCCACCACCGCCACCTGCTGGCCCGGCGACGGCACGCCCCGGCCCTGCGCGGCCAGCCCGGCAAAAGCCTGCGGACTGGTGTATTCGTTCATCAGGTGCAGATCCGCGTAGAGCAGCACGTGGTCGGCATCGAGCGCGGCCACGGTGTGCGAATCCACCAGCTTGCGATAGTAGGTAAGGCCTGACATGGGACAGCCTGCTTGATATGCGTTGAAAAAATGCGCGGCAGAAAGCACCGCGCCTACTCCGGCGTGATGCCGGCCTGCTTGATCTGCGCGCCCCAGCGCTTGATTTCCTTGTGCAGCATGGTGTCGGCCTGGGACGGGCTCATGGTCAGCGGCTCGAAGCCTTCCTTGAGCAGGCGCGCTTTGATCTCCGGCGCGGCCAGTGCCTGGTTCAGCGTCTGGTTGAGCTTGGCGATCACCTCCTTGGGCGTGCCGGCCGGCGCGCTGACGATGAACCAGGTCTCGAAGGTGTAGTTGGGCAGGCCCGCCTCGGCAATGGTGGGCACATCGGGCAGCAGCGCAGAGCGCTTGGGCCCGGTCACCGCCAGTGCGCGCAGCTTGCCCGCCTGCACCTGCGGCAGCGCGGCGGAGAGCACCGGGAAGCTGAGCTGCACCTGGCCGGCGATGGTATCGACCATGGCCGGGCCGCCGCCCTTGTATGGCACGTGCAGGATGGCCGTGCCGGACTCGGACTTGAACAGCTCCGCCGCCATGTGGAAGGTACTGCCGGTGCCCGCCGAGCCAAAACTCAGCTGCCCGGGGCGGCTCTTGGCCAGCGCAATCAGTTCCTTCACATTCTTGGCCGGCAGGCCGTTGGTCACCACCAGCACATGCTGCGAGGTGCCCATGGTGCCAACCGACGTCAGGTCGCGCTCGGTGTCGAACGGCAGCCTGGCGAAGAGCGAAGGATTCACCGCCAGCGCCACGTTGTTGATGGCCAGCGTATAGCCATCGGGCCTGGCCTTGGCGGTCTGGTCCATGCCGATATTGCCCGAGGCGCCTGCGCGGTTGTCCGCCACCACGGGCTGGCCGAGTTGCCGGCCCCACGCTTCGGTGACCAGCCGCGCGGCGATGTCGACGCTGCCGCCCGGAGCGAACGGCACGATCAGGCGAATCGGGCGCGCGGGAAACGTCTCGGCCGAGGCCACCGCCGGCGCGAGCGCAACTGACAAGGCGACAGCACTCATGGCGAGCGGCATCCGGCCGATCCGGCCGATCCGGCAGATCCGGCGGGCGATGGCGGTAAAGCGGTTCATTTGGGGTCTCCTGGGTGGCAGGCTGGCTGCCAGGGAACGCCCCCGACGCCGCCGCGCTTATTGAGATTGGAGATGCCAGTTTAACCATTGAACCCACCGCTATAATTTCATCCAAAGACTTTCATTCAGTCGTCCAATTCACCAATCAGGCCTCGGACCGCATCGTGGATAACTTCTCCGACCTCGCCTTCTTCGTCACCCTGGTCAAGCGCGGCAGCCTGGCCGGCGCGGCCCAGCAGTTCGGCATCACGCCGTCGGCCGCCAGCAAGCGGCTGACGGCGCTTGAAACGCGGCTCGGCGTGCGCCTGCTCAACCGCACCACGCGCCGGCTGAGCGTCACGCAGGAGGGCGAGGCCTACCTGGCGCAGGGCGCGCGCATCCTGGCCGAGCTGGAGGAACTGGAGCAAGGGCTTGGCGGCAGCCGGGTGGCGCCGCGCGGGCTGCTGCGGGTCAACGCCACGCTGGGCTTCGGCCGGCGCCACGTGGCGCCGGCGGTGGGCGCCTTCCTGCTGGCCTGCCCGGAGGTGGAGGTGCAGCTGGAACTCACGGACCGGCCGCTGAACCTGGCCGAGGCGGGCTTCGATGTCGGCATTCGCGTGGGCGATTTACCCGATGCGCGCCTCACCGCCCGGCCCATCGCGCACAACCGCCGCCTGCTATGCGCCGCGCCGCGCTACCTGGCCAGCCACGGCGAACCGGCGTCGCCGCGCGAGCTGCAGCAGCACCGCTGCATCGTGATCCGGGAGAGCGACGCCACCTACGGCACCTGGCACCTGCGCTCGGCCAGCCGCCACGAAGCCGTAAAGGTGCGCGGGCCGGCCAGCACCAACGATGGCGAAGTGGCCCTCGGCTGGGCCTTGCAGGGCCACGGCATATTGATGCGCTCGGAATGGGAGGTGGCGCCGATGCTCCGCTCGGGGCGGCTGCGCCAGGTGCTGACCGACTGGGAAACGCCGCCAGCCGATGTGTTCGCCGTCTTCCTCACGCGCGACCACCTCACGGCCAAGGTGCGCGCGTTCGTGGACTTTTTGGCGGAGCACTTCGCGGCCCACCGGATGGCGGGCGCGCCCTATAGTGGCTGGTAGCCCGCTCAGGCCATGCCGCGCGCGAACACCAGCGCCAGCCCGGCGCCTCCGCAAGCGAGGATGACCGGGATCACGCCGGCCTTGAAGCGGAACAACGCCACCGCCGCGGCCAGTCCGATCAGCGCGCACGGCCACTCGAAGCGCCCTTGCAGCCCGGCGGGCCACAGCACGTGATAGGCAAAGAACACCGCCAGGTTGACGATCACGCCAACCACCGCCGCCGTGATGGCAGTCAGCGGCGCGGTGAACTTCAGGTTGCCGTGCGTGCTCTCCACGAACGGCCCGCCCAGCAGGATGAACAGGAACGACGGCAGGAAGGTGAAGAACGTCACCACCGTCGCCGCCGCCACGGCCGACGCCACCACCGCATCGGCACCGAACACCGCCTGCGTCCAGCCGCCGACGAAGCCAACGAAGGCCACCACCATGATGAGCGGGCCGGGCGTGGTTTCGCCCAGCGCCAGGCCGTCGATCATCTGCGGCGCGCTAAGCCAGTGGTAGTGCGCCACCGCGCCCTGGTTGACATAGGGCAGCACCGCATAGGCACCGCCAAAGGTCATCAGCGCGGCCTTGGTGAAGAACCAGCCCATTTGCGTGAGCGTGCCCTGCCAGCCGTAGCGCCAGGCCAGCGCGCCCAGCGCCAGCCCCCAGATCGCGAGGAACACCGCCAGCACCAGCCCGAAGCGCTTCCAGGTAAACATCGCATGCTGCGGCGTGGGCGTGTGGTCGTCCAACAGCGCGGGGCCAAAACCGGTCTTGCCCGCGCCATGGCCACCCCCGCTGGCAAAGCGCGCCGGCGCGAACCGGCCGCCCGCGTAGCCGATCAAGGCCGCGACCAGCACGATGACCGGGAACGGCAATTCCAGCGCGAAGATGGCGACGAACGAAGCCGCCGCGATCGCCCACAGCCAGCTGTTCTTCAGCGCCCGCGAGCCGATGCGCCACGCCGCCGACATCACGATGGCCGTTACCGCCGGCTTGATGCCATACAGCACCCCCGCCACCGCCGGCACCTCGCCAAAGCGCATGTAGATCCACGACAGCAGCATCAGGATCAGCAACGAGGGCAGCACGAACAGCCCGCCCGCGATCACCCCGCCCCAGGTGCGGTGCATCAGCCAGCCGATATACGTTGCCAGCTGCTGCGCCTCTGGCCCGGGCAGCACCATGCAGTAATTAAGCGCGTGCAGGAAACGGCTCTCGGAGATCCATCGTCGCCGTTCGACCAGGTCCTCGTGCATGATGGCGATCTGCCCGGCCGGGCCGCCAAAGCTGATGAAGCCCAGCTTGAGCCAGTACCAGAATGCCTGGCGCAAGGTGATGGCGGCCGGGGCGGCGGTGTCTGGCGTGGTGGTCGTAGCTTGCATGGGAGCCGATGTGGGAATGGTGTCCAGCAACGGGCTGGGTGCCTAAAGATAGCAGAGGCTTGTGTCAGCATGCTGCCAATCACCCACGCGGCCGCATGGAGGATACGGCCCGCGATCATGACGGCGCGGCCAGGGCGCACCACCGCCACGCCTGATCACACCTGCTCACACCGGAAGCTCTGACCTAGCCCAGAGCGCGCTGCGCGGCCGCAACGGCAGCTGTGCGGGTTTCCACGCCGAGCTTCTCGTAGATGTGCTCGAGATGCTTGTTGACCGTGCGCGGACTCATGCCCAGGATCTCGGCCACGTCGCGGTTGGTCTTGCCGCGCGCCACCCACACCATCACCTCCGCCTCGCGTGGAGTCAACTCGCTTGGCGCCGCCGATTCGCTCGTTGCCGCCTGCGCGGCCAGTTCCACCACCATCACGCCTGCCGTCACGGCGGTCAGCCTGCGCAGGCGCAGTCCGCCCAGCGGCAGGCCCTGCATGCTTGCGTTTTCCTGCAATGCCCACAGCGTAGCCACCAGCTGCGCTGGCAACATCTCGCCCGGCAGCCCCTGCGCCCAGCCCTGTGTCTGCAGCAGGGCTGCCGCGCTAGCGTTCATCCACATCAGCTGCCCGCCCGCATCCGCCGCCAGCATCGCGACCGTGCTGCTCAGCACCGCCGCGCGCGCACTGCGCGCCAGCCGCGCCTTGGCCGCGTGCGAGCGCACCCGCGCCACCACTTCGGCAATCGCCACCGGCTTGGTCACGTAGTCGCACGCGCCCACCTCGAAACCGCGCACGATGTGACCGGTCTCGCCCAGCCCCGTCATGAAGATCACCGGCAGATCGGCGTGACGGTCCATCAGCGCCGCGCAGGTGGCAAAGCCATCCATGCCCGGCATGTCCACGTCGAGCAGCACCGCGTCCGGCTCGAAGAACGCCAGCGCGTCGAGCGCGGCGTTGCCGCTGTGGGCGGCGTGCACCGCCATGGCTTCGCCGCCGAGGGCGCGGGTGAGCAAGCCGCGCGCGTCGGCGTTGTCGTCCACCACCAGCACGCGGGTCTGCAGCTCAGGAACGGGAATCATGGAGCGCCTCGCCAAGTGAATGTGTCAGTGCAGCGCCGTCGATGCGTGCCAGCGCGAGCATGCGCGCCGCCCATGCGGCGGCTGCGTCCGTGCCTTCGGCCAGCTCGGACAGCTGCGCCTCCAGCGCGCGCTGGCGGCCGGTGGCCCCGAGCAGCAGCAACTCGCGCAGGAGCTCCGAGGATGGCAATGCAGCCGCCGCGCTCTCGCGCAGCGCCACGCTGGCCAGCGCGCGCCGCACCACCTCGATCAGTTCGGGCTCGCGCACCGGTTTGCTGACAAAGGCAAAATAGCCGTGCGTGGCGCGCGCCTCCTCGGTGTTCTCGTGCGCGTTGGCCGAGACGATCACCACCAGCGGGGCACGCGGCAGCGCGCGCAGCAGGCGGCACAGGTCCCAGCCGGATGCATCGGGCAGGTTCAGGTCCAGCAGCACCAGTTGCGGGTCCAGGCGCTGCACCGCGGGCAGCACCGCCGCGCCCTCGCCCACCGCATCGACCACGAGCCCCAGCGGCGCCAGGAAACCGAGCAGCACCGCGCGATGCGCCGCGCGATCGTCCACCACCAGCACGCGCGCATCGGCCGGCAACCGCGTGCCCACCGCCGCGGGCCTGCGCGCCACCGGCGCCGTCACCGTCGGCAGGTAGAGCCGCGCCGTGAACTCGCTGCCGGCGCCGGGCGCGCTGCGCACGCGGATCTCGCCGCCCATCAGGTCGGCCAGCAGCCGCACGATGGCCAGGCCCAGCCCGATGCCATCGCGGTCGTCGTGGCCGCCGGCGCGCTCGAAGGGATCGAAGATGCGCTCCTGGTCCGCGGCGTCGATGCCGGGGCCGGTGTCGCTTACCACGATGGTGGCCATCTCGCGCTGGTGCCGCACGGCCAGCGTGACGGCACCCTGCTCGGTGAACTTGATGGCGTTGCTGACCAGGTTGATGACGATCTGGCGCAGCCGCTTCGGATCCCCGTGCACGTGCGTGGGCAGCACGCCTTCAACGCGGTAGTGAAAAGCCAGCCCGCGCGCCGCAGCGAGCGGCCGGAACATCCGCACCAGTTCGCCGAACAAGCCCTCCAGCGCCACCGCCTCCTGCGCCAGGCGCAGCTTGCCAGCCTCGATGCGAGACAGCTCCAGCAAGCCATCGACCAAGCTGGAAAGATGCTCTCCCGCACGCCCGATGGTGCGCACGTCCTCGCGCAACGCGGGCGGCAGCGGCCCCGCGCGCAACAGCAGTTGCGAGTAGCCGAGGATGGAGTTCAGCCCGGCGCGCATCTCGTGGCTCATGCCGGTGATAAAGCGGCTCTTGGCCAGGTTGGCTTTCTCCGCGACCTCCTTGGCACCTTGCAGCAGCGCGTCGGTGTGGCGGTGCGCATCGATTTCCTTTTGCAGCAGCATGTTCTGCCGCTCCGACTCCTCCTGCGCCACGCCCCGGCTCTCGTTGGCCAGCACCAGCCACCACGCGGCCACCGCCGCGAACAGCAGCAGCCCGGCGAAGATCTTGATGAACAGCCCCGTGCGTGGCAACGCGGCCAGCGCGCCCGACAACTGCTCCTGCGTGTACAGCAGCCACAGGAAGGTGCCGAACACAAACACCATGCCGGCCAGCACCAGGCAGAACTGGCCGATGCGGCGCGCCATCACCGGCGGCGTGCCGACCGGCAGCACCCGCGTGAGCGCGGTGACGATCTGCTCCTGCGCGCTGGCGCCGGGCTTGCAGCGGTCCCCGCACCGCGCGTCCAGCGTGCAGCACAGCGAGCAGATCGGCCCGCGATACGCCGGGCAGGCAGCCACGTCTTCCACCTCGAACGGATTGCGGCAGATGGTGCAGCGGACCACCTTGTGGCGCGGGCCAAAATCCACTGGTGTGCGCGCGATGAAATAGCGGCTTTGCGTGGCGAACGCGATCAGCGGCGGGATGACGATGGCCAGCACCAGCGCCACCCCGATCGACGCCGGGCGCAACGTCTCGCCGAACGCACCCAGGTGGACCAGCATCGATCCTGCCGAGGCCATCATCATGGCGCCGAAGCCAGCCGGGTTGATATCGAACAGGTAGGCGCGGCGAAACTCAATGGTGCGCGGCGACAGCCCGAGCGGCTTGCTGATGAGGAGATCCCCGACGATGGCGCCGACCCACGCCACCGCCAGGTGCGCGTAGAGCGCCAGCACCTGCTCCAGCGCCTCAAACACGCCCATGGCCATCAGCATCACGGCAATCAGTACATTGAACGCCAGCCACACCACGCGGCCGGGATGGCTGTGCGTGAGCCGCGCGAACACGTTCGACCACGCCAGCGATCCGGCATACGCATTGGTGATGTTGATCTTGGTCTGCGACAGCAGCACGAACAGCCCGGTCAGCACCACCGCCACCCAGCCCGGCCACGCTCGCCCAAGCGCGCGCGAGAAACCGGCCAGGTACATCTGCGTGGGCTCCAGCGCGTGCGAGATCGGCACCTCGGCCTGCAACGCCACAAAGGCGAGAAATGCCCCGCCCGCCATCTTGGCCGCGCCCAGCACGATCCAGCCCGGGCCGGCGGCAATCAACGCGCTCCACCAGCGCCAGCGGTTGCTCGGCGTGAGTTCCGGCATGAAGCGCAGGAAATCCACCTGCTCGCCAATCTGCGCGATCAGCGCGGCGGTGACCGTGGCGGCGGCGCCGAAGGCATGCCACGAGAAGCCATCGCCTTCGGCCAGGCGTCCGTTGAAGGAAAGGAAATCCGTGTAGAGCCCCGGCTCGCGCCACCAGATCACCGCGTAGGGCAGCGCCAGCAGCAACAGCCATGCCGGCTGGGTCCACAACTGGATGCGCGAGATCAGCGTGACGCCGTGCGTGACCAGCGGGATCACCACCATCGCCGACAGCAGGTAGCCCAGCGCGCGCGGCAGCCCGAACAGCAGCTCGAAGGCCTGCGCCATGATGGCCGCCTCCAGCGCAAAGAAGATAAAGGTGAAGCTGGCGTAGATCAGCGACGTGATGGTGGAGCCGAGATAGCCAAAACCCGCGCCGCGCGCCAGCAGGTCCATGTCAACGCCGTTGCGGGCCGCGTAATAAGAGATCGGCAGCCCGGTCAGGAAGATCACCAGGCTCACCACGCCGATGGCCCACATCGCATTGGTAAAGCCGTAGCTCAGCGTGATGGCCGCACCGATCGCCTCCAGCGCCAGGAAGGCCACTGCACCAAAAGCGGTATTGGCCACGCGAAATGCGCTCCACTTGCGGAACGTCCTTGGTGCAAAACGCAGCGCGTAGTCCTCCAGCGTCTCGTCGGCGACCCAGCGGTTGTAGTCGCGCCGGATCTTGCTGATGCGCTGTACGGGCTGGCTGGCGGCTGGCATGGGGGCGGTGACTCCGGAGGGTGCGCGCGTGGGCGTGTCGGCAGATGCAAGAGCTGTGCCGAGCACCGTGGTGAAGGGCACCAATCGTAACGCCCGTCACTCGCCCGGGGGGCGCATGCACGTACGTTGAATGACGTATGGAAGCTAGCGCTGCGCTGCACCATGATCCAGCCGCAGGGTCATTCACAGCCACCGCTAACCGGCCAACGCCGTCTTACCTCACCACGCCTCCAAGGAGCGTCGATCATGCGTGACAAAGAAACGAACGGGTCCCTTTCTTCCCAAGATGCCGATACCCGTACCGATGCCGCCGGCGCGGTCTCGCGGCAGCGCCGGCGCATGATGCAGGGCCTGGCCGCGCTGCCGGCCCTGTCGCTCGCCGGCGTGGCCGGCCTCAGCGGCTCGGCACGCGCGGCGGTGCCGACCGCCGTTGCCAACACCACCAGGCTGGCCGTCACCGACACCGAGGTCATCGTGGGCCAGCTGCACTCGGCCACCGGCACCATGGCGATTTCCGAGACCGGCTCGATCCAGGCCGAGCAACTGGCCATCGACCAGATCAACGCGGCGGGTGGCATCCTCGGCCGCAAGATCAAGGTCATCAAGGAAGACGGCGCCTCCGACTGGCCCACCTTCGCCGAGAAATCCAAGAAGCTGCTGGTCAACGACCGCGTGGCGGCCGTGTTCGGCTGCTGGACCTCCGCCTCGCGCAAAGCCGTGCTGCCGATCTTCGAAAAGGAGAACGGCCTGCTCTACTACCCGACGTTCTACGAAGGGCTGGAGCAATCGAAAAACGTCATCTACACCGGCCAGGAAGCCACGCAGCAGATCATCTGGGGCCTGGACTGGGCGGCAAAGCAGAAGAACGCCAAGAGCTTCTTCCTGATCGGCTCCGACTACATCTGGCCTCGCACCTCCAACAAGATCGCGCGCAAGCACATCGAGAACTTCCAGAAGCTCAAGGTGGTGGGCGAGGAGTACTACCCACTCGGCCACACCAACTTCAACTCGCTGATCAACAAGATCAAGATCGCCAAGCCGGACTGCATCTACGCCATCGTGGTGGGGGGCTCCAACGTGGCCTTCTACAAACAGCTCAAGGCCGCGGGCATCACCGCCGACAAGCAGTTCCTGCTGACCATCTCTGTGACCGAGGATGAAGTGCTGGGCATCGGCGGCGAGAACATCGCCGGCTTCTATGCGGCCATGAAGTACTTCCAGTCGCTCGACAACGCCAACAACAAGTCCTTCGTCGATGCGTTCAAGACCAGGTACGGCGCCAAGTCCGTGATCGGCGACGTGACGCAGGCCGCTTACCTCGGCCCCTGGTTGTGGAAGGCCGCGGTGGAGAAGGCCGGCTCCTTCGACATCGACAAGGTGGTTGCCGCTTCCCCCGGCATCGAGCTGAAGACCGCGCCGGAAGGCTATGTGAAGGTCGACCCCAACCACCACCTGTGGAGCAAGACGCGCGTGGGCCTGGCGCAGCTGGACGGGCAGTTCAAGGTGGTGGCGGAATCGCCTTCGCTGATCCCGCCCAATCCGTTCCCGAAGGGCTACCAGTAAGCGGATTGGTCCACGTTGATTTACTCCCTCTCCCCTTGAGGGGAGAAGGAGTAAAAGCCGTCGTCATGGCAGACGGCTTTGGCGCATCTTGCCGGCTTCGTTTTGCACAGCTGGCGAACTTATCTTCTACCGATGGCGGAGCGCACGATGAACCTATCCGACATGCTGAATATCGGCCTCATGCAGGGCTTTGCCGGCCTGAGCCTGTTCTCGGTGCTGCTGCTGATGGCGCTGGGCCTGGCCATCATCTTCGGCCAGATGGGCGTAATCAACATGGCCCACGGCGAGTTCATGACGATCGGCGCCTACACCATCTTCCTGGCTTCCACGCTGACCGAGCGCCTTGCGCCGTCGTGGATGCCTTACTACTTTCCGCTGGCGATCGGCGCGGCGTTCGCCCTTGCGTTCTGCGCGGGCTGGCTGGCCGAATGGGCGCTGATCCGTCACCTCTATCGCCGCCCGCTCGATACCCTTCTCGCAACCTGGGGCCTGTCACTCGGCATGCAGCAGACCTTCCGCTCCACCTTCGGCCCCAAGGAGGTCAGCCCCACCCTGCCCGAATGGCTGATGGGTTCGTGGGCGCCGGCGCAGGGGCTGGATATTCCCATCAACGGCATGTTCGTGATGGCGCTGACGCTGTTCGTCACCGGCATGGTGTGGCTGGCGCTGTACCGCTCGCGCTGGGGCCTGCGGGTGCGCGCCACCACGCTCAACCGCGCCATGGCCAACGCGGCCGGCATCAACACGCGGCGCACCGACCGCCTCACCTTTGCCATCGGCTGCGGCATCGCCGGCGTGGCGGGCGCGGCATTTACCACCATCGGCTCCACCGGGCCCACCAGCGGCTCGCTCTACATCGTCGACTCCTTCCTGGTGGTCACATTCGGCGGCGCGGCGAGCCTGCTCGGCACGGTGGCGTCGGCCTTCGGCATTGCCCAGGCGCAATCGATCAGCGAGTTCTTCCTCACCGGCTCGATGGCGCGCGTGCTGACGCTGCTGCTGATCGTGACGATCCTGATGATCCGCCCGCAAGGCCTGTTTGCGCCGGCGGTGCGGCGTTGACAACACCCCTCAACAAGACGTTAAGCACTGCACAGGAGCTTGTGATGTCACCCTCCTCTTCCGCCGCGCCTGCGGCACGCCGATTTCTGCGCGGCGAACTCGCCGGCCACCTGGTGCTGGCCGTAGTGCTGCTGGTGATCATGCCGCTGGCGCTCGACGTGTTCCGCCTCAACCTCGTCGGCAAGTACCTGAGCTACGCCTTCGTCGCCATAGGCCTGGTCATGCTGTGGGGCTACGGCGGCGTGCTGAGCCTTGGCCAGGGCGTGTTCTTCGGCCTGGGCGGCTACGCCATGGCGATGTTCCTTAAGCTCGAAGCGTCCGACGTGAAGAGCACCGCGATCCAGTCCACGCCCGGCATTCCTGACTTCATGGACTGGAACCAGATCACCGCGCTGCCTTGGTGGTGGGAGCCGTTCCGCCACCTGCCCCTCGCGCTGGCCGGCGTGATCGCGGTGCCGGTGGCGCTCGCCTTCATCGTCAGCTTTGCCATGTTCCGGCGGCGCGTGGGCGGGGTGTATTTCGCCATCATCACGCAGGCGGTGGCGCTGATCCTCTCGGTGCTGATCATCGGCCAGCAAGGCTTTACCGGCGGCGTGAACGGCATCACCGATCTCAAGACCATGCTGGGCTGGGACATCCGCAGCGACAGCGCCAAGGTGATCCTGTACTTCGCCAACGTGGTGCTACTGTTCGGCGCCATCGCCCTGTGCCGCTGGATCCAGCGCAGCAAGCTCGGCGTGCTGCTGCTGGCGATGCGCGACAAGGAAGACCGCGTGCGCTTCTCCGGCTATGACGTGGCAATGTTCAAGGTCTTCGTGTTCTGCCTGGCGGCGGCGCTGTCCGCGGTGGGCGGCGCGCTGTTCACGCTGCAGGTGGGCTTCATGTCGCCGTCGTTCGTCGGCATCGTGCCCTCCATCGAGATGGTGATCTACGCGGCGGTGGGCGGGCGCATGAGCCTGGTGGGCGCGGTGTGGGGCACGCTGCTGGTCAACTTTGGCAAGACGTATTTTTCCGAGAGCTTCCCCGACCTGTGGCTGTTCCTGATGGCGGCGCTGTTTATTGGCGTGGTGGTGGCCTTCCCCGACGGGCTGGCCGGGCTCTATAGCAAATACATGTCGCGGCGCAAAGCCGTCGCAAGCCCGTCGCAGCCGGCCAATTCTGCCAATTCTGCCAATTCGGCCGAGCCGGCCACGGCGACGCCGCCCGCCGAAGACATCCCCGGCCGTACCGCTTGAAGCCATCCGTCCGAAGCGAGGAAGACACCATGAGCAATACCGATTTCATGCTGGCGGTGGAGGACCTGACCGTGTCCTTCGATGGCTTTCGCGCCATCGACAAGCTAACGCTCTATGTGGATCGAGACGAACTGCGCGTGATCATCGGCCCCAACGGCGCCGGCAAGACCACGCTGCTCGACCTGGTCTGCGGCAAGACCCGCGCCACCGGCGGCAGCATCAAATTCCGCAACCGCGAGATGACCGGCCTGCCCGAATACCAGATCGTGCGCGCCGGAGTGGGCCGCAAGTTCCAGACACCCTCCATCTACGAGAACTTGAGCGTGTTCCAGAACCTGGCCGTGTCGTTCCCCCGCAGCCGTGGTGTGTTCGGCGCGCTGAGCTTCCGCACCACGCCCGAGGTGCGCCAGCGCGTGGCCGACGTAGCCGCCGAGATCGGCCTGGCCGATGCGCTGGAGCGCGAAGCCGCGCAACTCTCGCATGGACAGAAGCAGTGGCTGGAGATCGGCATGCTGTTGATGCAGGAGCCGCAACTGCTGATGCTGGACGAGCCCATTGCCGGCATGAGCGTGCGCGAGCGCGAGCAGACCGCCGAGTTGCTCAAGCGCATCAGCCGAGGCCGCGCGGTGATCGTGATCGAGCACGACATGGACTTCGTCAAGCGCATTGCCGACAAGGTCACCGTAATGCACCAGGGCAAGATCCTCGCCGAAGGCTCGATGGAGCAGGTGCAGAACGATCCGCGCGTGATCGACGTTTATCTTGGCCACTGATCTGACACCAAACCCTAGGAGAGCAGCATGCTCACAGTCGACAACGTGGTCGTGAACTACGGCCAAAGCGAAGCGCTGCACGGGGTGTCTTTCGCCGCCGCGCAAGGCGAGACGATCGCCATCGTGGGTCGCAACGGCATGGGCAAGACCACGCTCTTCAAGGCCATGATCGGCATGCTGCCCGTGCGCTCCGGCCAGGTCTGCGTGGATGGCCGCGACGTGGCGCAGGACGAAAGCTACCGTCGCGTGCGCGCGGGCCTGGCCTACGTGCCGCAAGGCCGCATGATCTTCTCGCACCTCACGGTGGAAGAGAACATCCTCACCGGCATGGAGCAAGGCAGGAGCCGCCGTATCCCCGAGGATATCTTCGCCATGTTCCCGGTGCTGTTCGACATGCGCCGGCGCAAGGGCGGCAACCTCTCCGGCGGGCAACAGCAGCAACTGGCGATTGCGCGCGCGCTGGTGGCCAACCCCAAGGTGCTGCTGCTGGACGAGCCCACCGAAGGCATCCAGCCATCGATCATCAAGGACATCGCGCGTGCGCTCAACGAGATCCGCCGCACGCGCGACATCACCATCGTCCTCTCCGAGCAGGTGCTCAGCTTTGCGCTCGACGTGGCGGACCGCTTGCTGGTGATCGAAGGGGGCCGCTTCGTGCACGAGACGCACCGCGACGGCACCGATGTCGAGCGCATCCGGCAACTGCTGTCGGTCTAGGCAGCGGCGTTTTTCTGCGATTGCTTCACCTTCCTCACCTTCTTCACCTTCTTCACACCCAACACCCATCAGGAGGCATGTCATGACGGACACACTGATCAAGGTCGATCTGGCCGAATCCCCGTACGAGAATCCCAACGTCCACAATCGCTGGCACCCGGACATCCCGATGGCCTGCTGGGTCAAGCCTGGCGAGGACTTCATCCTGGAAACCTACGACTGGACCGGTGGCTTCATCAAGAACAACGACTCCGCCGACGACGTCCGCGATATCGATCTGTCCATCGTCCACTTCCTGACCGGCCCCGTCGGCGTGGAAGGCGCCGAGCCCGGCGACCTGCTGGTGGTGGACCTGCTAGATATCGGCGCCAAGGCGGAGAGCCAGTGGGGTTTCAACGGTTTCTTCTCCAAGCAGAACGGCGGCGGCTTCCTCACCGACCATTTCCCGCTCGCGCAAAAATCCATCTGGGACTTCCACGGCCTCTACACGTCCTCGCGCCACATCCCCGGCGTCAACTTCGCCGGCCTGATCCACCCTGGCCTGATCGGCTGCATGCCGGACAAGGCGCTGCTGGAGACGTGGAACAAGCGCGAGATCGACTTCATCGCCACCGAACCCGACCGCGTGCCGCCGCTGGCCAACCCGCCCTTCGCCGCCACCGCCCACATGGGCCGCCTGCAAGGCGACGCACGCGACCAGGCAGCTGCCCACGGCGCCCGCACCGTGCCCCCCCGCGAACATGGCGGCAACTGCGACATCAAGGACCTCTCGCGCGGCGCCAAAGTGTATTTCCCGGTCTATGTCGATGGCGCCGGCCTGTCGGTAGGCGACCTGCACTTCTCGCAAGGCGATGGCGAAATCACCTTCTGCGGCGCCATCGAGATGGCCGGCTGGGTGCATATGCGCGTGTCGCTGATCAAGGGCGGCATGGCCAAGTACGGCATCAAGAACCCGATCTTCAAGCCCAGCCCCATCACGCCCAATTACAACGACTACCTGATCTTCGAAGGCATCTCGGTGGACGAAGCCGGCCAGCAGCATTACCTGGACGTGCATGTGGCCTATCGCCAAGCCTGTTTGAATGCCATCGAGTACATGACCAAGTTCGGCTACTCGCGGGCGCAGGCCTATTCGATCCTCGGGACGGCGCCGGTGCAAGGGCACATCAGCGGCGTGGTCGACATCCCCAACGCCTGCGCCACGCTGTGGCTGCCGACGCAGATCTTCGACTTCGATATCCGACCTAGCGCGCAAGGGCCCGTCAAACACATCGGGGGCGATGTGGATCTGCCGATCTCGCAGGACGTGTGATGCCCTGCCGGACGCGCCATCGCGCGATGGCGTGCCCGGCTGCCTGTCATGAAACAACTAGCGGAGAGTGCCGGATGCCGACCTACGATTACCGCTGCCAGGATTGCGGCGTATTTGCCGTGATGCGGCCCATCCCTCGGCGCGATGAGCCTTGCGCTTGCCCGTCATGCGGCAGCTTCTCTGAACGGGCGCTGGTTGCGGCGCCATCGCTGGCCAGCATGCCGGCCGCATCGCGGCGAGCGCATGCGATTAATGAACGCAGTGCCGCTGCGCCGAGGGAGTCGGCGCGCGGTGGGCATGGGGCGGGGTGTGGCTGTTGTGGGAAAAAGGTGAACCTGGCCGGGGCGCCGGCGGCGGCGGCAAATGCGCCGAAGGGGAATCCTGCCGGGCGTCCTTGGATGATCAGCCACTAGCTGCCAGTGCCGGTCGGGCGGATGTGATTGGCCTGCGCTTGGGCTAGATCCGCCCCGCAAACGCTTGAAGCACGGTTGCCAACGCAATAGCCTCCTGCGCCGAAAGCTCCACGGGGTCATCATGTTTAGCAACCACCTTGATCTGGATGGACGAATCTTGCTCGATCCAGATCCTTATCGAACCATCGCTCGATTCGAAGTAGTCTTCATCTGACATCTTATGCATAGCCATTGATCCCTGTTGCAAGAGCAGCCAGCTCACATCTCGTCCACCGCCGTGGTCGCCGTCACCACGCCCGCTTCCTTCTCCATCGAGAACCGATCCCGCGTGGTGACGTAGAAGCTGGCCCCGAATCGTCCCACCGGAAAGTAGTTCTGCAGCCGCACGCGCCAGGCCTGCGTATCGATCAGATCGTCGCGCGCATGCAGCCGCAGCACGCGGCCTATGAAAATCTGCCGGCTGGTCGTCTCCAGCGTTTCCCACAGGGTGCACTCGAACGCCACCGGCGCCTGGGCAATTCGCGGCGGCGCCACCGCGCTCGATGGCAGCGACGTCAACCCCACGCGTGCGAGCTCGCTCTGCTCCGGCGGCAAGCGCTCGCCGCAGCCATGCATCTTCTCCGCCATCGCTTCATCGCTCAGGTGCACGACAAACTCCCCGGTGCGCACGATATTGGCCGCGGTGTCCTTGAGCGCGCCGTCGTGCAGGCGGTTGATGCTGATCATCACGATGGGCGGCTCCTCGCCCAGCATGTTGAACATCGAGAACGGCGCGGCATTGACGGTGCCGTCTTCCGACAGCGTGGTGACCAGTGCGATCGGGCGCGGCACGATCAGGCTGGCCATCAGCTTGTAGCGCTGGTATTCGGTGATGGCCTCGAAATCGATTTCCATGCTTGTTTCCTGTGATTCGGCCTTACTCCCCGGCCAGGCCCAGCATCTGCGCAAGGCTCTTCTCGCCCTGCATGCGGGACGTTTCGATGCGTTGCTCCAGCTCGCGCAGGTGCGACTCCATCCGTTCGACGGCGCCGGTGGCGTCGCGCCGCTCGATGCAGTCCACGATGGCGGCGTGCTCGTCGTGCTCGCAGGGCGCATGGCCCGGCGGCTCGTACAGGCCGACGATCAGCGAGCAACGCGAGACCAGTTCAGTGAGGTAGCGCTGCAGCACGGGGTTGCGCGCGAGCGCGGCGATGCGCAGGTGAAAGCCGCTTGCCAGCCGCGCCCATGAGGGCTGGTCGAAGCGGTGCATGGCCTCGTGCTCGGCGGCCAGTTGCTGGCGTAGCTCGCGCAGGTCGGCGGGCGTGACGCGAGCCACGGCGAGCTCCACCAGCACGCGCTCCATGGCGCGGCGCGCTTCGAAGATCTGGCTGGTCTCGGCCGGCGTGGGCTCGGCGATGACCGCGCCCTTGTTGGGGCGCAGGTCGACAATGCCATCGTGCGCCAGTTTTTCCAGCACGCGGCGCACTACCGCGCGGCCTACGCCAAACAACTGGCACAACTCCGGCTCTGGCAGCTTGGTGCCGGGCGTGAGCCGGTGGTTGAGCACGCCATCGAAGATGGACTGGTAGATGCGCGCGTCAGCGTCGCCGCCGAGCTCGGCGCCGGCGTCCTTCGAGGTTGCAGCAACGGGCGCCGCGTCGGGCTTCTGTCTGACGGCTTTTGGCGTTGCCGCTTTCGGCTGGGCGGTGCGGGGCGAGGCGATGCGAGGCATGACGTTGGTCGGGGACATGGAGCGCATGATGTTAGCGCGAAGCGGCGGCCAGCGGCGCCACTTGGTCGAGGTGGTCGCAAATTGCGCCGGGCGTGGTGAACCACACCTTGCCCTGCCGGCGGCTGCAGGCGATATGCGCCAGCGCGCGGCGCAGGTGGCGCAGGCGATACGGCTGGCCCACCAGGTAGGGATGCAAGGCAATGCCCATCACCAGCGGTTGCGGATGCCGCGCGTGGCAGGCCTGCGCCAGCATCTCGTCGAATTGGTCGATGATCATGTCGGCGAAAGCGCTGCCGTCCAGATGGCGGCCCACGATCATCGGGATGTCGTTGAGCTCCTGCGGATAGGGAATCGACCATAGCGGGCCGCCGCGCGTTTCCATGCGCACCGGGCGGTCGTCGTGGCACCAGTTGAGCGTGTAGCGGTAGCCGGTCTCGGCCAGCAGGTCGGGCGTGAGTGCGGTCTCGGCGATCCAGGGCGACAGCCAGCCCGATGGCGCGGCGCCTGCGTGCGCGGCGATGCGCTCGCGGCAATGCAGCAGCAACGCGCGCTCGCCGGCTTCGTCCAGGTCGCTTTGCCGGCGTGCGTTGGTGTGGCCGTGCCCGATCAGTTCGTCCCCGCGTGCCAGGCAAGCGCTGACCACCTCAGGGCAATGATCGTAGAGCGCGGTGTTGATCAGCACGCCGGCCGGCAGCGCCAGCTGGTCGAACAACTCCAGGCAGCGCCACACGCCCACGCGGTTGCCGTACTCGCGCCAGCTGTAGTTGAGCACGTCGGGCTGCGGCGCGACCGGTCCCAGGTTGGCACCCAGCCCCTCGCCAAAAGCGAAGTGCTCGATATTGAAGCCCAGGTAGACCGCGAGGTTGGCGCCGCCGGGCCAGCGGTAGGCGTCCACATCGGTGATGGGCCGGTAGCCAAAGCGCCCGTGCGTGCGCAGCGGCCCGTACTCGGGGCCGGGCGCCGCACCGTGGGGGCCGCCGGGTGCCTGGGCGGCGGAAGGAGTCGGGTTATGCGTCATCTTCTGGATCGCCTCAATGCGTCTTTGCCAATGCAGGGGAACCGCCAGCGCCGGCCATGCCCCGCTTTGGCGCCATCCGGGGCATCGGGGGGACATCCGGGGGCATCCGGCACCGACATCGTGCAGGCATGGCACCGGGTTGATCGTATGCAAGTTGTCATGCATATCGTTCGCAAAAATTAGGCCATATCGTAGACACATTGATTTCACTATCGCTGAACGATATTCGAGTGGTTTGTCGACGTATGGCATGGCTCTTGCGAGCGGGACACCACGCGTCGCCGACCCTTCCCTCTTGCCGCATTCCTTTCCGGAGAACCGCCATGTCCACCGTCTCACGCCGCGCCCTGCTCGCCGCCACCGCCATTGCCGCCTGCGCCATGCCGGCCCTGCCCGCGCTGGCCGCCGACACCATCAAGATCGGCTTGGTCACCGCGTTGTCCGGCCAGTCCGCCCGCGCTGGGGAGTCGCTCACGCGCGGCATGACCATCGCCATCGACGAGATCAACGCCAAGGGTGGCCTGCTGGGCGGGCGCAAGCTGGAGCTGGTGCGGCGCGACGATGAAGGCAATCCCGCCAAGGGCGTGCTGGCCGCGCGCGAGCTGATCTACAAGGAGAAGGTGGCGGTGCTGTTCGGCGGGCTGGACACGCCGGTGTCGATGGCCATCGTGCCGGTCGCCAACCAGGAGAAGGTGCCGTTCATGGGCCCGTGGGCAGCGGGCACGCCGATCACGCGCAATGGCGCCAACCCCAACTACGCCTTCCGCGTCTCGGCGGTCGATGAGGTCGTGGACAAGGCCATGCTGCAATACGCGCAGAAGCGCTTCAATGCCAGCAAGCCCGGCCTGATCCTCGTCAACAACCCCTGGGGCGAATCGAACGAGAAGGGCATCGTGGCGGCGCTGTCCGCCAAGGGCATGAAGCCCGCGGGCATCGAGAAGTTCGAGGCCAATGACGTGGACGTGGTGCCGCAGCTCGGACGCCTGAAAGCGGCCGGCGCCGACGTGCTGTTCATGGTCGGCAACGTGGGGCCGTCGGCGCAGGTGGTCAAGTCGCTGGACCGCATGGGCTGGAAGGTGCCGGTGGTATCGCACTGGGGCCCCGCCGGCGGACGCTTCACCGAGCTGGCCGGACCTAATGCCAGGAACGTGCACTTCGTGCAGACGTATAGCTTCTTCGGCTCGCCCTCGCCGGTCAGCACGCGCGTGGTGGCGGAACTCAAGGCGAAGTACAGCGACATCAAGGGTCCGGACGACATCACGCCGGCCGTGGGCGTGGCCAATGCCTACGATGCCACGCAGCTTGCCGCGCTGGCCATTGCGCGCGCCGGCTCGACCAAGGGCGACGCGGTACGCGAGGGCTTCTACAAGATCGACCGCTATGAAGGCCTGATCAAGACGTATGTGAAGCCGTTTTCGCTCGAGTCGCACGACGCGCTCAGCGAGAACGACTATGTGTGGGCGCAGTTCATCGACAACCGGATCGTGCCGGTGGCGAAGTAAGCGGTCATTTCAACAAGATGCTGGCGTCACAACAAGGACTCACCATGTTATGGATCTCCGCCCTGATCAGCGGCCTCGGCCTGGGCAGCATGTACGGCCTGATGGCGCTCGGCTTTCACATTACCTACGCGGTCTCGGCCACAGTCAACTTCGCGCAGGGCAGCTCGATGATGCTGGGCGCGGTGCTGACCTACACCTTCGCCCAGACGCTGGGCTGGCCGATGCCGCTGGCGGTGGTGCTGGCACTGGCGCTGTGCGCGCTGTACGGGCTGGCGGTGGAGTTCCTGGCGGTGCGCCCGTTTGCCAGCCGCGGCTCCAACGCTTGGCTGATGGCCACGGTGGCGCTGGGCATCGTGCTCGATAACGTGGTGATGCTGACCTTCGGCACCGAGCCGCGCAGCCTGCCCTCGCCGCTTGCCACCTCCGCGATGCGGCTCGGCGACACGGGCCTCGGGGTGTATCCGCTGCAGTTGCTGATCCCGGTGATCGGGCTTGCGCTGGCCGGCGTGCTGCACCTGGTGCTGCGCCGCTCGCGCTGGGGCGTGGCGATGCTGGCGGTGGTGCAGAACCGCGACGCCGCGCGGCTGATGGGCATTCCGATCCGGCGCCTGGTAGCGGCGGCGTTCGCGCTGTCCACGCTGCTGGCCGGCATCGCCGGCGTGCTGATCGCGCCGCTGTTCAACGTGCAGTCCGACATGGGCACGGTGTTTGGCCTCAAGGCCTTCGCCGTTGCCATCCTGGGCGGGCTCGGCAGCGCCTGGGGCGTGATGGTGGCGGGCCTGATCTTCGGCGTGGCGGAGGCGCTGGTGACGGCCTCGCTCGGCTCCGGCTACACCCAGATCATCACCTTCTCCCTGGTGATCCTGCTGCTGGCCATGCGGCCGGACGGCTTGTTCGGACGCGCGGAGGTGCGCAAGGTATGAACGATTCCACGCTGACATCCACGCGCGGTGGCGCGCCGCGCACCGCCTCACCGCACGCCGCGCCTGCGAGCGCGCGCTCGCCGCTGCTGGGCCTGGGCACGCCGCTGCAGGTAAGCGCGATGGCGCTGGCCCTCATCGTGGCCGGTGCCGCCGCGCTGCTGGTCAACGGTTACTTCGTCTTCGTCATCGCCGGGGTGGCCATGCTGGCGATCTGCGGCGTGGGCCTGAACCTGCTGCTAGGGCTGACGGGGCAGATCTCGTTCGGCCACGTGGCCTTCTATGCCATTGGCGCGTACACCGTGGCCATCCTCACCGGCCCGGCCGGCTGGAGCTTCTGGGCGGCGTGGCCGGTGGGCGCATTGATCGCCGCGGTCACTGGCGCCCTGCTGGCGCTGCCGGCGTTGCGCGTGAAAGGGCCCGGCCTGGCGATGGTGACCATCGCCTTCGGCTTTATCGTGGAGCACGGCGCGGTCGAGTGGCGCGCGCTCACCGGCGGGCAGAACGGCCTGATGGGTATCGCCCAGCCTTCGCTGCCGGGCGTGGATGGCGGCGAGCGCGCGCTCGCGCTGATTGCGCTGGCGGTGCTGGCGATTGCCCTCGCGGCCTATGCGCGGATTTCGCGCGGCGCCTGGGGCGCGGCCATGCGCGCGGTGCGCGACAGCGAGACGGCGGCGGCGTCCATCGGCATCGATCCTCTCGTGGTCAAGACCGTGGGCTTTGCCTTCTCGGCCGCGCTCGCCGGGCTGGCCGGCGGCCTGTTCGCGCCGCTGCAGGGCATGGTCACGCCGGGCATGTTCTCCTTCCTGCAATCGATCCTGTTCGTGCTGGTGGTCATGATCGGCGGCGCGGGCACGGTGGCCGGGCCGGTACTGGGCGCGGTGGTGGTGGGCGTCTTGCCGGAGCTGCTGTCGAGCCTGGAGAACCTGCGCCTGCTGTTTTTCGGCGGCCTGCTATTGCTGGTCCTGTGGGTTGCGCCGGGCGGCATCGCCGGTGTGATCGGCCAGCTATGGCAACGCGCCCGTGCGCGGCATCGTGCCTCGGGTGAAGGTGCCGATGCCAGCTTGCCCGCCTTCCCCTCCCTGGCCGCCCTGCCCGCCGCCAGGCAGCGCGGGCTTTCCGCGCAGGGCTTGTCCATGGTGTTCGGCGGCGTGCGCGCGGTCGACGATCTCTCCTTCGTCATGCCCGCCGGCGCGGTGACCAGCCTGATCGGCCCCAACGGCGCGGGCAAATCCACGGTGCTCAATCTGTTGTCCGGCTACTACCGCCCGCGCGCCGGCGGCCGCAGCCTGGGCCAGGCCGCGCTGCCCGCGCGCGGCGCCTGCCATAGCGCGCGCAACGGCATCGCCCGCACCTACCAGACCTCGCAGCTGTTCGCCGGCATGAGCGCGGCCGACAACGTGGCCATCGCCTTGCGGCGCGGGCGGCTTGGCGCGCTGCTGGGTATCGCGGGCTTCACCGCGCCGGCGGTGCGCCAGCAAGCGCTGGACCTGCTTGCCGCGTGCGGCTATGCCGGCGACCCGGACGCCTGTGCGGCAGGCCTGGCGCACGTGGACCAGCGCCTGGTGGAAATTGCGCGCGCGCTGGCCACCCGCCCCGCGGTGCTGCTGCTCGATGAGCCCGCCGCCGGGCTGTCGCGCGAGGACAAGGCGCGGCTGGGTGCGTTGCTGCGCAGGATTGCCGACAGCGGCATTGCGGTGGGGCTGGTCGAGCACGATATGTCGCTGGTGATGGACGTGTCGGACGGCATTGTCGTCATCGATGCCGGCCAGCATCTGGCGGCGGGCACGCCGGCGGCCATCCGCAGCGATCCGCACGTGCGCCGCGCCTACCTGGGCGAGGCCACGGTGTTGCCCGGGCAAGACAGCGCCCAGGCAGCCCGCCCGCGCAAGGTGCCGTCCGACGCGCTGCGCGAAGTGCTGGGTGTAAATGCACTCAGCGCGGGCTACGGCGCAGCGCCGGTGCTACACGACGTGGCGCTGCAGGTCCGCGAAGGCGAATTGGTGGCGCTGCTGGGCGCCAACGGCGCGGGCAAATCCACCTTGATGCGTGCGCTGTCTGGCCTGCACCGCCCGGTGCAGGGCGGCATCACCTTCGATGGCGTGGACCTGGCGCGGCTGGACGCCGAGCGCATCGCGGCCATGGGCGTGGTGCTGGTGCCGGAAGGCCGGCAGGTGTTCCCCGAGCTATCCGTGCTCGACAACCTGCGGCTGGGCGCGTTTCCGTCCGGTCCGCTGTCCCATATGGAAATGGTCAAGCGGGTCGAAGCCATGCTGACCCGCTTCCCGCGGCTGCGCGAGCGCCAGCATCAGCGTGCCGGCCTGCTCTCCGGCGGTGAGCAGCAGATGCTGGCGATCGGGCGCGCGCTGATGTCGAACCCGCGCGTGTTGCTGCTCGACGAGCCATCGCTGGGCCTGGCGCCCAAGGTGATCGCGGAGCTGTTCGCCTCGCTGGACCAGCTGCGCGAGGCCTCGATCAGCATCTTGCTGGTGGACCAGATGGCCGCGCTGGCACTGGCGCTGGCCGATCGCGGCTATGTGATGGAGGAAGGCCGCGTAGTGGCCAGCGGGCCGGCGGACGAACTGGCGCGGGATCCCGCGCTGGCGCAGGCGTACCTGGGCGGGCACTGAACCCGGCGGCGAACCGCTCAGCCCGCCGGCTGCGCCTCGCCGTCGAACAGGTGCAGGAAGCGATCGAGGATCAGCAGGTGATCCTCGAACATCTGCCCTTCCAGCGCCAGCAGCTCCTGTTGCGGCACCCAGCGCACCGCGGCGGCGTCGTCTGCGGCGGCCACGGCAGGCAGCGCATCGAGCGGCAGGTCGAAGAAGAAAGCGTGGGTCAGCGTGCGCCCGCGCTGGCTGCGCTCGGGATGATCGAACAACGCCTGGTCGCGCAAGGATTGCTGCAACGCCGACTTGGACAGCCCGAAGCGCGTCTCCTCGTCGAGCTCGCGCAGCACCGCGTCGGCCACGCGCTCATGCTGGTCGAGGAAACCCCCGGGCAGCGCCCAGGCGCCGCGGCCGGGCTGTCCGCCGCGGCGGATCAGCAGCACCTGGCCGCAGCAGCGCACCACCGCATCCACGGTCACGAAGACCGGCGGATACGGCGCGGCGGCCCAGCGGCGGCTGTGGTCCTGCAGGAAGCGGTACTCGGCCAGCAAGGCCGCAAATGCTTCGCGCCCGGCGAACTCACGCAGGAAGGCGGCCACCGGCTGCGGCAGCACGCTCTGCAACCCCTCCAGCCCGCCCTGCTGCTCGAACCATTGCCGGCGCACGTCGGCGGCGTTGAGCTGCCCGAAGCTGGGCTGCGGCACCAGCTCCCACCCGGGAAAGTCATTCAGGTAGCCCGACGAGGCATCCTTGAAATGCCCGAACAGGCCAACGCGCGGCGTGCCTTGCGCGCAAGCCTCGATCGCCGCGCCCGCCACGGCGCGCACCGCCGCTGTCCAGCGCGCGCTTTCGTAGTAGTCGCGCACCACCACAAAGCGCAGGTCGGCAACGCGCGCGGCGTCCCATGCCGCGACGGCGCCCTCGATCATCTGGCGACGCTCATCCGCGGAAAACGGATTCTTGACGGTGCGGGCGCCGCCGGCGGAACCCAGCACCACGATCACCGTGCTGGCCTGCGCCAGCGCCTGGCGCAACATGGCGAAGTGACCATTGTGGAAGGGTTCGAAACGGCCGATATAGACCAGGCAATCGAAGGGGACAGTGCTCGGCGGCTGGGTCGGTTCGGTCTGGTTCGTCGGGTAGATCATTTCAGCTCGCAACACATGCATAGCGGCAGCGCGCCTTCTTGCTGCCGGAACTCGCGCGACGCGCGTACTTCCGGCGGCAGGCGATCCGCCGAGATCAGCGAGAAGCCGTAGCGGGCAAAGTAGCTGGGGCAACTGGCGCTCAGCAACACGGCGCGCGTGCAGCCGTTGGCGCGGGCGCGCATGAGCACGGCGGAAACCATATGGGAGGCGATGCCGCGATCGCGATAAGGCGGCAACACAGCGACCGAGCGCACGACCACGGTGTCGCCATAGCCTTCGGCGCCAGCGCAACCGACAATGCCGCCGTCGAGCACCGCAATATGGAACAACGCCAGCGAGGGATCGAGATCGGCGCTGGCGAGGCCACATGCTTCAAGGACTTCCGCGATTGCCGGCCAATCGGCCGGTTGTGCGGCGCGGATACGCAGATCTCTTGTCATTGCAATTATCTCCCCGCCACGCACGATGGCGGAGGTTGTCATGGATGGACTGCGCTGACTTCACACTACATGATTCGAGCGACTTGTTCCAGCGGGGAAAACGGCATAAGCAGCGCCTTATCCACCGAATGAATGAGGCGGGGCCAAGGCAAAATAGCTTGACGGGAAAGGGAAAGAACAAAGGGAAATGGAAAGGAGCGCGAAGCATCGCGGCGCCCGGCTGCATGGCGCGATCGCCCTGGCCATGACCGCAATACTGGAGGCGGGGGAACGGAATTGAACCGCCGTGTACGGCTTTGCAGACCGTCGCATAACCACTCTGCCACCCCGCCGCTGCCGGGACGCCGCGCTTTGGCGCCCGCTTACAGTGCGGGGCGCAGTTTAGCCGGAAATGAGAAACTCTGCACGGGGCGCACAACGGCGCCCGCACGCTTGCCGAAGGCCGGGGCGATCAGCGCGAAAGAATGGACATGGTGATCCGGGAGACGCACACCATCTTGCCTTCTTCGTTGCGGATCTCGATGGCCCATACATGGGTGGTGCGGCCGATATGCACCGGCGTGGCGGTGCCGGTGACATAGCCCGTGCGCGCCGCGCGCACATGGTTCGCATTGATGTCGAGCCCGACACAATATTGGGTCTCGCTATCCAGGCACAGGCTGGCGGCGCAACTGCCCAGCGTCTCCGCCAGCAGTACCGAAGCGCCGCCGTGCAGGATGCCATGCGGTTGCACGGTGCGGCGGTCCACCGGCATGCGTGCACTGAGCGAAGTCTCGCTGATCTCGGTGAACTCGATGCCCAGTTGCTCGACAGCGGTGTCCTTGTGGCGAGCCTGGAGGTCTTTCAGGGAGGGGGGTGATTTCCACAGCATGCACGGTCTCCGATTGGTTTGTGCTGCATTCTAAAGGCAGTAGTCCGCGGACGTTCGCGGGGCGGCGCGTGCCCGGCCGATTCGGGGCGGCCACGCTTAGGCCATCGATGTATCGGATCCCACTGTGCAACGGCGCCACAAACTCTTGCCAGGCAACGCATTCGGGTGATCGGATGTTGCGGTTAAGCGTTAAACTGGCATGCGCAGCATGGTTAACATGCACCTAAAATCACATTAATGCGCGAGCCAGCCTGGCACGGCTGCGCTGGCGGCACTCGATTACCAGGCGCTCAATTCGGCCCGAGCTTCAACCAGAGTTCCATGACGTCGTTTACGTATGACGCAGTTCTAGCGGACGAGCCCCCTGAATGGCCATCCTCCGACCGGAACCCACTGTTATCCGCCGGGGGATCGGCGCGGGATGCCTGGGCATTGCTCGAGGCTTCGGGCGCGCTCGCCCTGCAGATCGATGTCGCGGGCAACATCATCCTGGCAACCGAAGCCTCGGCGCAGTTGCTTGCCTATCCCCGGGAATACCTTCTTAAATCCTCGATCCTGGATGTCGTCTCGTTCGAGCAGCGCGAGCAGCTCGCCGGGCTGCTGCGTGCCTGCGAGCAGGAGGCGCCGTGCAAGACCGGCCGCATCCGCTTCTCCGGCGGCGTCGGCGAAAGCCGCTGGCTGGACCTGCGCGTGTGCCGCCATGCCGACGAGGACGGCAACCCGAGCTTGCTGCTGTTTGGCTACGACGTGACCGACTGGGTCGACAACGAAGAACGGCTCATCGAGGCGTCCTTTCGCGACCCGCTCACCGGCGTAGGCAACCGCGCCATGGTGCGCGAACGCATTGCCGGGTACTTTGCCGAAGATGGCACGGCAAAGGCGCCATTTGCGCTTGCCCTGATGGACCTCGACGGGTTCAAGAAGGTCAACGACTCGCTCGGCCATGAATTTGGCGACGCCTTGCTCAAGCAAGTCAGCGTGCGGCTGCTCGGGGCGGTTCGCCCGACGGACATGGTCGCGCGGCTGGGCGGCGATGAGTTCGTGCTGCTGCTCGACGGGATCGCCTCGGAAGCGGCCGCCATCGGCATCGTGGAGAAGGTGATCCATGTCTGCAGGCAGCCTTTTCACCTGGCCGGTTGCCAGATCCGCGTCACCACCAGCCTGGGGCTCACCTTCGGCACGCTGGCCCATCAGTCCGAGTCGCAATTGCTCAAGCGTGCGGACCTGGCCATGTATGACGCCAAGGCGCAGGGCAAGAATCGATACTGTGTCTACACGCCGGAGCTGGAGCATCGGCTGGATGAGCAGTTCCGGATCGAACAGAACATGTTCGAGGCCGTCCAGAACGGCGAGTTCCTGCTTCACTACCAGCCGATCGTGTGGCCCGGCTCCGGCAAGGTCTGCGCGGTCGAGGCGCTGATGCGGTGGCAACACCCGACGGGGTCCATCCCGCCGGGCGTGTTTATCCCGGTTGCGGAGCATAACGGCCTCATCAACCATCTCGGGGCGTGGGCGCTGCGCTGCGCCTGTGCGCAGCTGGCCAGCTGGGACGCGCTCGGGCTGGACGTGGGATACATATCGGTCAATGTCTCTCCGGTCCAGTTCAGGCACCCCGGCTTCGCGGACAGCGTCAGGCGGGCCATCAAAGATGCCGGCGTCAGCTCGCACCGGCTGGTCCTGGAAATCACGGAAGGCGCGTTGATGACCGACCCCGAGGCAGCGCAAGACTTGTTGACGGAGTTGCGCGCATTGGGCGTGCGGTTCGCGGTCGACGACTTCGGCACGGGGTATTCCAGCTTGTCGTACCTGCGCCGCTTCCCGCTCTCGGCACTGAAGATCGACCAGAGCTTTGTGGCCGACATGATGGACTCCCCGCATGCGCGGACCATCGTGTTTGCCGTGTTGTCGCTCGCGCGGGAACTCGGGCTGGTGGCCATCGCCGAAGGCGTGGAGTCGGACGAGCAAAGCCAGTTGCTGGCCGAGCAAGGCTGTGAGCTGGTGCAGGGCTGGCGCTATGCAAAGGCAATGAGCCCGGCCCAGTTCGTGGACCTGGCGCAAGCCGGCACGCTGCAGCTTGGCAATGCCCAAGTGTTCTCGAAGTAGGCGCCGCCATGTCAAACAATGAAAGCAATACGCTCTTCGAGACACTATGGAGCCGCATGGCGCAGCAAGGGGATTTCCCCACGCTGCAGTTCTGCATCGACAACGTTTTCAAGACGCTCAACAGCGACACCAGCGTCGGCGAGATGGCTGCGGGCGTGCTCTGCGATTTCAGCTTGTCGCAAAAGGTCATACGCCTGGCCAACTCCGCCATGTATCGCTCGTTCGGGGGCGAAGTCACGACGGTGTCGCGCGCCATCCTGGTCCTGGGGGTTGAAGCGATCAGCCACCTCACGCTCGGGGTCCAGTTGCTGGACTATTTCTCCGGGGTAGCCATCAACCGGCCGCAGGCCACCACTGAACTGAAGCAGGCCCTGATCGCCGGCGAGTTCACGCGCGCGCTCAGCAACGCCCAAGGCATCAGGCAGGCGGAAGAAGCCGTGGTCTGCACGTTGATGCACCACATGAGCCGCCTGCTTCTGGTCTTCTACTTTGCCGAGGAGTGGGAACAGATCCAGGCCCTGTGCAAGGGCGATTCCGAGAAGGAAAGCGAAGCGTGCCAGCAAGTGCTGGGCGTCACCCTCGAAGACATCGCGGCAGCGGCGGCGATCAAATGGAGGTTGCCCAGCCTGATCGCGACGTCGATGCGCTGCCAGCGCTTCGACTCGGATTCGGTGCTGGAATCCCACGCCGACTGGCTGGGCGCGATTGCCAACATCTCCTCCCGGGCCGCCACGCTGGTGGCAAGGGACGCGCCGCAGGAAGAGGTCCAGGCCTTGCTGCTGGATCACGCCGAGGCACTGGGCCTGCAAGCAGGTGCGGTGGATGGCGCAGTCCTGCAGGCCCTGGCACTGAACGTCTCCATGACCAATGCGGAGTCACCCGAAGCGGCCAAGGCCACCCCCGCCCTGAATGCCGGTAAGCCGAAGGATGCCCTCAAGCGCCTTCAGCAAAGCCTGCAGGAAGTACAGCGCGAGGGCGGCGAGCTGCCGGTCTCCGAGCTGGCGCCGCTGGTGCTCGAATCGGCCATGCGGGCGCTGAACTTCTCGCATTGCTTCCTCATGCTGCTCAACCCCATGGCGAAGCGTTTTGGCGCACGGGTTGGATTTGGCGAGGGCATGCGCGAGAAGATGGAAGCGCTATCCTTCGAAGAGGGCTTCGTCCCCGATATCTTTCACTTCGCCGCCATCGGCAACAAGCCGCTGCTGTTCGAAGACTCCTTTGACAAAGAGGTGGCGCACCGCGTGCCCCGCTGGTATCGGGAACAGATGCCCGATGCCCGCTCCATCCTGCTGGCGCCCGTGATGATCAAGAATCGCTGCGTCGCCATGATCTGCGGAGACTGGGGCCCGACGGCCTGCACGGGCGGGCTGTCCGATGGAGAGATGGAAGCCATCAGCCTGCTGACGCGGGAGATCTCGGCGAGCTTCCTCAGGTCTGCCGAGCACAGGTAGGCGCGGTGCTGGCCGCAGGCATTGTTACCCCCGGATTGAAAAATTAGGATGAGGATGATTTTTTCGGAGATTTCGCTGGAGCAGCTGGATAGCCTCTCGGCACAGGACGCCGACGCACTGCCCTTCGGCACCATCGGCTTTGCGTCGACGGGCATCGTCGAGCGTTACAACGCCACCGAATCGCGGCTCGCGGGATTGTCCCCGGAACGGGTGCTCGGCCGGCATTTCTTTGCCGAGGTGGCCATCTGCATGAACAATTTCATGGTGGCCCAGCGCTTCGAGGATGCCGATTCGCTGGACGAAACCATCGACTATGTCCTCACCCTGCGCATGCGCCCCACGCCGGTCAAGCTCCGCTTGCTCAAGAGTCCCGGCCGCGACCGGCTCTATGTGCTGATCCAGCGATAGGCGCGCCATGGCAATGGCACATCCCGGGGAGAGCCAGGGCGACCTGGCCGCTCTCGCGGCCGAGAACGAGGAATTGCTGACCTTCCTCTATATGTCTCCGGCAGGCATCCTGCGCATCGACGCAGCCGGAAACGTGGCGATGGCAAACCCCAAGGCAGCCCAGGTGTTGATGCCCATCTCGCGCACGGGCAGCCTGGACAATCTCTTTGCCGTATTCGAGGACCTGGCTCCTGAGCTAAGGAGCATGGCGGCCACGTTCGCGCATGAGCGCGGCTATATCTGCGAGAACCATCGCATCTTCCTGCCCACGCGCAAACAGCAGGAGCCCAATGTCCTGTCCTGCTCCATGCTGCGCGTCGCCCAGGACTGCACGATGGTGGTGCTCACGGACATCTCGAAGGTGGTCGCGCAGGAGCGCAACCTCAAGCAGACCGAATCCTGGCTCGCCGCGGTCTATTCGGCGGTGAATGATTTCGCGTACTTCTCCCTGGACGCCACCGGCCGGATCGACAGCTGGAACCAGTCCGGCCAGCGCCAGACCGGCTTCGAAACGCAGGACGTGGAAGGCGCCACGCTGCGCCTGTTCTGCCATCCGGACAGCGACTTCCCCGCGCGGCTCGACGAGCAGCTCCGGCTCACGCGCGAAAGCGGCTGGCATGTTGAAGAGCTATGGTGCGTCACCCGTGACGGCCGGCGTTACTGGGGCCAATTGCTGGTGGCGGCACTGGAGGAGATCGACGGCAAGGTTTCCGGCTACTCGGTCGTGCTGCGCGATGTCACGGAACGCAAGCTCAGCATCGACAAGGTCAAGGAGCTGCTCACCAGGGACCATCTGACGGGGGCCGCCAACCGCGGGCATTTCTTCGACGTCGGCGAGGCGGAAGTGGTGCGTGCCCGGCGCCTGCGGCAACCCTTGTCGGTCGTCATGCTGGACGCCGACCATTTCAAGGCCATCAACGACAACCTCGGCCACGCGGCGGGCGACCATGTCCTCAAGGAACTGGTCGCCTGCTGCCAGGGCGTGCTGCGCGCCATCGATATCATTGCCCGGCTGGGCGGGGAGGAGTTTGCCCTGCTGCTGCCGTCGACCGATGCGGATGGCGCCAGGGCGACGGCACAGCGCATCCGGCAAGCGGTGGAGCAGCACGCGTTCCACTTCAATGGCGTGGACATCCGCTGCACGGTAAGTCTGGGTTGCGCCACGATGCCTGGCGCCGGGGGCACGCTGGACGATGTGCTGGCAGCGGCCGACAAGGCCCTTTACCAGGCCAAGGCCGCGGGCAGGAACTGCGTGGCGAGCCAGGACTGATCTAGTCCGAGCCCTGCGCCGGGCCGGCGGCAGGTGCCCCGGCCGCCGCGGCTCTCGCCTTCGCGCGGTTCCACGCATTGCCAATCGCAAGCCCGGCGGAAGTCGGGACATACATGCTGGAGTCCTCGGCCGTGCTGCCGTCGTGCTGCAGCAAGCCTGAATCCATCATCTTGCGGATCTGCCAGCGGTGAACGACCTCGTCATTGCCTTGCGCGCCAGGTTCCATCAGCACGACGCTTGGCAAGAGCCTGCCCCAGGGATCGCGAGCGATGCGCAGGATCGCCCCGTTGGCCACTCTTCCCAATAGCTCGCTCTGCCTCATTCTTGCTCCACGCTACTTATGCTTCTGATGCTTCTTCCCGGGTGTGGCGGGCATCGAGGTTTCCCGCGCGGCCGACGACACCTTTAAGCCAACCGGCCAGCCCCGTGACGGGGGGTGAGCATACAAAAATCCACGCCGGCAAAGCTCACAAATACTCACAAATACGCACAAATACTCGCAAGCACGCGACAAGCCCAAAACCGCTCGCCGCCGGCCTCCCAGCGCTATCCCTCAGCCTGGCCCAGCCAGCGCTGCGCCAGCAGGTAGCCGACGCCACGCACCGTGCGGATCGCCGGGCCATGCGGCCAAGCCTGCGAGAGCTTTCCGCGCAGCCGGCTGATGGCGACCTCAAGCCGGTGCTCGTCGAAGTCAAGGTAGTTGCCACCCAGCGCTTCCACCAATTGGCGGCGGCCGGCGGGATCCGGCGCGCTGCGCCGCAAGGCCTGCAGCAGCTGGCCTTCCATGCGCGTGAGCAGGAGCGGGTTGCCATCCGGCGTGATGGCCATGAGACGGCGCGCATCGAGGCACCAGGCCGGCGCGGGCGCACCGGCCAGCGGCGGCGGAGGCAGATCAGGCGTCACGGGACCGAGGCGGCGCAGCAGGTTGGCGATCACCAGCAGCAGCTCTTCCGTGCGCGCCGGCTTGACGAGATAGCCATCGGCGCCGCCGCGCAGCCCGGCGAGCCGGTCGTGGGCCATGCCGCGCGCGGTCAGCATGACGATGCCCAAGTCGGGCCGGGTCCGGCGCAGGCGCTCGCAGATCGACAACCCGTCCTCATCCGGAAGACCCAGGTCCAGTATCAGCAGCCGGCACGGCTGGCTGGCCAGGTGCGTGTCCAGCGCGGCTGCATCGGCCAGGCTCGCGACGGCATAGCCGGCGTGGGTCAAGTGAAAGGCCAGCTCCGTGCGCAGGCGCTCGTTGTCCTCGACCAGCGCAATGGAAACCCGTTCGGACATCCTGCTTGCGGCGGCATCGGAAGCGGCGGCGACAGTCATGCGGCCTCCGGCAGCCACGCCACGAAGCAGGCCCCCTCGCGCCAGCCCGGATCGCAGCACAGGGTCCCGCCATGCAGCTCCATGATCTTGCGCGCCAGCGGCAGGCCCAACCCGAGGCCGGGCTGGTCGGCAATCTCACCGAGCCGGCGGAATTTCTCGAAGATCACGTCTTCCTTGCCCAAGGGCACACCGGGCCCCTGGTCGCGAATGCGCCAGGCCACGCCGCGCACGCCTTCGCGCATGCCAGCGGCGATGTCGATCAGGATGCGGCTGGCCGGGTAAGCGTACTTGAGCGCGTTGTCGAGCAGGTTGAGCAAGGCGAAGTGCAGCAGGCGGACATCCCCATCGAGCTGGGGCAACCCGGCGCCGGCCTCCAGGGATACCCGGGCCGCCGCTTGCGGCTCGATCGACGCGAGCACGTCCCGGCTGAGTTCGGCGAAGCCGAACGGCGCAGTGTCGAGGTGCTGTTCGCCGGGCACCAGCCGCTCGCGCGCCTCGGCCAGCTCCATCAGGAGCTTCAGCCGCCGCACGGCCAGCTGGATGCTTTGGTAGCGGCTCTCGCGCTGCACGCGGTCGCCGCCGATGTCATCGAGCAGGCGCAGGCTATAGGCCGCGGCATCGATCACCGCCACCGGCGTGCGGACCTCATGCGTCATCATCGCGAGCAAACGGCTTTGCTCCTCGAACGCACGCCGCTCGCGCAGGGAAGACGCCATGGCCTCGCGGGCCTGCTGCCGCTCGCTCTTGCGCTCGCTTTCCGCTTCGCGCACGCGCAGCACAATGGTCAGGTGCAGCGCCAGCATCAGCGGCAGGTCGAGCAGGTGTACGCTTTGCGTGGTGATGGCGCACAGCGGCAACAGGCCGAACGCGCCAAGGCAGCCAGGCAGGATGATGAGGCAATACAGCAAAAGCGAAGCCACGACCAGCCGTCCGGAAGCCCCTCCGGTGCGCCACAGGTGAAGATAGACGGGAATCGAGAACAATTGCCCCAGCAACACCCCGGTATAGAGCACGGAAACCGCGGTACCGTAGTGATCGCTCGATGACGACAAGGCGACCACCAGACCCGTCAGCATGAGCCCCCGGTGATAGCGCAGCAGGCGCGGCGCGCGCTCGCGCAACTGCAGCAAGCAGATCACGAACAAGCTGGCGCATGCCCATTGAAGCCCCACCAGGGCCTTGGCGGCCAATAGCGGCACGGTGGCATCGTGCGGAAAGAGAAACTGGCTGGCCAGGCCGTCAGCGGCAAACCAGCGCAGGGTAGCCACGGCCACGAGCAAGGAAAAAGCCCCGTAGAGCGCGCGGCGGGTCAGCAGCCAGCCTGCCAGGTAGAAGAGCACCGCCGTGGCCATGAAACCCAGGTGCATGCCATAGCCGATGTTGGCGGCCGCGCTTGCCGCGCGCAGCTCGGACCCATGCCACAGCCGCAACGCCACCGCCATCGTGCCGGTGGTCCGGATGCGCAGGTAGAGCACATCCCCCGGCTGCGGCTGCACAAGCCGGAAGGCCAGGTTGCGGCTACGCCCATCGGGTCCGTCGCGGGCATCGAAGGGCAGCGCGTTGCCGCTGCGGCGCTCCGCCCAGGCGCCGTTCGCTGTTGCCTGGTACAGGCGCACATCGTCAAGCGCCCCCGGCCAGATCTCCAGCCAGCGCTCGCCACCCTGGGCCGCCGCGGACAGCACCACCTTGAGCCAGACCACGTCATGGGTAAAACCCTCGTTCAGGCCACCGCGCAATGGCTGGAATCCATCGGCATGCGCGGCAACCTGCGCGATCGTGAGTCGCCCGCCCGGATCGCGCAACCAGGACACGTCGGGGTTTTGCAGGGGCAGCGGGCCGGCATCGGAGGCCCAGGCCCGCGCCACCAGCAGCCAGGCCAGCATGCCGATGAGACCGGCCGCATGGAGGCGGCGGGTCAGCATGACGCCAGCGCCGTGGTGCCAGGGCGGGTTGGCTGCGCTCATGCGGCGAAACCAGGCAGCCGGATCACAGGACCGATCCTGCGGCACTGCGTGGCGCATGGCCGTGACCGTCCGCTGCCGGGATGCTGGAACAGCAAGAATTACGAGAATTGCGAGGCCGCAGGCGCGTGACGCCGCCGACTGGGCGCGCCAGCAATTCTGGGTGGCTGAGGAGCCGCCCAGCAAGCCAATCTTCAGTCATTCCCGAGGCAAGGTGTGCGGCGGGACTCCTAGAGCACCTGGTCCGCATTATCGTATTTGGTGTTTTATCTTTTTATCTTTTTGTCTTCTACCCGCTGATCTGCTGATCTGCTGATCTGGATCTGCAGGAGGCCCGGTGCCGGGCACGTCTTCGGCGAGAACGCAGCCGAGCGAGATTTTTGGCTATTGGCCGGGATTATTCAAGTCAGCCAAACGGACGAGGCGAACCCGCGGCGTTAGCCGATAGCGAAGTAGGCAACTCACCGATAGCGGGCGGCGAGCCAAAAGGCCATGCTGAAACCAGCATCGGCGCGGAACCGGCCACCTGGCCGCGCGCCCTCCACCGGCAACTGGCATGAATACGTGCTTACCCATGCCGGCCATGCCGCACGGCCGGCCAGGCGTTCCTGGCCATGCCGTGCGGCGCGGCTCGCAGCTATCCCTTGCGTTACTCCACCGTGACCGACTTGGCCAGGTTACGCGGCTTGTCCACGTCGGTGCCGCGCGCGCAGGCGGTATGGTAAGCCAGCAATTGCAGCGGCACCACGTGCAGGATCGGCGACAGGTCGCCGTAGTGCTCGGGCAGGCGGATCACCTGGATGCCTTCGGTGGAATGGATGTGGGTGTCGCTGTCGGCGAACACATACAGCCGGCCGCCGCGGGCGCGCACTTCCTGGATGTTGGACTTCAGCTTTTCCAGCAGCGCGTCGTTGGGCGCCACCGTGACCACGGGCATGGCCTCGGTCACCAGCGCCAGCGGGCCGTGCTTGAGCTCGCCGGCCGGATAGGCTTCGGCGTGGATGTACGAGATTTCCTTGAGCTTGAGCGCGCCTTCCAGGGCGATCGGGTAATGCAGGCCACGGCCCAGGAACAGCGCGTTCTCGCGGCGGGCGAAGTCCTCGGACCAGGAGATGATCTGCGGCTCCAGCGCCAGCACGCCGTGCAGGGCCACGGGCAGGTGGCGCAGGTTGGTCAGCGCCGCGGCTTCCGCCTCGGCCGTGAGCCTGCCGCGTACCTTGGCCAGCGCCAGGGTCAGCATGTACAGCGCGGCGAGCTGGGTGGTGAAGGCCTTGGTCGACGCGACGCCGATCTCGGTGCCGGCACGCGTCAGGAAGCGCAGCACGGTCTCGCGCACCATGGCGCTGGTGGACACATTGCACACAGCCAGGGTATGCGTGTGGCCCAGCGACTTGGCGTGGCGCAGGGCAGCCATGGTATCGGCGGTCTCGCCAGACTGCGAGATCACCACCACCAGCGCGCGCGGGTTGGGCACGGTTTCGCGGTAGCGGTACTCGCTTGCCACCTCGACCTGGGTCGGGATCTTGGCCACGGATTCGAGCCAGTACTTGGCGGTGCAGCCCGAGTAATAGCTGGTGCCGCAAGCCAGGATCAGCACGCTGTCGATCTCGCTGAACACGCTCTGGGCGGTCTCGCCGAACAGTTCCGGAGTAATGGCGTCGATGCCTTCCAGCGTATCGCCGAGCGCGCGCGGCTGCTCGAAGATTTCCTTCTGCATGAAGTGGCGGTACGGGCCCAGCTCTACCGCCGCGGCGTGCGTCTCGACCACGCGCACTTCGCGCTCGACCAGGTGGTCGTGCACGTCGCGGATGGTAGCGCCTTCGCGGGTGAGTTCCACCACGTCGCCTTCTTCCAGGTAGATGATGCGGTTGGCGGTACCCGCCACGGCCAGCGCGTCGGAAGCCAGGAAGGATTCGTTGTCGCCCAGCGCCACCACCAGCGGCGAGCCGGCGCGGGCGCCGACCACGCGTTCCGGATGGTCCTTGGAGAACACGGCAATGGCGTAGGCGCCGTGCAGGCGCTTGGTCACGGCACGCACCGAGGCGAACAGGTCGCCGCGCGTGGCGCTGCTCGGGTAGGTGTAGACCTGGTGGATCAGGTGGGCCACCACTTCGGTGTCGGTCTGCGACTCGAAGCCATAGCCGGCGGCGCGCAGCTCTTCGCGCAGCGGCTCGTAGTTCTCGATGATGCCGTTGTGCACCAGCGCGATGGACTCGCCCGAGAAATGCGGGTGGGCGTTAGTGGTGTCGGGCTTGCCATGCGTGGCCCAGCGCGTATGCGCCACGCCGGTCATGCCGGTCAGGCCGGACGCGCGGGTCTGCTCGTCCAGGTCGGCCACGCGCGAGACCGTGCGGGCGCGCTCGAGCGCGTTGTCGCGCACTACCGCTACGCCGCAGGAATCATAGCCACGGTACTCGAGGCGACGCAGTCCTTCGATCAGGACCGGAACAATATTGCGCGAGGAAACCCCGCCGACGATGCCGCACATATTCTTCTCCCACAGGGCGCGGACACGGCCGCACCGGATGATTGGCGCGAGGACGGCGCTGCCGTCTCCCGCGAGTTGCCATTGCCGCCCGGCCGTATCCCGGCCAGGCGGCGGCGGGGCTTATTTCTTGGCTTGCTTGACCGGGCGCTGCCACGCGTCGAGCGTCATCTGCTTGGAGCGCGACAGCGTCAGCTTGTCGGCCGCCGCCTCCTTGGTCAGCGTGGTGCCGGCGCCAATGGTGGCGCCGCGGCGCACGGTCACCGGCGCGACCAGCTGCGTATCGGAACCGATAAAGACATCGTCCTCGATGACGGTGCGGTATTTGTTCGCGCCATCGTAGTTGCAGGTGATGGTGCCCGCGCCGATGTTGACGCGCGAGCCAACCGTGGCGTCGCCTACGTAGGCAAGGTGGTTAGCCTTGCTGTGCGCGGCGATCTGGCTGTTCTTGACCTCGACGAAGTTGCCGATGTGCACATCCTCGCCCAGCACCGTGCCGGGACGCAGGCGCGCGTACGGGCCGATGCGGCCGGCCGCGCCAACGCTGGCATCCTCGAAATGGCAGAACGGCTGCACCCGCGCGCCAGCGCCCACGGTGCTGTTGCGCAGCACGCAGTTGGCGCCGATATGGGCACCGTCTTCCAGGTGCACGCGGCCTTCGAAAACGCAGTTCACGTCGATGGTGACGTCACGCCCGCAGGTAAGCTCGCCGCGGATATCGATGCGCGCCGGATCCAGCAGCGTCACGCCGGCTTCAAGCAGGCGCTGCGCCAGGTTACGCTGATGGATGCGCTCGAGCTCGGCGAGCTGCACCTTGCTGTTCACGCCCAGCGTTTCCCACAGCGCATCGGGCTGCGCGGAAACCACTTCCATGCCGTCCGCCACCGCGCGCTCAACGGCGTCGGTCAGGTAATACTCACCCTGGGCGTTGTCATTGCGCAGCGTGGACAGCCAGCGACGCAGGGGGCCGGTGGGTGCAAGGATGATGCCGGTGTTGATCTCACGGATAGCGCGTTGCGGCTCGCTGGCATCCTTTTGCTCGACGATGCGCACGATCTTGCCCGCCTCGCGCACGATGCGGCCATAGCCGGTGGGGTCATCCATCTCGACCGTCAGGATGCCGAAGCGCTCGCTGCCGGCCGCGGCCACCAGGCGCTGCAGCGTGGCGGCTTCGGTCAGCGGCACATCGCCGTACAGCACCAGCGTAGGCTGGCTGTCGTCGAGCAGCGGGAGCGCCTGCGCCACGGCATGGCCGGTGCCAAGCTGCTCTGCCTGCAGGGCGAAGGCAACGTCTGGCGCGCCAACCGCCTCGCGCACGCGGTCGGCGCCATGCCCAACCACCACCACGAGCCGGGTCGGCAACAATTTTCGTGCCGTTTCAATCACATGAGCAAGCAGCGGCCGGCCAGCGAGAGGATGCAGGACCTTGGGCAACGCGGAGTTCATCCGCTTGCCCATTCCTGCAGCGAGAATGACGATATTCACAAGGAGGGTCCTAAGTGAGTGTGTCCAGCAAACAGTATGATTCACCCCCTCGGCGAGCCCGGGGGCCAGCAGCGTTGGCCAGGGTCCTGGCCCGAACCCCGAAACCGGCGGCAAAGCCAGCAACGGTTGGGAATCGCGGGCACGATCAGCTGCCAAAACGCGCGGAAAAGGATTCTATCATGGGGGTTTTGCGCCGTTTGACCGCTTATCCCTTCCTGCGCGGGGACCGTATCCAGCGTCTCCTTCTGGTCACAGCCGTGGTCGCCCTGACGGCCTGCAATGCCCTGAAGCTAGGCTACCAGCAGGGCGACCGGCTCGCCTACTGGTGGATCGACAATTACGTCGACGTCTCCGCCAGCCAGGAACCCCTTACCCGCGATGCCATCGCCCGCTTCTTTGCCTGGCATCGCAAGGACCAGTTGCCTGAGATCGCCGGCCTGCTGCGCCAGGCCAAGAGCGAGGTACAGCAGCCGGTCTCCGCCGCCGCGGTAGGCAAGATCCAGGAGGACGCCCAGCGCCTGGCACGCGTTGCCTTCGATCGCTCCACGCCCGACGTGGCCGACCTGCTGCTGACGCTGACCCCTGAGCAGATCTCCCGCATGGAGAAGAAATTCGCCGATGCCAACGCCAAATACCGCAAGGAATACCTGCGCCCCGACCCGACGGCCCGCGAGGAAGCCCGGTTCGACAAGGTGATGGACTACGCGCGGCTGGTCTATGGGCGCTTCTCGAGTGACCAGGAGGCCACTATCCGCCGCGCCATGGCGCCCGTGGTACAAGGCGCCGAGGCGCGCTATGCGGAACGCGTCAAGCGCCAGCAGGAATGGCTGGCGCTGGTGCGCCAGGTGCAGGCCGAGCATCCGCCCAAGGCCCAGGTCGTGGAGATGCTAAGGCGCTATGGCGATCACTGGCAGAACCCGCCCACGCGGGAGCGCAATGCCCGTTACGACGCCAACAACGAGGCCGGGCTGGCGCTGACCGCCACCATTGCCAACCTGACCACACCGGAGCAAAAAGCCCACGCGGCGGATCGCTTCCAGAAATGGATCGATGACGCGAACGCGTTGATGCGCGATGGCACCGCCAATGCAGCGGCGCCCCGGCCAACGCGCGCTGAGAACTGACAGGGGCCAGGAGGCCGGGAGGCCGGCCCGTGGCCTATTCGGCGGCAGGCTGCGCCGGGCTGGCGGGCGCGGACTTCTCGAAGCGCACGAATTCCAGCTTGTTCTCTTCCATGCCGCCCGCAAAGACCAGCGGCTGCTGGGAGAAGGTGGTCTCGCCGAACAGCGATGCCTCGTCCACCTTGGCCAGTCCAGTTGCCAGCCCGTTGAAATCGAATAGATCGGTATCGGCCAGATGGGACGGCACCACGCTGCGCAGCGCGGCAAAGATATTGTCGGTGCGCCCCGGATTGGTCCGCTCCCACTCCAGCACCATCTCCTTGACCTTCTTGCGCTGCAGGTTTTCCTGCGAGCCGCACAGGTTGCACGGGATGATCGGGTATTCCATCGCGCGCGCGTAGCTGGCGATGTCCTTTTCAGGGCAATAGGCCAGCGGGCGGATCACGATGTGCTGGCCGTCGTCGGTGGCCAGCTTGGGCGGCATCGCCTTCATCTTGCCGCCGAAGAACAGGTTCAGGAAGAAGGTCTGGATGATGTCGTCGCGATGGTGGCCCAGCGCGATCTTGTTGGCGCCGAGCTCTTTAGCGGTACGGTAGATCACGCCGCGGCGCAGGCGCGAGCACAACGAGCAGGTGGTCTTGCCCTCAGGCACCTTCTCCTTGACGATGGAATAGGTATCCGCGTCGACGATCACGTACTCCACCCCCACCGATTTCAGGTAAGCCGGCAGGATGTGCGCGGGAAAGCCCGGCTGCTTCTGGTCCAGGTTCATCGCAATCAGCTTGAACTTGACCGGCGCGCGCTTTTGCAGCGCCATCAGCACCGACAGCATGGTGTACGAGTCCTTGCCGCCGGAGAGGCACACCAGCACCGTGTCGCCATCCTCGATCATCTTGAAATCGCCGATGGCGCGGCCCGTCTGCGACTGGAGATAGGTCTCCAGACGGAAGAAGTTCTTGGAATGCGTGGTGGCGGTCATGGCGATGGGGTGATGGGGCGAAGGGGCGATCGGGTACGGCAAAGCAAGGGCAAAACGGCGCGCAATGCGGCAGCTGCATCACATGCAAGCTGCGGGCGCCGGAGAACCCGGCATTTTACCGTGAGCCGCCACCCTGCGCCGGCAGCCCGCCAGGGCGGCTTACTTACTGGCCAGCCGGCTCGCTCTTGATGTGGAACACCTCGACGCCGACCGAATCGCAGTCCGGGTACACGTCCGGCTTTTCGGTCGATACGCGCACGGCGCGCACCTTGGGGTGCTTGAGCATGGCGCGCGCCACGTCGTCGCACAGGGTTTCCTGCAGGTGGACGTGGCCCTGCGCCATGCGCTCGGCGACCGTATTGCGCATGAAGTCGTAGTCCACCACTTCCTGCAGCTTGTCGTCCTGCGGCGTGCTCTGGGCCAGCGGCACGAACAGGTCGATATTGATCAGCACGCGCTGTTCGCCCTTTTTCTCGAATTCGTGCACGCCGATATTGATCTGCACTTCGTAGTTGCGCAAGAACATGCGGCGGCAGTCTTGCAGGCTGGGATGTGTGAGGGCGGCGAGCATGGTCATGATGGGGAGAGGAAAAAAGAGGGAGAGGGCGCGCGCGGACTTGGCGCGCGCGCCGGGTACGTTATTCGATCATTCGGTCAGGAACATCACGTCGCGCGCCAGCGGCATCAGGTGCTGGCCGCCGTCGACGTAAAGCGTGGTGCCGGTCACGGCGCGCGCTTCGGCCAGGTAGGCCACCGCCTGCGCGATGTCTTCCGGCGTGGACGACTGCCCCAGCGGCGTCATGCGGTGGGCGCGCCGGAAGCCCGGGCTGGACTGGTCGCCCGAGACCATGGTGATGCCGGGCGCCACGCCCACCACGCGCAGCTTGGGTCCCAGCGCCTGGGCCAGCTGCACGGTAGCCGTCTGCAGCGCCGCCTTGGACAGCGTGTACGACAGGAAGTCCGGATTCAGGTTATCCAGTTTCTGGTCGAGCAGGTTGATGACCACGCCGCGCTGCGTGTCCGACATGGCACGGTGCATTTCGCGCGCGAGCAGCAGCGGCGCGGCCACATTGGTGCGCATATGCGTATCGAGCGAGGCATAGGAAAAGCTGGTGGCCACGTCGTACTGGAACAGCGAGGCATTGTTGACCAGGCAGGTCGGCACGCCCAGCGCATCGGTGCAGGCCTTGATCAGCGCGACGGTGGAGGCCTCGTCGGCCAGGTCGGCCTGCAGCACGGCGGCACGCTGGCCACCGGCGCGGATCTGTTCGGCCAGCGCCTCGGCCTCGGCCACGGAGCGGTGGCAATGCACCGCCACGTCCCAGCCGCGCTGGGCCAGTTCCAGAGCGATCACACGCCCGAGCCGGCGCGCGGCGCCGGTGACGAGCGCGATACCGCGCGCGGGGGTAGCGGAGGCTGCTGCGGCGGCGGTAGCGCCGGCAGGCGATGCGGAGTCAGGGGATTCGGAGGCTGGCATTGCTACAATCGCGGTATGCACAAAGGCGCTAGTTTACCCCTTCCCCCCGCCGACGCGCTGTCGGCGTCCGCCGCGCTGAGCGCGCACATCGGCCAGGCTATCGACGACGCGGGCGGCTGGCTCGGTTTCGACCGCTATATGGCGCTTGCGCTATATGCGCCCGGGCTGGGCTACTACAGCGGCGGCGCGGCCAAGTTCGGCCGCGACGCGCGCGATGGCAGCGACTTCATCACCGCCCCCGAACTCAGCCCGTATTTCGCCCGTACGCTCGCGCGCCAGTTCGCGCCGCTGCTGGCGCAGGGCCTGTCGCAGGTCCTCGAATTCGGCGCCGGCACCGGTCGGCTCGCCGCCGACCTGCTGCTGGCCCTGGAGCAGGAAGGCCAGTTGCCCGAGCGCTACGCCATCGTCGAGCTCTCCGGCGAGCTGCGCGCGCGCCAGCAGGCCACGCTGGCCACGCGCGCGCCGCATCTGGCCCCACGCGTCGCCTGGCTGGATACGCTGCCCGAGCATTTCGAAGGGATCGTGGTCGGCAACGAAGTGCTGGACGCCATGCCAGTGCGGCTGTTCGCCCGCAGCCACGGCCGCTGGCTGGAGCGCGGCGTAGCCCGCCGGGACAGCGATGCTGACGCATCTGACACATCCGATGCAGCCTTCGGCTTCTCGGACCGTCCTGTGGCGGCCGACGCCCTGCCCGCATCCCTGCATGCCGTGGCCGGAGACCATGACATCGTCACCGAAACCCACGCCGAGGCCGAAGGCTTCATGCGCGCAGTGGGCACGATGCTCACGCGGGGTGCGGTGTTCCTGATCGATTACGGTTTCCCCGCTGCCGAGTACTACCATCCGCAGCGTGTCGGCGGCACGCTGATGTGCCACTACCGCCATCACGCCCACCCGGACCCCTTCCTCTACCCTGGCCTGCAGGACATCACCGCCCACGTCAACTTCAGCGGCATCGCCCACGCCGCGGCCGATGCCGGGCTGACGGTGGCCGGCTTCGCCTCGCAGGCGCGCTTCCTGATGAACGCCGGCATCACCGAGCTGCTGATGGCGCTGGACCCCAACGACACGCGCAACTTCCTGCCCGCCGCCAACGCGGTGCAAAAGCTGCTGTCCGAGGCCGAGATGGGCGAACTGTTCAAGGTGATCGCGCTGACCCGCGACTTTGATGCGGCGCTGCCGCTGGCAGGCTTCGCACGCGGCGATCGCAGCCACGCGCTATAGTCCGCGCATCTCACCTCATCCTTTAGGCACGCCCACATGCTGCGCTGGACCCTCACCATCTTCCTGGCCGTCATCGTGCTGTCCGCGGCACTGCCCTGGCTGCAGAAGCTGGGGTTGGGGCGGCTGCCGGGGGATTTGCGGTTTCGGTTGTTTGGGCGGGAGTTTGTGTTGCCGTTTGCTTCGACGGTTTTGTTGTCGATGGTGGCGTTGGTGATTGGGAAGTTGTTTTAGGGTGTGGGGCGGATACTGCGGACACTGCTGGCCTGCAACTGCAGCTACAACTGCAACGGCTTAACGTCAACTTCAACTGCAGTTTCACCACCCCTGCGGGGCGGCGACCTACTTTTTTGTCTTGCCAAAAAAGTAGGCAAAAAAGGCGCGCCGGATGGGGCGACACCCCCTCGGGATTTCATGAAAAGAGCGGCCGGGACCCAAACTCGCATCGCCTTAAGGCGATACTCAGACATGGGTCCCTCTTTTCCGCTCTTTTCGTGAAATCCCGAGGCGCCCCATACGGCCTTGGTACACCTTCACGGCTCGCTTCGCATCGCCATGGGTGTTTCCCGCCCCCAGGCGGGAAACACGGCCGAACCAGTGGCCGTTGGGATCAAACACCATTCGGTGTAGCCGTGATTGCCGCCCCCAGGCGGCAATCACCCGCCCGCGATGCGCAGCGAGCCGTCTGGGTTTTCATCTCCCGTTATGGGGCGCCTCGTCGGCAGGCAAAAAGAGCGGAAAAGAGGGGGCCATGTCTGAGCATCGCCCTAAGGCGATGTGAGTTTGGCCCCCGGCCGCTCTTTTTGCCTGTCGACGAGGAGTCTTTCGCCCCATCCGGGTCGCTTCTTTGCCTACTTTCTTGGCGAGACAAGAAAGTAGGTCGCCTCCCCGCAGGGGAGGTGAAACTGCCTTTGACTTTCAGCCGTTGTCTTTGACGTTAAGCCGTTGCAGTTAAGCAGTTGACATTGAAGTTGCGCCCTCACCCGAAGACAATCGCAGAACCCACCGGCTACCCCAACACCTCCATCATGCCCCCCCCAACCTTCGAATCCAAACTAGTCCCACCCGACAACCCAACCGCGCTAGCAGAAAAACTAGCCACCCTCCCCCGCCCGCTAGTCTTCACTAACGGCGTCTTCGACATCCTCCACCGCGGCCACGCCACCTACCTGGCGCAAGCCAAGGCCCTGGGCGCCAGCCTGGTAGTCGGCGTCAACAGCGACGCGTCAGTGCGCATGCTCGGCAAGGGTGACGACCGTCCCCTGAACCACGAATCGGATCGCATGGCGCTGATCGCGGCGCTGGCCTCGGTAGATCTGGTCGTGATGTTCCGCGAGAAAACGCCGGTCGAGCTGATCCGGCTGGTGCGCCCGGACATCTATGTCAAGGGCGGCGACTACGACATCGATACGCTGGAAGAAACCCGCCTGGTGCGCAGCTGGGGCGGCCAGGCGCATGCCATCGCGTTCCTGCACGACCGCTCCACCACCAAGCTGCTGTCCAAGGTACGCCAGGGCAGCTGAGCGAAGCAGCAAGCGCTGACGCACGGCTCAGGTGCAGGTCAGCAAGTCCTGCGCGCCATAGCGCTGGCGCATCTCGTCGAGCCGCGTGCGCAGTGCCGCGTCGGCGTTGCGCACGCGCAGCCACTGGCGCGTCAGCGGATGCGGCGTATCGGTCAGCACCGCGGTGCGCACGCCGTGCTCGCGCAGGTTGTCGAGGAAATGCTCGGCATGCTCGCGCTCCTGGAACAAGCCCAGTGACACCGTATAGGTTTCCGGCGAGCCGGCGCTGACCACCGATACATCGGTGATATTGCGCCGGCGCAACTCGCCGAGCTTGCGCTGCAGGTTCTCGCGCGAGGCCTGCGGCGGCAGGTGGACCCACCAGCGCGCCTGCTCCTGCCGCTCGAACTGTTCCACGCGCCAGGCGCCGGGCGGCGCGCCGGCCAGCTCATCGGCCACCTTGCGCACCAGCTCCCCGTTGAAACCACCGATCTCGACGCAAGCCATGGCTGGCGCGGCGGCTTGGGGAGTGGCTGCGGTTGTGGTTGTGGTTGCGGCTGCCACAGTGGCGGGCTCGGATGCCGCCCGCTTGCCGCTTGCCTGTGGCATCTGTCGGAAGCGTTCGGCGCGCGCCTGCTGGGCAGCGCGTTCGGGCTCTCGCGCGCTTTCCAGCCAGCCGGCCAGCGGCTGTGGGCCGAACGCGCCCAGCACGGCAGCCAGCAGCAGCGCATTGACCAGGACCAGCAGGATGAAAAGGCTTCGTTGGAGCATTGGGGGCGATGCAGGGGTGGCGCGACGGGGTGAAGAGGCGATGCGGTGTGATGCTGTGTGATGCGGTTCAGCCCGCTGTGCCGACCGGGCTTTGCGAGGCCATCACATGCAGGCCGAGCAACACGAGATTATCGTGCATCTCGAACGGCATGGAGAGCGCGTTTGCCAGCACATGGCGAGCGCCGCCGGAGAGCAAGCAGCGCACCGGCCCGCGCTCGCACAGCGCGCGCCAGGTGCGCTCCACGGCACCGGCCTGGGCCGCCAGGCAGCCGGCGGCGATAGCGTCGCGGGTGTTGTCGGCCCAGGGCGTAGCCAGCCCGGCATCGCTCACGTCCAGGGACGGCAATTGCGCTGTGTTGCGCGCCAGCGCGCCCAGCATCAGGTCCAGGCCAGGCAGGATCAGGCCGCCTTCGAAACGGTCCTGCGCGCTCACCACGTCGAGCGTGGTGGCGGTGCCGGCGGTGACGATCAGCAAAGCGCCCTCGGGGCGGTAGCAGCGCGCGCCGATGCTGCCGATCCAGCGGTCGACGCCGAGCTGCGTGGGCTCGCGGTAGCCGTTGACGAGGCCGCCGAAGCGCGGGCCCGAGCGTACCCAGTTCACACCGATGCCGGGGCCGAACACGGTGTCGAGCGTGGCTTGCAGGCTGGCCGCGATGGCCGGGCCGGCCACGTTGCTGGCCCACACCAGCGGCTGCGCGCCGGGCGCGCGCAGCGACGCCCATTGCGCCACCAGCGTGGCCAGTTCGCCGTGGGCCACCGCGCCGCCGTGCGGCCAGGGCGTGGGCAATGGCGTCTCGTGCAGCACGGCGCCGGACCAGGCCTCGTCGCACCAGGCCCATTTCAGGCGGGTGTTGCCGATATCGATCAGCAGTTGCGGAACTCGCGGCATACCGGCGCTGGTGCCGCTCATGCGCCTGCCCCTCTGTCCGCCGCTTTGTCCGCCAAACGCAGCGACACTTCGCCGCTGGCAATGCGCTCCAGGCCCGAGGGCGTTTCCAGCAGCAAGTGGCCGTCGCCGTCAACGCCGCGCGCCAGGCCTTCGGCCTGCACGCGGCCGTCGTGCAGCAGGCGCACCGGCTGGTCGCGATAGGCGTCGCGCGCGGACCAGCGGGGCGCCATCGGCGCAAAGCCCTGCGCCAGGAAATCCTCGCGCATCACCGCGAGCCGGTTCAGCACCGCAGCCAGCAGCACGGTGGGATCGCAGCCCGGCAGGAATTCGGTCACACCAGCCAGGCTGCGCCCGAGCGCGGCTTCCATCTGCGCATCGCGCACCAGGTTCAGGCCAATGCCGATCACGGCCCAGACCCGCTGTGGCCCCGCCGGCACCGACTCGATCAGGATGCCGGCCAGCTTGCGGCCGTCGATCTGCAGGTCGTTAGGCCATTTCAGGCCAACGGCGCCGCCGAGGCGCGCGTCGCAGTCGCCCAGCGCCTCGGCCAGCGCCAGCCCTACCGCCAGGCTCAGCCCGCTCAACTGCGAGGGCGCCAGCGGCAAGGGCAGCGCCACCGAAAACGTCAGCCCCGCCTGGCCTTGCCAGGGACGCCCCTGGCGGCCCCGCCCGGCGGTCTGCCGATAGGCCAGGCGCAGCGTGGCGGACTCGGTCCACGGCGCGCTGCGGCAGGCCAGCGTCAGGTCGGCGTTGGTGGAGCCGGTCTCGTCGACCACGCCGAGGGTCCAGCCGCGCGCGGGGCCGGTGAGCGCGGCGCGCAGGCGGTCGGGGTCGATGCGCCAGGCTTGCGCGGGAGCGGCGGCCGCAGGGGTCGGGTCTGGCGTGGGCAAGGATTTGTCAGCGGACATGCGTTTCGGCGATGGACAGCACAATGGGCACAAGCAGCTACGCATTGTAGCCGTGCGAATCCACGGCCGAGGCGCTGCGCACGCCCGCTGACGCTGCGGGTGGCATAGAATCGGGACTTGCCCATCACTTCTCCCCCTGCTTTGGAAAGCCCTACCACGCCAGCCATAGAAGTGACGCGCGCGGACGGAGCGCAAACCGTGCAACTGCGCGGCGACTGGACAGCGCTCGCGCTCTCCGATTGCCACCGCGCCCGCGCGCTGCGCAATGAGCTGCACTCGATCGCCGCGGACGCGCACTGGTCGCTGGCAAGCCTCGCCCGGCTCGATCACATCGGCGCACAGCTGATGTGGCAGGCCTGGGGCGGCAAGCTGCCCGAGAAGCTGGAAGCCAACGAGGCCCAGCGCCGCGTCTTTACCCGCATCGCCGGGCTGCGCCGCGAGAACTGGAAGAAACATATGGTGGACCGGTTCAATCCGGTGACCCTGTTCGGTGCCTCGATCCTGTCGATGTTCTCGCAGCTCGGCAATGGCGTGACCATGCTGGGCCAGTTGGCCTTCGACCTGCTGCGCCTGGCGCGCGCGCCGCAGCGCGGCCCCTGGCGCGAGATCTCGGCCAATATCTACAACGTCGGCTACAAGGCGCTCGGCATCACGGCACTGGTCGGTTTTTTGATCGGCATCGTGTTGTCGTACCTGTCGGCTAACCAGCTGCGCACCTTTGGCGCGAGCATCTTTATCGTCAACATCCTCGGCATGGCGGTGATCCGCGAGCTGGGCCCGGTGCTGGCGGCCATCCTGATTGCCGGGCGCTCGGGCTCGGCCATCACCGCGCAGATCGGCGTGATGCGGGTCACCGAGGAGCTCGATGCGATGCGCGTGATGGGTATCTCGCACGGCTTCCGGCTGATCATGCCGCGCGTGATCGCGCTGGCCATCGCCATGCCGCTGCTGGTGGCGTGGACCGACGTGCTGGCGCTTACCGGCGGCATGCTGGCCGCGCACTTCCAGCTGGATATCAGCGCGGCCTTCTTCCTGCGCGCGCTGCCCGATGCGGTGCCGGTGGCCAACCTGTGGATGGGCCTGGGCAAAGGCGTGGTGTTCGGCATCCTGATCGCGCTCACCGCCTGCCATTTCGGCTTGCGCATCGAACCCAACACGCGCAGCCTGGGCGAAGGCACCACCGCCTCGGTAGTGACCTCGATCACCGTTGTGATCGTGGCCGATGCCATCTTCGCCATCCTGTTCAAGGACATCGGCTTATGACTACCGCCACGACCGCCACCGCAACGCCGCCTTCGGGCACCGTGCAGCACGCCCCGCGCACCACCGTGATCGAGGTACGCGACCTGGTCAAGCGCTTTGGCGAGGCGGTTGTGCACGACCACCTCAACCTCGATGTGCACCGGGGCGAAGTGCTGTCCATCGTCGGCGGCTCGGGCAGCGGCAAGACCGTGCTGCTGCGCCAGATCGTGGGGCTGGAGCGGCCCACCTCCGGCACCATCCGTGTGTTCGGCGAGGACCTGACCAAGCTCGACGCGGCCCGGCTGCAAGCCCTGCGCAACCGCTGGGGCCTGCAGTTCCAGCGCGGCGCGCTGTTCTCCGCGCTGTCGGTGATCGACAACATCGCGCTGCCGCTGCGTGAACTTCGCACCCTGCCCGACGATCTCATCTGCGCGGCGTCGCTGCTCAAGCTGCAACTGGTGGGGCTGTCGGCCCGGGATGCGGACAAGATGCCGTCCGACCTGTCCGGCGGCATGATCAAGCGCGTGGCGCTCGCACGTGCCCTGGCCCTGGAGCCGGAGCTGGTGTTCCTGGACGAGCCCACCGCCGGGCTGGACCCGATGGCCTCGGACGACTACGTGGCACTGATCCGCGAACTGCGCCGCGAGCTGGGCCTGACCGTGGTGATGGTGACGCACGACCTCGACACCCTGGTGGCGCTGTCTGACCGCGTCGCGGTGCTGGCGGACCACAAGGTACTCGCCGCGCTGCCGATCCGGGAACTGGTGCATATTGACCACCCGTTCATCCACAAGTATTTCCTGGGCGAGCGCGGGCAGCGCGCCATGCAGGCGCTCCCGGCCTTGCCGGACGCGGCACGCGCGGCAACGCATGCGGCAACACCCGCAGGCCCGCAATCTGGAGAAGCATGATGGAAAACAAGTCACACGCCTTCCTGGCCGGCGTGTTCACGATTGGACTCGCCATCCTGGTGCTGTTCGCGATCTTCTGGTTCAGCAGCGACCACGCGGTGCGCGTGCCGTATGACCTGATCACCCGCTCCACCGTCAACGGGCTGGGGCCGCAGGCCGACGTCAAGTACCGCGGGCTGGACGTGGGCAAGGTGGTGTCGATCCGCTTCGATCCGACCGTGCCGGGCCAGATCATCGTGCGCATCAGCGTCAACCAGGACACCCCGATCACCCACACCACCTATGCCACGCTCGGCTTCCAGGGCGTGACCGGGATCGGCTACGTGCAGCTCGACGACACCACCGCGCAGGAAGGCGGCACGCCGTCGCCGCACCTGGCCACCTCCTCCAAGTCGGTGGCGCGCATCATCATGCGGGCCGGCTTCTTCGAGGAGCTGGAAAAGCGCGGCGACAGCTTGCTCACGCAACTGGAAACGATCATGGGTTCGCTCAACGACATGTTCCAGGCCGACAACCGGCGCGACCTGATGGAGGCGATCCGCTCGGTGCACAAGACCGCCGACGACTACTCGCAACTGGCCAGTTCGATCGCGCCAGCCGTGCGCCAGTTGCCGCAGGTGACCGAAAACCTCAACGCCACGCTGGCCTCCACGCGGCGGCTCACCCAGGAACTGGCCAGCCCCGACGGTACCGTGATGCGCACCGTCGACCGCGTCGGGCGCGACCTGCAGGGCGCCGCCGATTCCGTGCAGTCGGCCGCTGGCGGCGTCTCGCAAGACACGCTGCCGCAGATCAACGGGCTCGCGCGCGATGCGCGCCAGACCATGCGCAGCATCGACCGCGCCGCCAGCCAGTTCAACGACAGCCCGCGCAGCGTGCTGTTTGGCGGCCCTCCCACCGTGCCGGGCCCGGGCGAGCCCGGCTTCCAGGCCCCCTGACGCGGACCGCATGCTCTCATGCCGCGCACCTACGCACTCGCCGCACGCACACCACGCCTGGCCCGCCAGGCTGGCGCTGCGAATCCTTCGAGCAAACCAAGGCACATCATGATGCGCAATGCCCAAACCCGGCCGGACGGACGCGACACACCCGGCACCTTCGCCCTGCCGCGCCGGCTGGCCGCCGGCGTCGCGCTGGCCTGCCTGCTGCTGGGCGGTTGTGCCCTGACGCCTTCCGCGCCCACCATCACCTACGATCTGGGCCCGCCGGCAGGAGCCGCACCTGACGCCGCGCACCTGCCCAAGATGCGCGTGGCGCAGACCGATGGCCCTACCTGGCTGGACGGCAACTCGCTGTACTACCGGCTGCACTACGCCCAGGCGGAGCGCCTGCAGCCCTATGCCACGCAGCGCTGGGTGATGTCGCCGGTGCGCCTGTTTGACGACCGCCTGCGCGAAGCCGTGGCCTCGCGCGGCGCACTGACGTGGTTCGGCGACACGACCGCGCCGGCGCTCAAGATCGACATGCTGGAGTTCGAGCAGGTGTTCGACAGCGCCAGCGCCAGCCGCGGCGTGATCCGCGTGCGCGCCACGGTATTTCGCAGCGGGCTGATCGGGCAGAAGACCTTCGTGGTGGCGCAGCCCGCCGCCACGGCCGATGGCGCCGGCGGCGTCAAGGCGCTGGCCACCGGCAGCGATGCCGCCATTGCGGCGATCCTGGACTGGGTGGCAACGCTGCCGCTGCAGTAAGCGGGCCGCGCATGGCATCGGCTCCCGCGCCGCTCGTTCCCCCGCCACCGCCGCCGCGCCACTCGCCGCTGGCGCGGGTGGGGCTGTTGTGCTTCGCCCTGCTGGTGGTCTATGGCAGCCTGTACCCGTTCACGGGCTGGACCGACAACGGCATCTCTGCGCTGGCCTTCATCACCGCGCCCAAGCCCCGCTACCTGACCGGGTTCGATCTCATCACCAACGTGCTGGGCTACTGCCCGCTTGGCGCGCTGGTGGTGCTATCCCTGCACCCGCGCATCTCCGGCGTGCGCGCCGTGCTGCTGGCGCTGGTGGCGGGCACGCTGCTGTCGGGCACCATGGAAGCGCTGCAGACCTGGCTGCCCAACCGCGTCTCGTCCAATATCGACCTGATGACCAACGCGCTGGGCGCACTGCTGGGCGGTGCCGCGGTGGCGCCCTTCTCGGCCGCGCTGATCGATCGCGGCTCGCTGCGCCAGCTGCGCATGGCGTGGTTCGAGCCGCACGCCAGCTTTGCCATCATCCTGATCCTGCTGTGGCCGTTCGCGCAGATCTTCCCGCAGGATCACCTGTTCGGCATGGGCGCGATCGTGCGCGAGTGGCTGACCGACCCCGATTCCTGGCCCGTGCAGTGGCTGCAAGGCGTATTCCCGGGGCTACCCGACCTGATCGAGAACATCAGCCTGCTGCGGCCGGACGACGTGCAAGGGCAGCAATTGCTGGAGTCACTCGTTACCGGATGCAGCTGGGTGGGCACCGGGCTGTTTGCCTCGATCGCCATGCGCAGGCAGGCGCCGATGCTGCGCATCCTGGCGGCCTTGCTGGCCAGCGCGCTGCTGCTCAAGGCGGTGGTGGCCGAGATGCAGTTCCCGGACGACAACGCCTTCAACTGGCTGTCCGAAGGCGGCCGCTTTGCCCTGTTGACGGGCTCGCTGGTGCTGGTTTTGCTGCTGCGGCTGCCGCGCTGGCTGCGCGGCGCGCTGGCGCTCGCCACGCTGATGCTGCTGGTGATGCTGTCCAACCTGCTGCCCGCCAATCCATACTCCTGGATCTCGGAGCAGGGCTGGCGGCTAGGCCGTTTCATCCACTTCAACAGCCTGTCGCAATGGCTGGGATGGATGTGGCCGTTCGTGGCGCTGTGCTACCTGATCTGGCGCTTCGAGCAATTCCAGCTGGATCGCCGCAGCCTGCGGCGTGCGCGCCGCAAGGCGAAGCGGCTGGCGGCGCGCGCAAGTGATGGCAGCGGCGATGGCAACAATCGGGAGGATGCCACGCCGCCGGGCGCCTGAGCGGCGCCTCAGTGCGTCTGGCCGCCCTGCTCGCGGATATCGCTGGTGGTGGCAAGCGCCGTGGCCACCGCGCAGCGGATGCCTTCGATCATCAACGCCAGCGACAGGCTGGGCTGCCCCGGATGGCGCGCCGCCTGCTCAGGCAAATAGGGAATATGGATGAAGCCGCCACGGATCCCGGCAGGCACGCCTTGCGTGGCAAGCAGGTGCATCAAGCCGTAGAACACGTGGTTGCAGACGAAGGTGCCCGCGGTCTGCGACACCGATGCGGGCACGCCTGCGGCGCGCATGTCGCGCACGATGGCCTTGATCGGCAGGCTGGAGAAATACGCCGCCGGGCCTTCTTCGGCGATACGCGTGTCGACGGGTTGCGCGCCCGCGTTGTCGGCGATGCGCGCATCGTCGACATTGATCGCCACGCGCTCCACCGACATCTCAGGGCGCCCGCCCGCCTGCCCCACCGCGATCACCAGCACGGGATTGATCGCGTCGAGCAGGTCGGCCAGCGCATCGTTGGCGGCGCCGAACACGCAGGGCAACTGGCGCGCGACGATGATCGCGGCGTCCAGGTCATCGGGCTCGTTGCCGATGCGCACGCCGTCAAGCGCGCGCACCGCTTCCCAGGAAGGATTGATGGGCTCGCTCTCGAACGGCTCGAAGCCGGTCAGCAGCACGGTACGCATGGCAGGGACTCCCGGCAAGAAGCCCGGTTGCCCGGGCCCCTGGCCAATCATTCGCGGCGGGGCCGCGTTCTTACATCAGGAAATACAGCAGCACGATATTGGCCACCAGGACCATCAGCGCGGTTGGCACCTGCGCCCGGATCACGGCGTTCTTGTCATCAAGCTCCAGCAGCGCGGCCGGCACGATGTTGAAGTTGGCCGCCATCGGCGTCATCAGCGTGCCGCAGTAGCCGGAGAACATGCCGATGGCCGCCATCACCGCCGGGTTGCCGTGGAACATGTTCACCAGGATGGGCACGCCGATGCCGCCGGTCATCACCGGGAAGGCGGCAAAGCCATTGCCCATGATCACGGTAAAGAGCGCCATGCCCACGCAATACACCACCACGGCCACGAGCTTGTAGTCCATGTTGATATAGGCCGTGGTCAGGTGCGCCACCGCCTTGCCCACGCCGGCATCGGCGAACACCAGGCCCAGCATGGCCAGCATCTGCGGCAGCACCAGCGCCCAGCCTAGCGACTCGGTCAGCCGGCGCGATTCGCGCACGCCCTGCACCACCGTGTCGCGGGTGAGCCAGCACGCCACGCCCAGCGCCACCAGGCAACCAATGCCAAGCGAGACGAAGGTGACGTTCTTGGGATCGAGCAGCGCCAGGCCGGCGACCTTCACGTCCTTGAACAGCAGCGTGCCGATCACGGTCACCAGGGGAATCAGCAGTGCCGGGATGAACAGCTTGTTGCCCAGGCGCTTGGCCGAGGCGCGGCGCTCGGCCTCCGGCAGCGTGCCGTGCTTGCCGTGGCCCACGCCACCAAAGCCCGCGATCAGCGCCATCACCACGGCGCCGATGCCGACGATGGCCGGCGGCAGCTTGTCGCCGATCAGGAAGACCAGCGCATACAGCGCCCAGAACAAACCCGTGCTGAGCCGGCGCGGATGGTCGCGGTCGGCGAAAGTCATCAACGCCGTGATGGCCAGCACCAGGCCGGCGAGCCAGTAGAGATAGTCGATGGAAATGATCATGGCTTACTCCCCGCTCTTGGCCGCCGAGGCAGCGCCAGCCGTTGCAGCGGACTTGCCGCCCACTTCGCGCTCCAGCCACATGTCCAGGCGCTTGAGGCGCACGGCGTGGATCAGGAAGGCGCAGATCGCGGTGGGGATGCCCCACACGGCGATATGCAGCGGTTCCACGTCGATGTTGGACGACAGCAAGAAGGTGTGCATCAGCGCGATGGCGCCGAAGGCCACGAAGATGTCTTCGCCAAAGAACAGGCCGACGTTATCGGTGGCCGCGCAGAAGGCCAGCACGCGCTGGCGGATCGGCTCGGGCAGCTTGCCGAAGCGGGTCTCGGCCGCGCCTTCGGCCATCGGGGCCAGCAGCGGGCGCACCATCTGCGGATGGCCGCCGAGGCTGGTCAGGCCCACCGCGGCGGTAAGCTCGCGCACGCCGAGGTAGACGATCAGCAGGCGTCCCACGGTGGCCGACGCGATGCGCGAGATCCACGCCTGCGCGTGCTCGCGCAGCCCGTGGCGCTCGAGCAGGCCGATCACCGCCAGCGGCAGCAGGATGATGAGCGGCAGGTTGCGCGTCTTGACGAAGGCGGTGCCGATCGCCGTGAAGATCTGCATGACCGGCATGGTTGCCGCCAGCCCGGTGGCGATGGCGGCAAGCGCCACCACCATCATGGGGTTGAAGCGCAGCACGAAGCCAAGGATGATGATACCGACCCCGACTAGGGGCCAGAGGTTGACTGCCTGTTCCATGAGAGACACCAATAGAGTGTGATGGAGGCGAGTGCCCTCGCGTCGCGTCATGCTGCTCGACACCCGCGCGGGGCACAGTGAAAACCGGAAGCCTGGGGGCGCGTCCGTTAGGTGTGGCGTGCCCCTCAGACTCCGGCGCGGATTGCGATGCCTTCGGCGCCGAGCCGCTCGCGGATGCGGCGCGCAAAGGCAAGCGCGTGTGCGCCGTCGCCGTGCAGACACACGGTTTCGGCGCGAATCGATACATAGGTGCCGTCGATGGCGCGCACGCGCTGCTCGCGCACCATGTCCAGCGTCTGGCCCAGTGCCACGTTCTCGTCCTCATGCAGCGCGCCGGGCGTGCCGCGCTTGACCAGCGAGCCGTCGGGGTTGTAGCCGCGGTCGGCGAAAACTTCTTCCTTGACCTTCAGGCCGGCTTCGCGCGCCACCTTCACCATGACGCTGCCGGCCAGGCCGAAGAAGACCAGGTCGGAGTCGAAGTCGCGCACCGCGCGCACGATGGCGTCGGCCAGCTTGGGATCCTTGGCTGCCTGGTTGTAGAGCGCGCCGTGCGCCTTCACGTGGGCCAGTTGGCCGCCTTGGGCGCGCACCAGCGCGGCCAGGGCGCCGATCTGGTAGAGCGTGTTCGCGTACACCACCTCGGGATCGAGCTGCATCTCGGTGCGGCCAAAGTTCTCGCGGTCGGGATAGCTCGGATGCGCGCCGATGGCGACGCCCTGCTCCAGGGCCCACTTCACGGTCTGCAGCATGGTGGTGGCGTCACCGGCGTGCCAGCCGCAGGCCACGTTGGCCGAGCTGATCAGCCCCAGCAATTCGCGGTCGTTGCCGCAGCCTTCGCCGAGGTCGGCGTTCAGGTCGATATGCATTGCGTTGCTCCTCACCGGTCTTGCGGCTTGTGTTGAGGTTTTGGGGTTGCTGTCGTTTCTGTCGTTCGGTCGTTCTGAGGTTCCGTCGTTGCGCGTTTGGCGGCTCAGGCCACGGCAGCGCGGGTACGCGTGCGCCGCCGCGAGGCGATCGCCATGCCGTCGCCCTGCCACTGCAGCGCCTGGTCCAGTTGCTGCAGGTACCGGTCCAGCTCGGCCTGCGCCGCGGCGGCCTCATCCAGCGTGACGCGCACGAAGCGCACCGGCGCACCCAGCGGCACCTGCGCCAGCCGCCACAGGTCGGCGCCGATCACCACGCCGATCTTGGGATAACCGCCGGTGGTCTGCGCGTCGGCCATCAGCACGATAGGCTGGCCGGCCGGCGGCACCTGGACCACGCCCGGCAGCACGCCATGCGAGAGCAGGTCGGCCGCGCGCTCGGGCTGGCGCGCCAGGGCCGGGCCTTGCAGGCGCAGGCCCATGCGGTTGCTGTTGGGGGTGACGATCCAGTCGGACTGCCACAGCGCTTCGCGCGCGGCGGCGTCGAAATCCTCGTACTCGATGCCGGTCAACATGCGGATCGGCATCGCGTCGCCGAGCTTCTTCACCGGCAGCGCCCAGGATGGCGCCTGCACGCCCAGCCAGTCGCTGTCCTCGGCTACGCCGGGCCGGCCCGCATCCAGGCGGTCGCCTTCATGCAGGGCGCGGCCACCCAGGCCGCCAAAGCCGGCCTTGAGGTCGGTGCTGCGCGAGCCCATCACCGGCGCGACAGCGATGCCGCCCGCCACGCACAGATAGGTACGGGTGCCGCCCTGCGCCGCCGACAGCGTCAGCGTTTCGCCGCGGCGCACGTCGAAGGCATGCCACGACCAGACCGGCACGCCGTCCAGGTTGGCCCGGCATTCGGCGCCGGTCAGCGCCACGCGCATGTCGGCATGGAAACGCACGGCGGCGCGGCCCAGCGTGAATTCGATGGCGGCGTCGCCCGCCGGATTGCCCAGCAGGCGGTTGCCGATGGTGAGCGCGACGGCATCGAGCGCGCCCGCGGTGCCCACGCCAAAGCGGCGAAAGCCGGGACGGCCAAGGTCCTGGACCGAGGCCAGCGCGCCGGGTCGGGTGATTTCGATCATGGCAGCAGCGCCTCGACGACAAAGCGCACGGTATCCCCGGGCGCGAACAGGGAAGGCGGATCGCGGTCTGCCAGGAAGAGTTGGCTGGTGGTTTGCCCGATCAATTGCCAGCCGCCGGGGGCAGCTGCCGGGTAGATGCCGGTCTGCTCGCCGCCGATGCCGACCGTGCCCGCGGGCACGGACAAACGCGGCTCGCGCCGGCGCGGCGTGGCCAGCGCCGGGTCCAGGCCGCCCATATAGGCAAAGCCGGGCTGGAAGCCGAGGAAGTAGACGACGTACTCGCCCGCGCTGTGGCGGCGTACCACTTCCTGCACCGTAAGGCCCGTATGCGCCGCGACTTCAGCCAGGTCGGGGCCATGCTCGCCGCCGTAGCGCACCGGGATCTCGACCAGCTTGCCGGTGGCGGCACGCGCTTCACCGGAAGCCCAGGCGAGCTTCAGGTTGCGTTCCAGCGCTTCGGGATCGGCTTCGCGATCGAACACCACGGTGAGATTGTTCATGCCCGGCACCGCATCGACCACGCCGCGCCACTCGGCCGCGCGCTGGGCCATGGCCCAGATACGTCGCTGTACATCGAGCGAGGCCGGCGGGGACACGCTGCACAGCAGTGCTTGCTCGGCCAGGCGGTGAACGGAACATCGGGTCATGGGCGGCACCAGCGGGGGGACCTGTCTTGCAGTGTAGGCGGGCGCGCTGTACTAGTCAGGCGCGGTGCCGGCTGCGACGGGTCCGAGGGTGAGATCGCTATTTCATCGATGATTTATCGATAAATTCATAATAACCAAACAAGAAGATGCTGTGGCTAGGTGTTGACCCTAGGCACGAGGTGCTACGTCTTCATGCGGGATAGCGTTGGCGCACCGCCTCGGTGCGGGTGCCGGACGCGGCGATTGGATCCGGTGCAGGAGCGCCCGGTGCGGCGCTTGCGTCGTATCGGCCCTGCTCGATATGGGTGCGCGCGGACACACCGGGCCAGACTTGCCGGAGAGGAGAGATTTCAGGAAAACTTGGCTGGCCGTGGCGCGAATGCAACGCCAGGAGGGCCCGCAACGGGGTGCCGCGGGCGAAAAAACGGCCGGGTGGATACCGGCCGATCGAACTGCTCACAACGTTGACCCTGCGCTGGGTGGTCTCCCCTCTCCCGCTTGCGCGAGAGGGGGCGGGGGAGAGGGCGGGCGCTCGTTATGCCGTCGTGCTGGACAAAACCGAGGGCTCCGCTTCAAGTGGCTCCTAGCTAAGCCACCCCTCTCCCCAGCCCTCTCCCCCTGAGGGGAGAGGGAGCGACAGCCGTCGTCATGGCGCGGGGTTTTGGCCCGTTCGACCTCAGGCGAACCCGGCCTTATGCGCCTGCTCGTCCGCGTGGTAGGAGCTGCGCACCATGGCGCCCACGGCGGCATGGGTGAAGCCCATCTTGTAGGCCTCGGCCTCGAACATCTTGAAGGTGTCCGGATGCACGTAGCGCATCACCGGCAGGTGGTGGCCCGACGGCGCCAGGTACTGGCCGATGGTCAGCATGTCGATGTCGTGGGCGCGCATGTCGCGCATGACTTCGAGGATTTCCTCGTCGGTCTCGCCCAGGCCCACCATCAAGCCGGACTTGGTGGCCACGGCCGGATTGCGGCGCTTGAACTCTTGCAGCAGCTTGAGCGAGTGCGCGTAGTCGGCGCCCGGGCGGGCCTGCTTGTACAGACGGGGCACGGTTTCCATGTTGTGGTTCATCACGTCCGGCGGGCCGGCTTGCAGGATGTCCAGCGCCTTGTCCAGGCGGCCGCGGAAGTCCGGCACCAGCACTTCGATGCGGGTGGCCGGCGACAGCTCGCGGGTCAGCGTGATGCAATCGACGAAGTGCTGGGCACCGCCGTCGCGCAGGTCGTCGCGGTCAACGCTGGTGATCACCACATAGTTCAGCTTGAGCTGGGCGATGGTGCGGGCCAGGTTGCCCGGCTCGTTGGCATCCAGCGGATCGGGACGGCCGTGGCCCACGTCGCAGAACGGGCAGCGGCGGGTGCACTTGTCGCCCATGATCATGAACGTGGCGGTGCCCTTGCCGAAGCACTCGCCGATGTTCGGGCAGCTGGCTTCCTCACATACCGTCACCAGGTTGTTGGCGCGCAGGATGTCCTTGATCTCATAGAAGCGCGAGCTGCCCGTGGCCGCCTTGACGCGGATCCACTCGGGCTTCTTGAGCTTCTCGGCCGGCACGATCTTGATGGGGATGCGCGCGGTCTTGTCCGCCGACTTCTGCTTGCGGGTCGGGTCGTACTGCTCCGCCTGGGGTTGCGGGGCTTCGCTGGAAGTGGCGATCAGGGCGTCGCTCATAGAGTTCTCCGCACGCGCGGTGCGTGCATATTCGGCTGGATGACTAAGTGGCCAGGGCCGCGGCGGTATTCCGTTGGGCCGCCAGGGCGCGCTCTTGCGCCTCTGCCAGCACTTCACACAGCGCCGCCGCAAGGCGCCGCGCGATATCGGCTTGTTGTGCCGCGGTCACGGGCAAGCGGGACGCACCCGCCGCATCGGCCACCGCGAAGGTGGCGCCCGCCGTTGCCATGTCGACCGTTTCCAGGCCGGCATAGCCGCAGGGGTTGATGCGCAGGAAGGGCGCGAGGTCCATCTGCACGTTGAGGCTGACGCCGTGATAGCTGCAGCCATTGCGGATCTTGAGTCCGAGCGCGGCGATCTTGGCGCCCTGGTGCTGGCCTTCGGAAAGGTAGATACCAGGCGCGCCGGGCTTGCGTTCGGCTGCGAGATTATACGCCGCGAGCGTATCCAGCACGGCCTGCTCGATCGCATGGACGAGTTCGCGCACCATCAGGTGGCGGCGGCGCAGGTCGAGCAACAGATAGGCCACGATCTGGCCAGGACCGTGATAAGTGACCTGACCGCCACGATCGATCCGCACGATGGGGATCGCATCGTCAGGGGCCAGAACATGCGCAGGATCTCCCGCCTGGCCGAGGGTATAGACCGGGGGATGCTCGACCAGCCAGATCTGGTCGGGAGTGTCGGGGGTGCGTGCGGCGGTAAAGGCGCGCATCGTGTCGAAACAGGGTTCGTACTCTTGCCGGCCCTGCTCGATGACTTGTATCGATTGCATCCCGGCAGTTTAGCGAAAAGGGGCGGATCTCACAGGAGGCCGCCCCTTTTCTGGTGTGTCTTTCGGTGTGTCTTTATGACGTTGGCGCTGCGTCCTTGCTTGCCGGCCTGGAATGGATCAGCCGCAGATGGCCACGCACGCGGCCATCTGCATCGGTATCCGCTGGCTCAGGAGGCCGTGACCTGGTCCTGGTTAGGCGTCCACTCGGTGCCTCGAACCAAACGCCGCGCCATGCGCGCCACCAGGTGCGACACATTGGTTGCCGGCCGGCGGGCTTCAGCGATCAGGGCCAGCCGTACCGGCTCTGCCGCGCGCGGGTCCACGCTCAGCGTGATTTCGTCGCCGCTGTTAAGCAGCAGGCTACCGCCGCAACGCAGCCAGTAGTCTTCCGAATCGCCTTCGCGGGTGACCCAGACGTCGGTCCCCGTGGCCTCTTCCACACGCAGGCGCTGGCCGGCGTGGATGGAAAGGGAGGTAACTTCGCCCGGGCTCAGGGTGAACAGGGTCGTTGTGAGCAATGTTTTCATGTTGGGCATCCTTCGCTGACATCGTCGGCTGCCTCGCCCGCTTGCCCGGAATGGGCGGCCGCCGATCAGCTCAGCCCTGGCAGGCTTATGCTTGGTCTTGCCTGGTACTGGATCGGCACCGGTGCGGGTAGCGCCCCGATGCATTGCATTCTAGTGATTGCCGGTCCTCTTCCAAAACGATATATTTTCCTTGTTCTTGTTAGGTACACTCACATAAGACGAGGTGGATGATGGCGCTGAAGGGAGCATGGGAGAGAGATTTGCCACGTGGCTGGCATCGCGAGCTGCCGCGCCTGCCGGGGCTGACCGCGCTGCGCGCGTTCGAGGCAGCCGCCCGCCACGAGAGCTTTTCGCGCGCGGCCACCGAACTGTTCGTCACCCACGGCGCGGTCAGCCACCAGATCCGCGCGCTGGAGGAAGAGCTGGGGCAGGCCCTGTTCGAGCGCAACGGCAAGCGTGTGACCCTGACACCCGGCGGCCGGGCCTACGCCGGGCGCGTGCGCGAAGCCCTGCTGGAGATCGCCGATGCCACCCGTGCGCTGCAGGCCGGGAACCGCGACAAGCGCCTCACCATCAGCACCATGCCGTCGTTTGCCGCGCGCTGGCTCACGCCGCGCATCGGCAGCTTTATCGAGCAGCACCCCGAGCTGGACGTGGAGCTGCTGTCGTCCAACACGCTGGTAGATTTCGGGCGCGAGGAAGTCGACATCGCGTTGCGCATGGGCAGCGGCGACTATCCCGGCCTGTATGTGGAGAAGCTGCTGGACGACGTGTTCTTCCCGGTCTGCAGCCCGGCCTTCAACGGCGGCAAGCTGCCGGCACGGCCGCAGGACATGGAAGGCATGTCGCTGCTGCGCGGCGAGGGCGATCCGTGGAAGCCGTGGTTCGAAGCCGCCGGCCTGGACTGGCCGGAGCCGCGCAAGGGCCTGCTGCTGGAGGACTCCTCGCTGCTGCTGCAGGCAGCCGCCGCGGGCCAGGGCATTGCGCTGATCCGCTCGTCGCTGGCCTATAACGACCTGCTGTCGGGGCGCGTGGTGCGGCTCTTCGATGTGAGCATTACCTGCCCGTGGCTGCTCTACTTCGTCTGCTCGGCAGGCATGCTGGAAGCGCCCAAGGTAAAGGCCTTCCGCGCCTGGCTGCTGCCGGAGATGGAAGCCTTCCGGGGCATCCTGGCGCAGTGGGAGGGCTAGTCGCCCTTGCCGGCTTCTGCATCTTTTGCGACTTCGGCGTCCTTGCCCTCATCCGCGGCCTTCGGCGCGGCCACCGGGGCAACTACCGGAGCAACCACTGGCGCCGGCCCTGAGTGCGCCCTGCCCGCGCGCGGGTGCGCCTTGTCGTAGACCTTGGCCAGGTGCTGGAAATCCAGCGCGGTATAGATCTGGGTGGTGGCCACGCTGGCGTGCCCGAGCATTTCCTGCACCGCGCGCAGGTCGCCAGAGGATTGCAATACGTGGGTGGCGAAGGAGTGCCGCAGCATGTGCGGATGCACGTCGGTCGGCACGCCGGCCCGGATCGCCTGCTGCTTGATGCGCAACTGCACCGTACGTGCGGGCAAGCGCCGCCCGCGCACGCTCAGGAACAGCGCATGCGCATCATCGGGCAGCGCGCCGGGGCGCAGCAGCTCCGGGCGCACCGCCAGCCACGCGCGCAGCGCTTCCATGGCCTTGCTGCCGACAGGCACGGTACGCCGTCGCGAGCCCTTGCCGATCACCGTGACCTCAGCGCCGTCCATGTCGATCCAGCCGGCGGAGCGGTATTCCCCATCCTCGGCATAGCGCGCGTCCAGCTGCACCAGCTCCGACACGCGCAGGCCGCTGGAATAGAACAACTCGTAGACAGCTTGGTCGCGCCGACCCTCGGCGCCGTCGCCCGCGTTGTGCGAGACCAGCGCCACCGCGTGCTCCACCGACAAGGCCTTGGGCAGCCGGTGCCCGGATTTTGGCGCGCGCACGCCGTCCACCGGGTTGGCCTGCACGCCCAGGCCATGGCGCGCGGCCCACAAAAAAAAGCCACGCCACGCCGACAGCGTGCGGGCAATGCTGGTGCCGGCCAGGCCGCCGCCGTGCATGCGCGCGGCAAAGGCGCGGATATGGTGGGTCTGCAGCGACAACAGCGCAATGCCCGGCGCATGGCGTGCGGCGTGCGCTTGCAGCACAGACAGGTCGCGGGCGTAGTTGGTCAGTGTGTGGACAGCCAGCTTGCGGCTGCTGGCGAGCCACTCCAGATAGCGCAGCACGACCGGATCGGGCGGCGGCTTGTCGAGCGGCGCCTCGGCGGCCTCCTTGCGCGCGGCCGGCTTCTTCGCCGCGGGCGAAGTGGCCTTGCGCGCGCGGCTCGGCTCCATCAGTCGCGCAGGCGGTTCAGCGCGGCACCGGCCACTTCGCCGATCTGCGCCAGATAGGCCGTGCCCATGCCCTCGTGGAAGCGCCGCGGCTCGGGCGAGCCCAGCACCAGCAAGCCAAAGGCCGCGCCGAGCGTCCCGGCGTCGCGCGTGGGCACGCGCAGCGTCACCATGGCCAGCGAGGCGATATCGTCGCGCTCCAGCCAGGCCGCGGCCTCGAAGCCACTGTTGGCGCCGCAATACGGCGCGCGCAGGCCCTCGGCAAACAGGCGGACGTCTTCGCTCGCGCCCTGCGCCACTTCCATGTGCGCGTAGCTCTGCGCCACATTCCACAGCTTGAGGGCCACGCCGGGCACGTCGAACACTTGCTGCAGGCCGTCCTGCACCGCATACGGCAGCGCGTGCGAGTCCGCCTCGGCCAGCAAGCGCAACTGCCAGGCGTGCATGCGCTGCTGGGTGCGGTCGTTGTCATGGCCGTGGCGAACCAGGTCCGCCAGCTTCAGCTCCAGGCCTTTGTTTTTCTCGCGCAGGATTTCCATCTGGCGCTCCTGCAGCGACACCGCGCGGTGGCTGTGCGGGCTGGTGAGTTGCACCGCGGCCAGCAGTTCGGCGTTGTCTTCGAAGAACTGGGGATTGGTCTGCAGGTAGGAGGCAACTTCTTGGGCGTTCATTGGCTTCAACCGGATTGTTTGGGGGGCAGTGTAGCAAATGGTTAGGGGGAAATTTTGGGGGAGTGGTCGGCGTTGGTTTTTGGGCGCAAGGGCTCGGATGTGTGGGCTCGTTGGTTCGTCTCTATCGGCGTTGGCCTTTGCACCCAACAGCCATACGACATCCCCCTGCGGGGGCTGCCGGTCACTCTTCTTTGCGTCGGC